>JAFUYE010000148.1 GCA_017470715.1 Selenomonadaceae bacterium
GACGGATTTGCAGGCAGTGGTTGAGCAGTTAAATCAGAGACCGCGAAAATGTTTGGGTTACAAATCACCGTGGGAAGTGTGGTTTTCTACCCCGTTGCACTTCGTTTGACAATTCAAGCAAGCAAAGAAAAAGTAGATTCAAAAAATCAATTTGGAAATTGAACCGAATCGAAGCAACAAAACTCGAAACTTTATCGACAACCACCGAAAATGTTATCAAATTTCACGACGCAACAGGTACAGGAAAAACGGTGCGCCGAGTAGTGCCGTCAAAATTCCCACGGGCAATTCAGTCGGGGCAAAAATCGTTCGGGCAACGGTGTCGCTGATTGTGACGGTTGCCGCTCCGAGAAGTGCCGCGCCGGGCAAAAGTATTCGATAATCCGAGCCCAAAATCAATCGCGCCGTGTGAGGAACGATTAACCCGACGAAACCCAAAAGTCCCGCGACACAAACAGCCGACGCCGCAAGCAGTGCCGCAACCGCCGTCAACAACGAACGCACAAGATTGACGCGAAGTCCCAAACCTGTCGCAACTTCGTCGCCGAGTTGCAAAACGTTCAAATGTCTAGCCGCCAAAATTGTAAGCACCGTGCCCGCGATTGAATACGGCAACAAAATTTCGACGTGTTGCCAACTTCGTGCCGACAAGCCGCCGACCATCCACATTAACGCGCCGTGAACTTTGTCGCCCGCGAAAATCAGCAGTGCCGAAATTCCCGCGCCGAGAAATGCACTTACCGCAACGCCCGCCAAAATTACGCGAATCGGTCTGATGCCGTCTTTCCACGCCAAAACGTAAATCAATGCCGCCGCCAAAATTGCTCCGACGAATGCCGCAGGTGTCATGATTTTGCCCGCGTCGTCGAAAATCATCATGACGAAAATTCCGAACAAGCCCGCGCCCGAAGAAATTCCGATTATGTGCGGGTCTGCCAACGGATTTTTCATGACGGCTTGAAGTATCGCGCCCGACAGCGACAAATTCACTCCGACAAGCATTGCGACAATCGCACGCGGCAAACGGATATTTTCCAGAATTTGTCGACGCGTTTCGTCAAGTTCCGTTGAGCCTGTCAACGTCGAAAAAACCTGCGCGGACGAAATTTCAACAGATCCGTTTGTCAATGCGAAGAAAAATCCCGCGACCGCAACTCCGGCTATCAGAAAAAATTTTAAAGTCTTCAATCAAAAATTTCCGCCGCGCTGAAGAAAATCGGAATTTCACGTGCCGCACTTTCGGGGCTGTCGGAAGCGTGCACAGCGTTTTTCGACTTGTCTTCGGCGAAAAGTTTGCGAATCGTTCCGTCGGCGGCCTCTGCGGGATTTGTCGCCCCGTTAATTTCGCGAACTTTTTTGATGACATTGTCGCCCGCAAGAACCAAAGCCATAATCGGCGCGCTCGTCATGAATTCGACCAGCGAAGGATAATACGGACGCCCTATGTGTTCGGCGTAATGTTTCGCGGCAAGTTCCGGCGTCATGCGCATGACTTTTGCCGCAACGATTTTAAAGCCGGCGTCCTCGTAAATTTTAAGGATGTCGCCCGAATGATTTTTCCCGAACGCGTCGGGCTTGATGAGCACCAAAGTTTTTTGCATGGGTTTTTTCTCTCCAATCGGTAAAAAATTTTTTAACAGACGACACAACGCGCCCGAATCAAAGACGACGAAATCCGCAACGGAAATCGCCGCGTCAACGGGTTTGTGCACGCCGCCGAAAGCAATCGAAACGTCCGCCGCCTCGAACATTGAAACATCGTTGAAACTTTCGCCGACCGCAATAATTTTGTCGCAGGATTTTTTCAGCTCGCGAATCACGGTGCCTTTATCAAGAATTTTCGTCAGCACGGGCGAATTTCTGTCGTCAAGCTCACTCGTCGAAGCAAAAATTTCGCAGTCAATTTTTTCGGCAAGCGGCTCAATCCAACAATCCAAGTTGCCCGTGACTATGGCGCAATTTTTTTTGTGTTCGGCAATGAACGCAAGAATTTCTTCGTCAAGCGGAACCGTTGCCATAATGTCTTGAATTTTTTTCAACGGGACGTTTCGCAAAATCAGATAACGAAGCTTGAACGATTTATCGAACGGGATTTTTCCGGTGAGCGTCAAGTCCGTCAAAAGTTTCATTTCGTCCGCCAAATCCAATTCGGCGGCAATGAGCGGCAACGTTTCGACTTTGGTTATCGTGCCGTCCAAATCGAAAACAAATTTAATCATCGCCCGTCAATTCGTCGGCAATGCTGTGGAAAATATATTCGCTCGCCGAAACTCCGTTGACGCGCCGATAGTTTAACAGTTCGTCGAAAACTTTTTGTCGCTCGTCTTTCAACGGGTCGTCGCCCTCGATAAAAATTTTCTGCATCAAAGCGGCAATACCTTCCAAATCGCTGCCGTCAACACAATAGGAGGCGTTCAGAATTTTTTCGCCCAACTCGGTGAACCCCGTTGTATCTTTGCGCGTCAAATAAATCATCGGTTTGTGCGTGAATTGATATTCGGCAATGAATGAGCAGCTGTCTTGAATCATGCCGTCGGAAGTGGCAAAAATTTCTTGATAGTAACCGCCGGTGAAGACTTGCGCGTTGGGTAAATCGTTCCATGCTTGAAGATATTCCTCAAATGCTTCGACGGAGGGAAACAACCCTGAAGTAAAGGCACTGAAAAGAAGTCTCGGATGCGGTTTTACAACCCACGACGTTTCGGGATGATTTTTGGCGAATTCGTACATGAACTTGTAATTGCGATTGAATGTTGAAAACTGCAAGGGCTGATCTTTTTCAAAAGACCAATGCGGTGCCCAAATAATTTTCTTTGCGTCGGGACGTGTCATTTTCCACCGGAACGAAAAATTTTCTTGCGCCTCGAAAAACGAATCCATTTTCGGCAAACCGCTTGCATATGCACGGGGCATACCGATTGTAGAGTTCGTGTCAAAAAATTTGCGTGTAAACTCGCTGTCGAAAAAACTTTTCCATGACAAGCGGAACATTTGGGAATCATGATACCCTGATACGGTCGCTGTCTCTGAGCCATAGTGAATATACGTCCAAAGAGTTTGCGGCGTCATTGTTTCGGTTTGAAAATTTTTCGAGAAAGTAATCAGATACGGGCGCAAAAAAATAACGATGTCTTGTTGCGGCGTCTCTTCGTTTAAATCAAAAATGCTGACAACGTTCAATCCGCGTGCTTTGAATTGTTCAACGTCATGAAGAGCGTCCCCAAAAGTCGATTCGGTCGAAAGGCAAAGAAAAATCGTCGTCTCGAAGCGCGGATTGTTCGCGAACATGTAATAAAGTTTGTCGCCGCACCAAGCGGCCGCATGGTCAGTGACAAACGCGATTTTGATTTTGTCCTTGCGTTTGAGTTCGTCAATCGTCATTTGAAAAATTTTGTCCATGAACGCATGAAACGGATGCTTAGCTGCCGTGTAATTCAGGTGGGGAAGCAACTTTTTATTCATCACATACGAAAGTCTGGAAATATATTCGTAGCTCATGAAACGAAATTCGGCGAACGGGAAAATCTTCAACTCGTAAAGCTTAAATGTCAAAATCACGTCCATAGCCTGAGCACTTATCAAATTATAAGTTCTCTCATTTTTGAAAGCATCTTCGGGTACCAGAAAATCAAACAGGTCGACAAACTCGAATGCATAAATCTTTTTCAGCTCGGCAAGAATATCGCGCACCGGCTCCACGAATTTTTTTCGGTAACTTTCACGTACGCTCGGCGCGACGGAAAAAATCACGCAGACAGGTTTCGCGCCGCAATCAATGCACAGTTTAAGATATTCGCTCAACGCGGTCAGATTTTTGTCAACGTCACCGCCTTGAAACAAACAGTCGGGAGCCAAGCCAATCAGCACGAAATCAATTTTCCCACGTTCGACACGTGAAAAAACTTCCCGTGCTATCGAAAGACTTTGAGTCAATGACTGCTTGTCTGCGGCAAAATTTGCGCCGTGACTTCCTTTCGGTGTGACATATTCCAAATCAATGTTCATTTTGAAAGAATCGTCGCCCGTAACAAAAAAGTTCATTGTATCGCCTCAAATTCAAAGGATGCCCTTCGTCGAAGGGACGCCCGTAATTTTTTCGTCGTGGGCAACGGCAATGCGGAGCGAGTGCCCCAGTGCTTTGAAAATCGCTTCAACTTTGTGGTGAGAATTTTTGCCGTAAAGAATTTTGACGTGCAAAGTCAAGCCGGCATTGAATGCAAATGCGCGCAGAAATTCTTCGACAAGCTCGGTGTCAAAGTCGCCGATTGTCGGGGCAAGTTCACCCGTGTCGCAAACCAAAAACGGTCGCCCGCTTATGTCCAAACTGACAAGCGCAAGAGTTTCGTCCATCGGCAGAAAAAAAGTTCCGTAACGGGTGATGCCGCGTTTGTCGCCCAGAGCAGATTTTATCGCCGCGCCCAACGAAATTCCAATGTCTTCAATGCTGTGGTGCCCGTCGACTTCCAAATCGCCCGCGCAGGAAAGTTTCAAGTCAAATTGCCCGTGCGCCGCGAAAAGTTTCAACATGTGGTCAAAAAATCCGACGCCGGAATTAACGTCAGCAAGTCCCGTGCCGTCAAGATTTATTTCAACGTCAACTTTTGTCTCGTTCGTCGACCGATTGATTTTGCCTGTTCGCATTACATTGCCTCCGTTATCGCGTTTGAGCATGATGATAATTTAGGGTTGTCGAGCGGTTGCGGTGAACACCAACTGTTCCGTCGCTTTTAAAGCGACCGTTCGTCGACCGATTGATTTTGCCCGTGCGCATTACACTGCCTCCAAAAAATTTTTTATCGCGGAAAAAACTTCGTCGTTCTCCATGCGCGTGCCGATTGAAAGTCGCAGACAATTTTTCAGCCCGAAAGCGTTCGGTGAAAAATATCTTATGCCGATGTCCAACGTCTCCAAATAATCTTTGAGTTCAGCCGCCCGCGTCGTGCGAAACAAAATAAAATTCGTTTCCGACGGGAAAATTTCGACGCCCGAAAGTTTTTGCAGACGTTCAGCCATGCGCTTGCGTTCGGCAACAATCATATGCAGTCGCGGAACAAATTCGTCACGCATTTGATAAACAATGTCCGCCGTTACCAAACTCAGCGAATTCAAATGATACGGCATGAAAGTTTTGTTGACCATGCGCGTAACTTCGCGTTGAGCAATCATGTAGCCGACACGTGCGCCCGCCAATCCGTAAGCTTTGGAAAAAGTTCGTGCGACAAGCAAATTCGGATATTTCGCTACAAGATTGACCGCCGAACGTCCGTAAAATTCCACGTAAGCTTCATCCAGCAAAAACGCGCAGTCAATCGACGCGGCAATTTTTTCGACCTGCGCGGGCGACAAAACATTTCCTGTGGGATTGTTCGGGTTGCACACGACGGCAAGATTCGCGTTGACTTCGCGAATTTTTTTTATGAACGCGTCAACGTCCAAATTAAAATTCTCGTCCAAGTCGAAAGGAATTCCTTCGGACTCGGCGGCTTTGGCGTAAATTTTGTACATGGAAAAACTCGGTTGCGGGAAGACAACTTTTTTGCCCGCACCACCGAACGCGTGAAAAACTTTTTCGATAATCTCGCTCGACCCGCCGCCCAAAATAATTTGTTCGTCGTCTACGGAAAAATTTTTCGCAATCTGTTCGACCAGCGAATAATATTCTTCGTTCGGATAGCGATTGAAAGCAACGTGCGCCAAACGATTCATCACACGTTCTTCAACCAACGGCGGCAGTGACAGCGTGCACTCGTTGGCGTTGACTTTGATTCGATAATTTTTTTCCACACCGTCATAGGACGGCATCTTGTCCAGTTCGTCGCGATAATTGAGCATTGGCAAAACCTCACAAAAAAATTTCCCCGCATTATATCAGCACTTCGCCGCGTTGTTAAGCAGGAATTTCGTCGCCGATTTTTCGCTTGACGAACGCCATTTTTCTTGAGCAAACATTTGACATATCAGTTGACAATCTATAAAATACTTTGGTATTCGATTAAAATATTTGGGGGGTGAGTGTTATCGCTATTACAATCGCAGCAGTCATCGTCGCAATCATTCTCGGAGCATTCGGCGGCTACACGGCACGCAAACGCACTGCCGAAGCGCAAATCGGCTCGGCGGAAGACGAAGCACGCCGCATCATCGACGACGCACGGGAAAAAAGCAACGCAGAAAAAAAAGAAGCCATTTTGGAAGCCAAAGAAGAAATTCATAAAATGCGGCAGGATCTCGACCGCGACACCAAAGAACGGCGCAACGAAATTTCACGGCAAGAACGCCGCGTGGTGCAAAAGGAAGAGAACCTTGACAAAAAGCTGGATTCACTCGAAAAAAAAGAAATTCTCCTAAGCAAAAAGGAAGCGCGGCTCAACGAGTCGCAAGCACATCTCGACGCAATGCAGGAAAAAGAAGATGCCGAACTTGAACGCATTGCCCAACTGTCAAAAGACGAAGCTCGAAGCATTTTGATGAGCGAAGTCGAAGAAAGTTTGAATCACGATAAGGCACTCAAAATTAAGGAAGTTGAAACGCAAATCAAAGACGAGGCCGACAAAAAAGCGCGCGACATTTTAAGCACGGCAATTCAACGTTGCGCGGCTGACCACGTCGCCGAAACAACGGTATCGGTCGTGACTTTGCCAAGCGACGATATGAAAGGTCGCATTATCGGACGCGAAGGCAGAAATATTCGCACGCTCGAAACTTTGACGGGCATTGACTTGATTATCGACGACACGCCCGAAGCCGTAATTTTATCCGGCTTTGACCCCGTTCGTCGCGAAATCGCCCGCGTAGCTCTCGAAAAACTCATTTCCGACGGAAGAATTCATCCCGCACGAATTGAAGAAATGGTCGAAAAAGCCAAACGCGAAGTTGATAACCGCATGAAAGAAGCCGGCGAACAGGCGACATTTAAAGTCGGCGTGCACGGAATTCATCCCGACTTGATTAAACTTTTGGGACGGCTCAAATACCGCACAAGTTACGGGCAAAACGTTTTGAATCACTCAATCGAAGTGGCGACACTCGCAGGCATTATGGCAAGCGAACTCGGCGTTGACGTGAATTTGGCGAAACGTGCCGGCTTGTTGCACGACATCGGCAAAGCGGTTGATCATGAAGTCGAAGGACCTCACGTGACAATCGGCGCGGATTTGGCGAAACGTTATCGCGAAAATAAATTCGTCATCAACGCAATCGCCTCGCATCACGGGGACATTGAAGCTACTTCCGTCGAAGCGGTTTTGGTTGCGGCGGCGGACGCTGTTTCGGCAGCCAGACCCGGTGCACGTCGCGAAAGTTTGGAAATGTATCTTAAACGTCTGAAAATGCTTGAAGAAATCGCCGAAGGTTTCGAGGGCGTCGAACGCTGTTTTGCAATTCAGGCCGGTCGTGAAATTCGCGTTATGGTTAAACCCGACAAAATCGACGACGCGCAGGCAACAATTCTTGCGCATGACATAGTTAAAAAAATCGAAAAAGATTTGGATTATCCCGGACAAATTCGGGCGACGCTTATTCGCGAAGTTCGTGTTGTTGACTACGCAAAATAAATTCAGTTAGGAATTAGGAATTAGGAATTAGGAATTAAACACGTAGCCATTCCTAATTTCACATTCCTAATTCCTAATTGCTTTTCTAAGGGGGGTTAGAGCGGTGTTTGATTTTCTAAAAAAGACGAAGAAACCCAATCCCGACGCCAGCAAATTGTTGGCATCGATTCTTGTGGTGTTTCCTGCGGTGCAGTCGGTAACTTACGACTCGAAGGACGAGACGCTTGAATTCTCCTTTGCGTTGAACGGGAAATTTTCCCAAGAAGACATTGAGAACTTTTTGGCATACGTTGCCGAGTCGGTTGAAACTTTCCATCATCTGGAAGGTTTGGGCGGCGCGAAAATCGAACTCAACGTCGAAGGTGTTTACGGAACGTGTTTTTTGAACGTGCGGCGCGACGTGGCAACTTTGACTTGTCGGGAACTGTCACTTTTGACGGAACTGGCTTTTAATTATTTTGGTGACAGGTTAATCGAATAATACGACGGCAACATTCCCGACGAAGATTATCTCATCGCGCAGGAAGATTATTTGGAACAATGTCTCAACAACATGCGGCAGTTGCGCGTTGAAGGTCGTCTTGTCGGCGTGCGTGAACGTGAACGCGTTGTAGTTTATGCGCGTTGAAAGGGTGAATTTTTTTTGCGAATTTTAATGGTCGGCGACGTTGTCGGCAGAGCGGGCAGATATTTTTTCATGGAACGGACGCCCGAACTTAAACAGGCGAAAAATATCGACATGGTTATCGTCAACGGCGAAAACGCGGCACACGGCAAAGGCTTGACCCCTGCGATTTTCGACGAACTGATTCGCGGCGGCGCGGATGTCGTCACGAGCGGAAATCACATTTGGGACAATTCCAACGTCATGCAAATTATTGACACGGAACCGTTTTTGCTTCGACCCGCAAATTATCCCGAAGGCACGCCCGGCAAAGGTTTTTGCATTTATCCCGTTGGCAAGAAAAAAATCGGCGTCGTCAATCTTGAAGGACGAACTTTCATGAATCCGCCGCTTGATGACCCGTTCAGGTTGGCGGATAAAATTTTGACGTTTATCGAAAAGCAATGTGATGCGATTTTTGTCGACTTTCACGCCGAGGCGACAAGTGAAAAACTTGCTTTGGCGCATTACATTGACGGACGAGTTTCGGCGGTTGTCGGCACGCATACACACGTTCAGACGGCTGACGAACAGATTTTGCCGCACGGCACGGCGTATATCAGCGATTTGGGCATGGTCGGCGTTAAAAATTCAATTCTGGGCATTTGCGTTGAACCCGTCATAAGAAAATTTTTGACGGCGCGCCCGAGTCGTTTTGAAGTTGCCGAAGGTGCCTGTATTTACTGTGCGCTTTTGATTGAGCTTGACGACAAGACGAACAAGACCGTCAAAGTGGAGCGCATTTTTATCAAGCCGTGACGAAGTTTGAAACTTACAATCTCCTAAGGTTATTTGCAACATGAACGAGTGGATAGGTAATGTCTGCAGTGTATTTCAGCAACTTGCCGATTTGATATGGGATTTCCCGACGAATTTTGATTGGTATCGCGGTATCCCGATTATCGGCGAACTCCCGTTCATTATAATTTTTCTTGTCGGAACGGGAATTTATTTTTCGCTCAAACTGGGTTTCGTGCAGATTAAATATTTTCTGCGCGGGATAAAAAATTTGATGACCGGCAAAAGTTCCAAGCGCGGTATCAGTCCGCTTGCGTCATTTCTGCTTTCGACGGCAATGCGTGTTGGTCCCGGCAATATTTTGGGCGTAACCGGTGCAGTCTCAACGGGCGGTCCCGGTGCATTGTTTTGGATGTGGCTGTCCGCTTTTTTCGGCATGGCAACGGCTTTTGTGGAATCAACCCTGTCGCAAATTTATAAAGATCGTCAAGGCGATGACTACGTCGGCGGACTTCCCTGTTACGGACGAAAATTACTCGGCGGAGCAACTTTTGTCGGTGTCGCTTTGAGTTTGCTGTATATCGTTTACGCAATACTTTGCCTGCCCGCGCAGGGATTTAATACGTTGTCCGCAATGGTTGCCGTCGTGCAACACGCGTCGGGAAGTGTACCTTCAACGACAATCAGTTGGGTATTTTTCGCGTTGCTTACGGGGCTGGTAATTTTTACGATATTCGGCGGTCTCAAGCGCGTCATAAAAATTACCAACGTGCTTGTTCCGATAATGGCGGTTATTTATGTCGGAATCGTGCTGGTTATCATTCTGATGAATCTTGACCGGCTCCCGTGGTTCTTTTATGCCGTCGTAACCGAGGCTTTCCAACCCGAATCAATTTTCGGCGGAACTTTGGGCATAGCACTTTCACAGGGCATAAAACGCGGATTGATGAGCAACGAAGCCGGACAAGGTACACTTTCCATACCGGCAGCCGTCGCCGACGCCAAACACCCTTGCGAACAGGGCTTAATTCAATCAATCGGCGTTTTTCTGGATACGATGATTATCTGCACAATGACGGGCTTTATCGTTGTCATGAGCCAACTTTGGTTGACGGACGCCGCTACTGACTGGTTTGAAATGGGACGACTGCAAAAATTTCTTGCCTCGTGTGGTGCGCTCACCGACGGCGGAATAAGTTACGAAGTTGTCGCAATCGTGTTGAGTCTTTGTTTCGGCACGTTCGCTTTTACTTCGTTGCTGGGCTTTCTGTCATTCTCCGAAATATCCGTCAAGGAAATTTCTCAGAGCAAAATTTTCCTCATGGCGATTCGATTTTTAAATTTATTGGTACTCACTTTCGGCATGGCAACAAATATCGCGGGCTTCGACCTCAGCGCGTTGTGGAATTTGAGCGATTTGGCAAATGTGATTATGGTTTGTTTTAATTTGCCGCTGTTGTATTTGGGTTTCGGCAAAGTACAAAAAACTTATAAACATTTCACGGACGGCAAAGGAAATTTCAACTCCGAAACACTCGGCGAACAATTACCCGTTTGGGACGAAAAATATAAGCAACACGGCTGAGACAGATTTTTACACTATTGAATAAAAAAAAACGGGCAGTTAAAATGTTGACGTGATGATACTTGCTGAACGAAATAAAAAATCGCAACGTATTTATCAATCCGCAACCGAAATATGGAGCCGTCACGGATGACGGCTCCCCGCCGACGCATTTGCGTGACGCAAATACCGTCGGCCAAATTGGTGACTCACACGTCGACTTATGTGATAACGCACTGCCTCGCCCGCCGCGTAGGCGAAGGCGAACTGGTGAGCGTTCGCGTTTTCTTTGCTACTTTCTTTGTCCGCACAAAGAAAGTAGATAACAAAAACTCAAATTCAACGAACAAGCTTGAAGAACCCGTAATGTCACAGCAATAAATTATCCACACAATCAAAATGAAATGTGAAGGATTTAATTTACCCGTGAAGAATTAAGCAAGGAAAATAATTTAGACGCAGAAGGAGCCGCAGCAGGTAGAAAACCACTACAACACCAAAATGCACCCAGGGAGGAGGAACAGTTATGGAAATTTTAAAGGTATCAGCCAAATCTAACCCCAATTCCGTCGCCGGCGCACTCGCGGGAGTTATCCGCGAAACCGGAAGTGCCGAGATGCAGGCGATAGGTGCCGGAGCGCTGAACCAAGCGGTTAAAGCGGTTGCCATTGCACGCGGCTTCGTGGCACCGCACGGCGTAGACCTCATCTGCATTCCCGCATTCACAGACATCGAAATCGACGGGAGCGAACGCACTGCGATCAAACTCATTGTCGAACCGCGTTAATTCCTTGGCAACACTCACCCCGATTAAAATCAAGCAATTCAATTTTTGTGGGAGGTAAAATTAATGGCCGGCGATTTGCATACCCATACGACTTTTTCGGACGGCTCATTGCAACCCGAAGAACTCGTATCGGCAGCGAAGAAAATCGGTCTGAATTATCTGGGCATAACCGATCATGACACGGTTGACGGCGTTCGTCGTCTGTACGAAAACGGACTCTTGCCGGACAGAAACATAACGATAATTCCCGGCGTGGAGTTGAGCGTAAATAATCCCGCGCATGATGTTCACCTCGTCGGCTACAATGTCGATATTTACAACGCCGCCCTGATAGAAATGCTCGAAAAAATTCAAGAGGCACGTTGGGAACGTTTCAGCCAAATCGTCAAAATTCTGCAAAGCAAGAAATACGACATTCGCGAAGGTGATATTCTCAAAATCGCGGATACCAGTCGCTCAATCGGTCGGGCGCACATTGCACGGGCTTTGGTGAAAATCGGCGCGTTCAAAACTGTTCGCGAAGCTTTCGACAAAATGCTTGCCAAAGACAGACCCGCTTACGTGCCGCGCTATTTGCCGGAAGTCGACGAAGTAATTGACGTGATTCACCAAGCGGGCGGCAAAGTGACGCTGGCTCACCCGAAACTTATCGGCAACGATGAATTGGTCGAAGAACTGTGCGGCAAGATTGACGGATTGGAAGTTTACTACCCCTGCCACAAACCCGAAGACGTTCAGCATTACTATTTCCTTGCGAAGAAATATAATCTGCTGATAAGCGGCGGCAGTGACTTCCACGGCACGGCGTCCAGATTCGTCAAAACACTTGGAGAGTTTACGATAAGCGAAGAACTTGCAAAAAAATTTTCGTCGAGCCTCAAGCTTAAATTTGATTGAAAACACTTTTGACCAAAAAAATACCGTCTCGAAAAACGAGGCGGTTTTTTTTACGCAGATTAAGCGCGTCGATTTAAGTTTATCCGTTCGTTGATTGTGCGTTGGAAATTTTTGGCGCGACTCAACGTCTGCTGTATCCGTCGCCGCAACCGTAACGACCGCAATATTCGCCGTTGTTGTAGCAATATTCGCCGTTGTCGTCCGACGCGCAGTAATAATTTCCTCTGCAACAAAGATTTTCCGTGTCAAAATCGCTTGCTTGCGTGAACGCCGTAAAGCTGAACATCATCACGCCGATCAACGCGCCGAGTAAAAAATTTTTCATGGTGAAACCTCCAAAAAATTTTATTGGTCAAGTTCGCGGGCTTTGTCGAAATCCGCTTGAGCTTTGTCGCTGTCGCCCAAAGCTTCATGACATTGAGCGCGGCGGCGATAAGCTTCGGCAGTCGGTTTGATTGAAATGACTTTGTCGAAATCCGTCAATGCTTTTTCAAAATCGCCCATGTTGCCGTAAACAAGTCCGCGATTTTCGTAATTGTCAACGGCGTTCGGTTTGAGCGAAATTGCTTTGTCGAAGTCCGCGACGGCTTTATCATAACTGCCCGAATTTGAAAATGCAACGCCACGCGACGAATATGCATCCGAATTTTGCGGCTGAAGTTCGATAACCTTGCTCAAATCGGCAATTTCGTCGCGATTATTGCCCAATGCGCGATTAATTTTCGCTCGACAGATGTAAGCTTCGACATTCTTCGGGTCAATGCGAATTGCTTCGGTCGCGTCGTTGGCGGCTTCACGATAATTTTTTTTGTCGTAATTGTCGCGGGCACGTTCGACGTAAAATTTTGTTTCGGATTCGATTTTCTTTTTGTCGCCTCGTGAAGTTTCGGGCGCAGAAATTTTTTTGTCGGAAGAAATTTTTTTGTCGGAAGAATTTTCTTCGGCTTGAGTTGAATTTTTTTCGGGCTCGGAAGTTTCTTCGTCACCGCAACCCGTCAACAAAATTGTCGCCACGCAGATTGTTGCAAAAAATTTTTTCATGATAAAGTTGCTCCGACAAATTTAATCTTCGTCGCTGAGTTCATAAGCTCTGATGAAATCTGCGCGGGCATTTTCTTCGTCGCCGAGAGCCTGAAAACATCTGCCGCGATTGAAATAAATGGCAGCATCATTAGGATTAAGTTCAATCGCCTTGTTAAAATCCGCCAACGCTTCGGAAGGTTTTCCCAACTCCAAATAAATGCAACCACGAATGCTGTGCGTGTGAAACTGATTCGGGTCAAGTTCAACGGCCTTGTCTAAATCCGCCAACGCTTCGGGAATTTTTCCAATCGACAAATAAACACAGGCGCGAGTATCGTAAATTGCACATTCGTTCGGGTCAAGTTCAAGGGCTTTGTTGGCGTCCGCAAGTGCCGCGTCGTAATTTTCCAGCAGATAATAATCCCAGCCGCGATTGTTGTACGCGGAGGCGAAATTCGGGTCGAGTTCAATGGCTTTGGTGTAATCGTCAATCGCCCGCTCGTATTGCCCCAAATTGTCGTAAGCACAGCCGCGATTGTAATATGTTTCGCTGTCATTCGGGTCAAGCTCAATCGCTTTGGAATAATCTTGAATCGCCGAATCATATTGCCCAAGTTGACCGTAAAGATTGGCGCGGGAATTGTACGCGTTGATATAATTCGGTTCAAGTTCGACGGCTTTGGAATAATCTTGAATCGCCGAATCATATTGCCCAAGGTCGCCGTAAATTGCTCCGCGTATGAAATAAGCCGTTGCAAAATTCGGGTTCAGCTCGACGGCCGTGTTTAAACTTTCAAGTGCCAAGTCGTATTGCTCAAGTTTGGCGTAGCAATTTCCGCGATTTATGTAAGCTTCAAATTTATCCGGCTCAAGCTCAATGCATTTGTCCAAATCTTGAATCGCAAGCTTGAATTCTCCCCGCCGCGCATAACAAAAGGCGCGATTGTTGTACGCTAAAAGAACGTCCGGATCAAGCTGAATCGTTTTGGAAAAATCTTTAATCGCCGACTCGAAATCTTCCAAAAACTTGTAGACATCGCCGCGACAAAAATATCCGCTCGAAGCTTTCGGATTAAGCTGAATAACTTTGGAATAATCTTTGATAGCCGCCCGATATTCATTCATCATGACAAAAACTCGTCCGCGATTAACATACGTCCAATCAAATTTCGGAGTAATTGCAATCGCCTTGTCGAAATCCGTCAGCGCAAGGTTAAATTGTCCCAACTCGGCGTAAGAAATTCCGCGAACGTCGTAAGAGATAATGTCTTTCGGATTAAGTTTGATGGCGTTTGTCGCGTCAGCAATAGCCGCTTTGTAATTTTCACGCGACATGTTGTCGAAAGCCCGTTTGGAATAAAAATCTGCGTCATTCTTCATGTTGCGACCTCCAAAAAATTTTTCAATGATGTTTATTATCGTAACGCCACGCCCAAACAATCAGCACAATCGCCAAAATTACGGAAATGACAATTCGCCAGTAGCCTTCTTCGTTTAAAATCGCGTCGTGTCCGATAATCGCTTCAATGCTCGTCGACGGGAACTTTCCGATAAGCGACGCAACGAAATAATCGCGCAAACTCAGCGAACTCAGCGCGCCCGCCGCGTTCAAAAGTCCGCTCGGAACGTAAGGCACCATTCGCGCAATCAACATGACTTTAAAGCCGTTTTTGGAACTGTACTTGTCGATTGACTGCAACTTTTTATTTTTGGCGATAATCTTGCGTGCCGAATCGCGGAAAAAAAATCTCAGCAACTGGAAACTGATTGTCACGCCGACCGTTTCCGCAACGACCGACAAAATTATCCCCGGTACGATACCAAAAATCAACGTGTTCGCCGTAGAAAAAATTATTGCGGGCGGAAAGCCTATCGCGTTGACGAACAGCGTCAACAAAAAACTGAACACGACTGCCAACGAACCGTAACTTGCGATGTAATCCGCCGTTTCGACGATGTCACCGCGTGCCAAAAGTGAGCAAACTTCCGGCAAAAATTCCGGCGCGATAAGGTGAATTGTTCCGAACAACAGCACGATTAACAGTGCTGCGGCGATTTTGACTTTTAACATAAATAATCCTTTCGTGCGTGAAAAAATTTTAGCCGCGTCATTATAACACGTCCGACGAAATTTTTTTGCCGCAGGGAAATTTTTTTGCTATCATGACAAGAAAATTTTGGAAGTGAACAGATGAATTACGGCTTGATAATCCCGACATTGAACGCGGGAGCCCAATTTAAAAAATTGCTCGAACAAATTTCCGAACAAACTTTGACGAGTTACTTTTAAAAAGTAACCAAACAATTTTCGCGCCGCGACGTTCCGATAAATCCAACGTTATCGCCGCGAAGTTACTTTTAAAAAGTAACCAAACAGTTGACGCGCCGCAACGTTCCGATAAATCCAACGTTATCGCCACGAAGTTACTTTTAAAAAGTAACCAAACAGTTGACGCGCCGCAACGTTCCGATAAATCCAACGTTATCGCCGCGAAGTTACTTTTAAAAAGTAACCAAACAGTTGACGCGCCGCAACGTTCCGATAAATCCAACGTTATCGCCGCGAATCAAACTTAAAAATTTTTCAGAGGTGAGTTGATGAATTACGGCTTGATAATCCCGACATTGAACGCGGGCACGCAATTTCAAACGTTGCTTGAACAAATTTCCAAACAAACTTTGACGACACAAAAATTAATCGTCGACTCCGAATCAACCGACGAAACAATTTCTACGGCAAAAAAATTTGGCGTGGAAGTGCTGACCGTTCAGCGAAAAAATTTCAATCACGGCGGCACGCGACAATTTGCGCTTGAACATTTGCTGAAAACTTCGCCGCTCGACGTGATAATTTTTTTGACGCAAGATGTACTTTTGCACGACGAAAATTCGTTGTCAAAGCTGATAAAAATTTTCGCGGAAGATGAAACTGTCGGCTTGAGTTACGGGCGACAACTTCCGCACGAAAACGCGACCAACGAGGCGAAATTTTTGCGTGCATTCAATTATCCGCCCGAAAGTCAACTGCGTTCGTTCGACGACAGAAAAATTTTCGGAATCAAAACCGCGTTCGCGTCGAATTCTTTTGCGGCGTATCGAATTTCAGCGCTGAAAAATGTCGGCGGCTTCCCGAATCATGTCCCGTTGTGCGAAGACATGTTTGTTGCGGCGAAAATGTTGATGAGCGGCTTGAAAATTTTTTATGCGGCGGACGCGCAGGTTTTTCACAGCCACAACTACACTGCGGCGCAGGAATTTCGTCGTTACGTTCAAATCGGCAAGTTTCACGCGCAGGAAAGTTGGATTCGCGAAAATTTTGGCTCAGCTGAAGGTGCAGGAAAAAAATTCGTCGTGATGAAGTTGACCGCGTTGGCAAAAAAAAATCCCTTCGATTGTTTCGGTGCAATCTTCAGGGATGCCGCAAAATTTTTCGGTTATCGCCTCGGTATGTTCACGGAATAAAATGTCCCGTTCCAGGAACAAGTTTAATGTATCCGCGATGAGCGTAACCTTTCATTCCGTTGTAAGTGACGTAGCAAAAATTGTCGTCATAATCTCTGTAGCCCTGTTCACGCCAACTCGCGCCCATCCTGGTAGTTATCTCGACGCGTGCGCCGGGCGGAATGCGAGTTATTAAAGAATAGTTTCTCGAAGGGCCACTACGCAAAGCAAGGAAGTCGATGTCGTAGTCGACGACACCAGTCCAGAATTCGCCTGTGGTCATCTCGGCAAAATCGTAGCGAGCGTCAAACGTGAGCGGTGCGGCCGACGCTTGGTTACCGAAAACCAACGACGCCGCCAAAACTGCCGACGCCAAAATTTTCCTTATAACAAAAACCTCCTTAAAAAATTTTTTGGTTATCGTTTCATCCAGCCAAATTCCTCAAAATTTTGTCGCCAAACAATTCGTTCGTAAAAATCTTTCATTGTCGTCGGCGAATGGAAAATCGGAACACGTTCAAGCGCGAAAAAATTACTGCCCTTGTCGACAATGCCATATTTAATCGTGAACGCGCCTTTGTAGCCGGCCGCCTGCGCAATTCCGGCAATGTGCAAGTTGTAAGTGCCTGTCGGATACGCCAAAAATTCAATCGGGTGACCGAGATTTTGTTCAAGCAACGATTTTGAGTTCAAAAGTTCGCTGCGAATTTCGTCGTCGGGTAATTCTTCAAGTTTCGGGTGCGTCAGCGTGTGCGATTCGACGGTTATGCCGTTCGCTTCCATTTCCTTGAGCTGCTCCCACGTCATGTAGCCGGGATTGACGCTCGTGAACGCCGGAATTACAAAAACTGTCGCGTGCAGACCGTATTTTTTTAAAATCGGGAAAGCGTTCGTGTAATTGTCCAGATAACCGTCGTCGAACGTTATCAGCACGGGTTTTTCGGGCAATTCGATTTCGCCGTTGAGCCCCGCATAAAGTTCGTCGGGCGTTATCGTCACGCAACCGCTGTCGACCAAATATTTCATCTGCATATCGAAAACACTCGGCGGGACGGCAAGATAAATATCTTTGTCGGCGATTTGATGATAGTTGAGCACCAAAATTTTCGCGCCTTCGACGATTTCGGCAATTTCGTCAATTTTTTGTGCCCGCGACGTAAAAAGTTCCGTGCCCGAAAAAATCAGCGCGACAGTCAACAGTGCGGCGAAAAAAATTTTTTTCATGTCAATCTGCGGGACGTTCGCCCGTTTTGACGGTGAACTTGTGATAATTGCCGCCCTTGCGACGATTTACAAGCTCCGCAAAAAGTTGTTCGGGCTTGATTCCGTGCCACGCGAGCAAAACCAAGCAATGATACCACAAGTCGCCCATCTCGTAAATAATTTGGTCGAAGTCTTTGTTTTTGGACGCGATAATCGTTTCGACGGCCTCTTCGCCGACTTTTTTAAGAATTTTGTCGTGTCCCATGTTGAAAAGGTAATTCGTGTAAGAACCTTCGACGGGGTGACGCTGACGATCTTTGATGACCGAATACAATTCGTAAAGCACAAGCGACAAATCTTCGGGCGGTTGTTCGACGACTGCGGGAAGATTTTTATTTTCGTCAAGTCGACGCCCGCTGAAACACGAATAAGTTCCCGTGTGACACGCGACGCCCGTTTGATGAACTTTCACGAGCAGAGCATCTCCGTCGCAATCGTAATATAAAGCTTTGACTTGCTGAACGTTGCCGCTGGTTTCGCCTTTCTGCCACAAAGTTTTGCGACTGCGGCTGTAAAACCACGTGTAACCGGTTTCAATAGTTTTTTTCAGCGATTCGGCATTCATGTAGGCAAGCATGAGCACTTGTCCGCTTTCTTCCTGCACAATCGCGGGAACCAAACCGTTTTCGTTGAATTTAACTTTGCTGATGTCAATCTCCATAAAGATGACCTCCTTTGACGCCGATATTGTAGCAAAAATTTTTTCAACGCGCAAAAAAATCCTCCGCCGAAAATTTTCGACAGAGGATAAATTCAACGTCGAGAGCCGTAATTTCTACCGCGAAAAAATTTATCTCCGCAAAATATATTTGACGACCAAATAGCCGACTTCGTAAAGCAGGCAAACAGGAATTGCAACGGCGATTTGTGTGATAACGTCGGGTGACGTGACAAGCGCGCCTATTACGAATGAAAAAAATAACACGTACCGCCGATAATGTCCGAGTTTTTCGCTTGTCAAAATTCCCAACTTGCCCAAAACGATTATCACAAGCGGCAATTCAAACACGAATCCGAACGGCAACACAAACAAAATCACGAACTCAAAATAGCTCGCGAACGAAAACATTGACTGCAGATTTTCCGTCTCTTCGCCGAAGCCCATAAAAAATTTCAGCGCGACGGGCAATATCAGGAAGAACGAAAACGCCAATCCGACGAAAAACAAAATCACCGACGATGGCACAAGTACGCCCAAAACCGTGCGTTCGGATTTCGTCAACGCGGGCAGAAAAAATTTCCACGCGTGATAAAAAATTATCGGCAACGCGATAAGAAATCCCGCCGCGATGTCGATTTTCAGATACGTGAAAAAAGCCTCGCCCGGTTTCATGTAATAAAGTTTGCCGACGGGCAACGTCAAATAATTTGTAATTTCGTCGAGGAACAGATAAGCGACGACGCTGCCGAACGCGATTGCCAACAATGCTTTGATGATTCGCGAACGCAATTCTTCAAGGTGCGCCGTCAAACTCATGGTGCCGTCGTCCGTTTCGTCTTCGGAAATTTTTTGTTCGTCAATGGGCGCAGATTTTTTTTCGGGCTCGGTCATTTCTTTTCGGCGTCAATTTTTTTCTGTTCGTCCGCGTCAATGGTTTTGGGATCATCGGAATTTGCCTGCTTGAATTCTTTGATGCTCTGCCCCAAAGCTTTGCCGACGCCGGGCAATTTGCCGGGACCGAAGACGACCAATCCGATAACCAAAATCAAAATAAGTTCGGGAACGCCAATTCCAAACATAGTAATCACACTCCAAAAATTTTTTGCGATTATAACACAAAGTTTTTTGCGTGTCGAAACTTTCTGCGCCGCGTGGAACAAATTTTTAGCAACGACGCGTTGATTCTTTCGGTGCGGAACATTGAGCGACAAAATTTTTTCTGTTATTATTGCGGCGGAGGTGATAAACGTGGGCGATAAAATTATTTTTATGCCGCTCGGAGGCGCGCAGGAAGTCGGGGCAAGCTGTTACTTCCTCAAGCTCGGCGAAGACAATTTTTTGTTGGATTGCGGTTGCGGTTTGACACAGGGAATTCGATTCGCGCCGCAATTTAATTCGTTGTTAGAGACGCCGTATCTGCAAGACCTGCACCAGATTTCGCACGTATTTATTTCGCACGCACACATTGACCATTGCGCCGCGTTGCCGGATTTTTTGAAACTCAACGAACGCGCCGCAGTTTACATGACGGATTTGACGCAAGAAATTTTGTCCGCGCAACTGGAAGAAAGTTTCGACCGAATTCGGCAAAACATTTCGACCGTCACGTTCCTGCAAAAAATTCCGTTGTCAAAGATTGAAGTAAGTTTTTATCAGGCGGGACACATCCCCGGCGCAATGATGACGCTGATAAAATTTCGCGGGAAAAATATTTTGTACACGGGCGATTATTCGACGTTCCCGACGCAACTTGTCGGCGCGGCAATGTTGCCCGAAGAACCTATCGATATTTTAATTCTCTGCGGATTGCACGCACGCCACCCGTTTTATCGAAGTTTCGGCGAGAGTGACGCCGCGTTGAAAAAAATTTTACACAGAATTTATTACGGGCTGAGCCGACAACGAATTGTTTATTGCCAAGTTACGCAAGTCAGCAAGGGCGTGGAACTTATTAAACTGATTAATAAATTTCTGCCGAACGCCGAAATATTTATCGACGAACGCGTCATGAGGATTGTCCGCCGTTTCGAGAATTTGCACATCCCGATTATGAACGAAAATGACCGCCCGTTAATTTTTTTTCCGCGAAAACCGAGTGTAATTTTATCGACCGCGCCGCCGTCAATGAATTCAAACATGGAAATTGTCAGCGGAGATTTTTCGTTGCACGACGATTTTGCCGCGACGGTAAATTTTGTTCGCCGCGTCAATCCGAAAATTTGTGTAGTGGTTCACAGCCCGCCCGACCAAAAATTTCACGCGAGCACGACGCTTGAACAAGTTTTGATTAACGACCCAGATTCGCGCACGAGTTTTGTTTTCCCCGAAACTTGCGAGCCTTTTGAACTGTAAGGAGGAAATTTTTTTATGCTCAACGTCAACGACCCGACAATCAAGCGATTCATCGAAAACATTCACAACAGCATTGAGCGGCGCAACAGGAAAAAACTTTCGGCGTCCTCTTCCTACGACGATTACATTTTGGAGAACCGCCTGATTAAAATTTTTTGCGAAGACAAACTGATTGAGCCACGCCGTTGTGCGGAACTTATCAATTCGCGTTACAACGAAAATTTAAGCGGCGACCGCGTCATTCAAATTTTGCGTTTCCTGCACCTGAGCTATCAGAGCAAACGTGCCGAATTGTTCGATTGGGCGGCGGAAACCGTCGACGCTTTTGTCAAGGCACTTGAAACCCACAGTCAAAAAGATTTCGAGGCGTTCATTGCCCTGCGCGACAAAAAAATTATCAACCGCGACGGCGACCCGTTTAAAATTCAAATTCGCGTGGCGTGCCTGATGCTTTACGTCAAACACCCCGAAATTGACAAAGGCACCGACTCCGACATCATCGATAAATTCGGCAACGCGCACATGAAATATTTTTTCTTCGACGTGGTTGATTTTCTGCGCAACATTTGCATTAACCACAGACGCAACGGGCGGCAAGATAAAAAAGATTCCGCACAAGAACGCGTTGAACTTTTGGAAAACATGCTTAACCGTTCCGACATGATGCTTAAGGATTTGCAGGACGAATTCGACGAAAAAATTCGCGAGAGCCACCAAAATGAAATGATTGAGTTTTTCTCACTGCTCAACTCCGAAAAATACGGTTGCATTCTCGACGCGGTTATCAACGTGCGAAACGGCGTGCGCAAACTCCGCAAGGAAAATGTTCAGCTTCCGCCCGAAATCGGCGGGCTTTTGATTTTGATTGAGCGATTGGCGCATTTCATCAAAGACAACAAGATTAATCCGATTTTGAAACCAGGTTCGGTGCAGGACATGCGCTTTGACGAAGTCGAGGCTTGCGATTATGAAGGTTCGCCCTTCGAGTCGACCGATGAAATTAAACACGTCAAAGTTTTGTCGCCGGGCTGGTTTTATCAAAATAAAGATGTTCAAATTGCACGACCGCGCTTGAAGGAGGTTTCGGACGAGTGAGCGGTCAATCAAACTAAAAAATTTTTTTGAGGAGGTAGATTTTTTATGATTATCAACGGCGAAGAACACAACGATTTGTGCGTGGGCATTGACTTGGGCACAACCAATTCCGTTTTGGCGACGATAAACGTTAAGCCCAACGGCGACATTGTCAGCAAAGTTGTCAAAATCGATCGTGCCGTCGAAATGTACAACGTTTTGGGGCAAGGCGCGAAGTTCACCATTAAACCTAATCTTATTTTGCCGAGCTGTGTTTATTACAACGACGAAAAAAATTATCAGCCGATTGTCGGCGATTTTGCCAAAGGTCGTTATCCTCTGCGCCCGTATCTTGTCGCAAAATCTGTCAAAAGTCAGATGGCGAACGAATTTGTTACGGGACTTTCTGCGAACGTGCCCGACAAAACTCCCGCACAAGTTTCGTCGCGAATTTTGGAACACATGCTCAGAAATGCGGCGCGAACTTATCATCTGGAAAAAATTGACGACGCAGTTATCACCGTGCCCGCCAATTTTGATTTCATCATGCGGCAAAATACTCTTAAGGCTGCAGAACTTGCCGGTATTAAAATTCGGAAAAAGGACGGCTCCCCGCGTCAAATTCTTTTGAGCGAACCGCAGGCTGTTATTTACGATTTTATCAACCAGGTTAAGAACGGCGAAATTGCCGCGCAGATTTTGGACTTGTCCACGAAAAAAAATGTCATGGTCTTTGACTTGGGCGGTGGCACGCTCGATATTACTTTGCACGAAATTTCTCGTCGCGAAGACGCGCCCGAAATTTTGAAAGTTCAAGACATTGCAACGAACCGTTACACGCTCCTCGGCGGCGACGATTTCGATATGTGTTTGGCACGCGCCATGTTTGAACATTATTTGAAACAGTACGAAAACTATCCCGAAATTGTTCAGAAAATCCGCAGGGAAGAATCGGGCGTCATGAGCCAGCTTATCAACTATGCGGAAAATCTCAAGTTGGAAATCAGCGCGCAAAAAAGCGAAGCTTTGTCGGACAATAATTCCGGTTGGTGGGACGACGAGGAAGAAGATTACGCTGTCGGCGGCACAATCGGCGTTGCAGGTTACGCTTACTCCGACAGTTTCACTGCCGCGCAGGTTGAAGATATTTTCCGGGATTTTATGGTGGAAGATTTGCACTTCGACGATTACAAAAATCTTGCCGAAGTCGAAAGTCGTTACGCAGGGCGCAAAAATATTATTTTGCCGATTCTGGACGTTTTGGACAAAGCTTCCAAAAGACTTCAAATCGCTGACGTTAAAGTTGACGCTGTTTTGATGAACGGCGGTATGTCACGTTTTTACATGGTTATCAATCGGCTGAAAGAATTTTTCGGCTTCGACCCGATTGTCGCGCTTGACCCCGACCAAGCAGTTGCTCGCGGCGCGGCGGTGTATCATTATTTCCTGCACAAATACGAAGAAGAACTTTCGGAAAATCTTCAAAACGAATTGCCCGAAGAAGAGCCCGTGCAAGTTGAGCCGCAAAATATTTCGCAAAGTCCCGCGCAGAGTTTCACCGCTCAACCACGTTCAACTTTCACGCCGCAATTTCAACCGAAATTTTCGCCGCGACCGCGTCAAGTTCAGCCGCGCAGAAATTTTTCCGCAAACAGACAAATTATGCGTGCCGACAGGTCAATCGGCGTCGTTTTCGGCAGCAACATCATTAACGAAAGTTTTTATCTGGTTACCTTCGGCGGCAATTACGAAGAAATTATTCCCGCAGGCAAAGAATTGCCGTACACCTCCGAAAAATTTGCGGGCTTCAGACTTCCGCCCGGCAAAAACGTTATCAGCGTGCCCATTGCCCGTTGCGAAAGTGATGGCAGTTATCGAATCATCGCGAAAGGAAATATCGAATTCCCCTCAAAATATTCCCGCCGCACGGATGATACTTTTGTCACGTTCAGCATTTTTATGAGCGAAGACAAAATTATTCGTATGGACGCGTACACCTGCGCGGACGAAAACGGTTTGAGTTTGATGGATTACGGCACGGCAACGATTTCCATTGCCACGGGCGTCGAAAAAGGTCCGAAGACAAAACTTATTGCCAGAGCCGGCGGGCGCGTCGAACCGTACAATCAGTTGCGCATGATTCGCGACTTGAGCAAGAAAGTTGACCGCGCCTTTAAGCAACACAACAAATTCGACAACATTAGATTTTCCGAAACGCTTCGTTCGCACGTCAACACGGTTTTGGCGGCAAGCAACCACAACGAATTTGCCGAACCGCTGTTGCAAATGTTTGACTCCGCAAAATATACCGACGAAGAATCTTTCAAACTCCGTCTTGTCATCATTGCACGCAAAATCGGCGCGAACTGGTCACCGCAACAAAAACAACGACTTGCGCGACTGTGCTTGAGTCAACTTGACGACGAACTTTACAACCCCGGAATTTCACTGGGAAAATCTTTCGGCACGAAGATGAACACGAAAATTCAATCGGTTTACGCGTTGTCAATTTGCGGCGACACGAAGGAATTGGCTCAGCTCGTCAATCTGCACGGCAACGAAAAATTGCGCATGGCGAATCTTTACACGCACGCCATCACGAAAACCGAAGTCGATTGGATTTATCACGAGTTCAAAAAAGATTGCGCAAAAGCTCAGCTCGGCGGCAAAAGCGGCATCCAAATTTCCGCGCACGCGCTCGGCGTTGCCTGCAAACTTGACGAGCGTCCCGACAGCGGCGCAATTCGTCGCGAACAGATTGTTTCCGACTTGTGCAAGGTGATTCGTTCGCAGAGACTCAACAACGTCGAAATCAGCGTGTGCCTTATCGCGTTAGGTTTGATTTGTGACAGACGCCGCACGAATAATCTTGCGTCGACTGCCTTTGACGAGGCTGAAAATCTTTTGAACGAACTGCCGCAAATTTACGATTGGGCTTTCGTCGAAATGTTTGCCAAAGCGCGTGACGTGGCTCAAAAGATGATTCAAGGCGGGCAACTCAGCGCGGAAGAGGAAGAGTCTTTGCTCATGAAGTGGGCGACCTGATTGCAATTTGGACTTTGAAATTAAATTCGCATGTCTGAAACCTTAAAGCTCATTCACGGCGACGGAATTTCATATCTGCGAATCAATGTTGTAACTTCACGGCGCGACTTTCGCGAAGAAATAATTTGCTCAAAAAAATCCCCGGACGCAAAGTCTTGGGGAATTTTTTTATGACCGAAACATTATCGCGACACCATTATAAAAATTTTTTTTTGACGATTGCCCATTGTGTAGCAAGCATTCCGAAAAGCATAAGCACGCATCCGCCCGCTTTAAAAGCGGGGGAACAATTTTCGCGTTGCAACTTCCCGACAGCTTAAACGTTATCTCCGCGACGCTATAAAATTTTTTTGATTATTGCCCATTGTGTCGCAAGCATTCCGAAAAGCATAAGCACGCATCCGCCCGCTTTAAAAGCGGGGGAACAATTTTCGCGTTGCAACTTCCCGACAGCTTAAACGTTATCTCCGCGACGCTATAAATTTTTTTTTGACGATTGCCCATTGTGTCGCAAGCATTCCGAAAAGCATAAGCACGCATCCGAAAATTTCCCGCGAAGTCATCATTTCGTTCAGGATAAGCCAACCGGCAAGCGCGCCGAAAATTGCTTCGAAACTCATCAAAATTGCCGCCGTCGAAGGCTCCGCATATTTCTGCCCGAAATTTTGTAACGTGAACGCAACGCCCGAACTCATCACGCCCGCATAAATTATCGGGAACCACGAATTGAGCATTGCTGAAAATTTCGGCGTCTCGAACATGAACATTGCCGCGAAACTTAAAATCATCGTCATGAAAATCTGCGCGGCGGAAAGTTCCATCAAGTCAACTTTATTGGCGAATCTGTCGACAAGCAAAATTTGAGCCGTCCAAAAAAATGCGCTGACGAATAAAATTAAATCGCCCGACTGAACGGAAAAACTTTCGCCGACGGCAAGCAGGTACAATCCGACGATTGCAAGTCCCGCGCCAATCCAATTTTCGAGACGAATTTTTTTGCCGAGGAATTTTGCGCCCAACGGCACGAAGACGATATACAGGCACGTTATGAATGCCGCTTTGCCCGCCGTCGAATATTGCAGGGCGATTTGTTGCATTGAGCTTGCGATAAACAGCACGACGCCGATTATCAGCCCGATTAAAAATCCGTGTCGATAATTTTTTTGTCGACGTTCCCGCGCCCGATCACGACGTGTGAAAATCAAAACCGCGACAAGTGCCAGCGTGCCGATTAAATATCTTGCCGCCGCGTAGGAAAACGGCTCAAGGTCGTCCATGCCCGTCACTTGTGCGACGAAAGTTGTTCCCCAAAAAAACGCCGCGCCCAAAAGCATCAGCGTTCCGCGAAGTTGCATAAAAATTTTCTCCTTAAAGATGTGTATTCCACATAATCAGCGCGTCTTCGCCGTTGTCAAGATAATAACCTTTGCGACGCCCGACACTTTTCAGCCCGAAATTTTCATAAAGTTTAATTGCCGCCGTGTTGGAAGGTCGAACTTCAAGTGTGACGGATTTCGCTCCGCGTTTTTTGACGGCATCAATCAACGCGCCGAAAGTCAACGTGCCGACGCCTTGCCCGCGAAATTTCGGCTCAACGGCAATGTGCATGACTTCCGCTTGATCGAACGAAACCCACGCGCCCGCGTAAGCAATAATTTTGCCGTTCAGTTTACCGACGACGTATTCGGCAAGCTCGTTTTTGTTTTCGCGCCAAAAATCTTCGCGGCTCCACGGCATTGCAAAACATTTCGCCTCAAGAGCGGTAATTTCGTCCGCGTCGTCAGGGGTCATTGCTCGAAAAGTAATTTGTTCCATGTTAAAAAATTTCCATAGGGTTTGTTGGTAAATTGTCGAAGTTTTTTGCTTCGATTTGTGCAATCGTTAATCTGAGTTTTTGAATCAACTTTTCTTTGCTTGCCCAAAGAAAAGTTGCAAAAGAAAAGGCACTCCTACGCGGAGAGCGTTACGTTATCGCTGTTCGGAGTAATCGGCAACGCGTGCCGCTCGTGCCCGTGCATTTCGCATCCGGCGAAATACCACGGGCGCAAATGCTTGCCAGCGCGCATTTGCCACGTCCTGTGCGGCCTCAAAGTTCCGTTGCGATTGTCAAAAAATTTCTTTCGCCATAATCCAGGCGTCTTCGTCCCAATAATAATTTTCTTCGCGGTCGACGATTTCAAAGCCGAATTTTTCGTAAAGTTTAATCGCGACTTTGTTGCTCGGTCGAACTTCCAAAATCAAAACAGATGCGCCGCGTTTTTTGACGGTCTCAATCAGCGTTTCAAGCAGTTTCGTGCCGATACCTTGATTGCGTCTGTCGGGGTCGACGGCAAAGCTGACAATTTCCGCCGCGTCCGTGAAGATGTCTGCGCCGGCACAGGCGACAATTTTTCCGTTGTCTTCGACAATCAGAAATTCCGCACGTTCGTTCTGCGCGGCGTAAAAAAAATATTCGGCACTCCACGAATCAATTTCGCCGAAACTTTTCAAATCCAATGCGGCTACCGCTTCCGCGTCGTCAATCGTCATTTTTCGGCAGACAAGCCGTGTCGTCGTTCCCATAACACTTCAGCCTCCGCACGCCTGATGTAAAGCGGCTCCAAATTCATCACGTTATCGGATTGTCCCGCGTCAAGTAAAATTTTTCCGCGCAGGGCAACACACGACGCTTGCGGCATTTTCAAATTCGGCGGGGCAATTTTCACGTTCGCGGGCAACGGAATTTTTATTTTATGCAACACGTCTCCGCACAAAAAAATTTCGCCGCCCGTTTCGGCTGCCTCGACAATCGCCGCGTCAATCGGTTTGACTTGTGCCTCGGTGACGGGTTCGCCGTTTTCAAACAGCTGACAATACGCACGATTTTTTTGCGCGTCGACAAGCGGCAAGACTTTCGCCGACGGAAAATTTTGCGCGAAGACCGATAAAGTCGGCACGCCGATAATTTTTGTGTGCCACGCGTAAGCAAGTGCCTTTGCCGTCGCCAAACCGATTCGCAGTCCCGTAAACGAACCGGGTCCGATACTCACGGCAACTGCGTCGATTTGTCCGAACGCGCCGGAATTTTTTACAACGTCTTCGACCAATGGCATTAACGTTTCCGAAAAACTTTGCGGGGATTCGGTCAACATTTCCGCCAAAATTTTTGCGTCAGAAATTACTGCGACGGAAGCCGCCCGCGTTGAAGTTTCAATTCCCAAAATTTGCAAGCTCAAACCCCCAAAAATCAATTTGGAATGAGGAATTTGGAATGAGGAATGAAAATCGTCGCCGAAACAATTCCTAATTCCTAATTCATAATTCCTAATTGCTTTTAATCGTCTTTGGTCACGAACTC
Organism: Selenomonadaceae bacterium; assembly: GCA_017470715.1. Taxonomy (GTDB): domain Bacteria; phylum Bacillota; class Negativicutes; order Selenomonadales; family Selenomonadaceae; genus Quinella. The sequence continues at coordinate 28,400 of JAFUYE010000148.1, forward strand.
TTCAAGCTCGTCGATGAAATCCTTGTGTTCTTCGCCCACGCACGAAAAAGTTATCCGCCGCAAATTTCGCGAATCTTTCATGCGGTCAATTTTTATTATGACATAATCGTCGGGCAAAGCGTCGGGAAATTTTTCCGCCCACTCGATAAACACGATGCCTTCGGGAAAATCCGTGTACTCGTAAAAGCCAATGTCCTCAAGTTCGTCCTCCGAATGCAAGCGGTACAAATCGAAATGCACAATCGGGCAAAAACCTTCGTAGACGCACATCAAGTTAAATGTCGGGCTGGTCACTTCGCCTTGCACGCCCAACGTCCGCGCCATCGACTGCACGAACAGAGTTTTGCCCGCGCCGAGTCCGCCCTCCAAACAAATTACCGTTCCTTCGCGCACACGTTGCGCCACTTTCGCCGCCAATTTTACCGTCCCGTATGGGGACTGGGTTATGTGCGTAAACAAAATGTCTGTCACTCCTCAAAAAATTTTTCGTTCGCATTTATGTTAAGCCTTCTTCCGCAGGAAAGGCAAGGTTTTCCGTTGACGCGCAGTTTATCAGACGCGAAGTTTTTTTTCAACACGGCGGCGATAATATTTGGGGTTGTCGGTAAAATGTCGGGCGTTGTTGCCTCGATTCGGATTTTTAAATGTTACTTTCTTTGCTTGCCCAAAGAAAGTAACCAAAGAAAAGGCACGCCTGCGCGGCGGGCGATGATTGCGTTTTCGTAAATCCGCAACGTTATCGCTGCGAATGTGACCCGCTAATTTCGCGTCACGCGAAATGCGCGGGTGAGGCCGCACGTCCTGTGCGGCCTCCGGTTGACGTTATTTTTCCGTCAAAACCTGCGCGGGTGAAAATTTTGATTCGCTGTGGTACAATGCGCGGGAAATTTTTTTTTGGAGATGATAACTTTGCGAGTTGATGAAAAATCTTTTCGCGAACTCTGGCGGCAAATTTGTCTGCTTGAAGATAACGAACTTGTTGCGAAAACAAATCCCCGTGAGGTGTTTGACTTCCCGCCCGACGAAAAACTTGACGGCTTTTTGACTTATGCGCACGTCGACGATAACAAATTTGTCTTTGAAATTTTGGCGGGCGCGCAGATTGTCGGCGGCAAAGTCAAAGTTTTTCCCGCAAGCTACAAAAAATCCAAACGAATCAAACGCGGTGACGTTGCTGACGCGGAAATAAAAATTTTGACTGCGGATTATTCCGTTGCCTTCCGCGACAGAATTCAGATGATTGGCGACCGACATGTTGACGCCGCCCGTGAGCAGACGCGCCTGATTAAAACGATTGACATTTTTCGGCACCCCGATTATCCCGACGACGTTGCGGTTTATTTCTTCGACGACAATCGCCGTCCCGAAATTTTGTGGGTGCGTTGCAAATCCGTCGACGAAAATATTTTGACGGGCGAACTGTTGATTGAGCCGCGACAAGATTTTAATTTGCACGCGGGTGACGAAATTAAATTCGGCGTCGCACAAGTCAACGCGCAAAATATTTTGATTCACTTGCCGAGGTGAAAATTTCTTGCACAAACAACACGCAATAATTGTCGGCGCGGGTCCTGCGGGATTGACTGCCGCATATTATTTTTTGACCGAAACAAATATTCGCCCGATTGTCCTCGAAAAATCAAATATCGTCGGCGGAATTGCTCGAACGCCAAATTTCAACGGCAACCGCATGGACATCGGCGGACACAGATTTTTCAGCAAAGATGAAGACGTTTTGGCTCTGTGGAACAAACTTTTGCCCGCGCAGGGCTCACCGGCTCTCGACGATAAAATTTTGGGACGCGAATCGGTTTTGGTTGACGGCGGCGCGAATCCCGACGAAGTCGACGAAGTTTTTTTAAATCGTAACCGCGTATCCAGAATTTTTTATCGGCGGAAATTTTTTTCGTATCCCGTGTCGCTCAGTTTCGACACGATTAAAAATCTCGGACTCGTCGAAATGTTTTCAATCGGCGCAAGTTTCCTCAAGGCAAAATACAATCAGCGCGAAGAAAATACGCTTGAAGACTTCATGATTAATCGTTTCGGGCAAAAACTTTACGAAACTTTTTTCCGCGACTACACGACGAAAGTTTGGGGACGCACGCCCGCCGAAATCGGCGCGGACTGGGGCAAGCAACGAATTCGCGGATTGTCGCTCGGCAAAACTATCGCGGACTTTTTCAGGAAAACTTTCGGCTCCAAAGGCACGGACGAAACTTCGCTGATTGAAAGATTTTTTTACCCGAAACTCGGCGCGGGACAAATTTGGCAAAAACTTGCCGGCGAAATTAAACGTCACGGCGGCGAAGTGCTTTTCAATTCCAACGTGAAAAAATTCCGCGTCGTCGGCAAAAAAATTAAAGCGGTCATTGTCGACAGCCCCGCAGGTGAGTTGACGTTCCCCGCCGATTATTATTTGTCGAGTATGCCGCTTTCCGAACTTGCCGATGCGCTCGGTGAAAATTTGCCCGCACGCCCGCGAGAAATTGCCAAAAATTTGCCGTACCGCGACTTCATAACCGTCGGTTTGCTCGTCAACAAACTTGCGCTGAAAAATCAAACGAAAATTAAAACTCTCGGCGACATTGTTCCGGATTGCTGGATTTACATTCAGGAACCGTCCGTCAAGCTCGGTCGTCTGCAAATTTTCAACAACTGGTCGCCGTACATGGTTGCCGATCCGCAAAATACCGTTTGGCTCGGACTGGAATATTTTTGCCGCGAAGGTGACGAACTTTGGCAGATGCCGGAAAATGATTTCGTCAAGTTTGCCGTCGACGAATTGTCTTCGATTGGGATTATCGACGCGTCGGATGTTCGTTTCGGCGTGCAAGTCAAAGTTCCCAAAGCTTACCCCGCGTATTTCGACAGCTACGAAAATATTTCGGAACTTCGTACCGCGCTTGACGAAATTGAAAATCTGTACTGTATCGGGCGCAACGGTCAGCACCGTTACAACAACATGGATCACAGCATGTTGACGGCGCGGGAAGCTGTGCGGACGATTATCGGCACGTCGACGCGGGAAAATATTTGGAACGTCAATGCGGAACAAACCTATCACGAGGAGACGCATGAGTAAAAAATTTTCGTCGGCAATTCAAATCGCATTTTTGTTGACGCCCGTCGCCTGCGTTGAAATGATTTTCAAACTGCCCGAAGAGTCGGATACAAATTTTGTCATGAATTTGGGACGCTACATTTTGGAGCACGGTTTCCCGCACGTCGACCCGTTCACGATTCACGACGGAATTCAACTTGTCGCGCAGCAGTGGTTGAGCGGAATTTTCTTTTGGGAAGCGTGGCAAAATTTCGGCGTCACAGGTCTCAAGTTCACGGATTTTATTTTCGGCGCGTTGTTGCTGATTTTGCATTGGCGATTGTGCCTTTCGGTAAGCGGAAATAAAAATGTCGCGCTCGGCTTAACTTTCGTCGTCGGATTTATCACGGCAACATCAATCGTGCCGCGCCCGCAAATTTTTTCGACGCCAATATTGCTTGCCGAAGTTTTTTTGCTGGAAAAATTTACTCGTTCAAACGACGCGAAATTTTTAATCCCGTTGCCGATTCTGTCCGTGTTGCTGATAAATTTTCATGCGGCGGTTTGGTTAATGCTGTTCGTACTTGCCGCGCCGTTTTTCTTCGTAAAAAGTTCACGTCACGCGAAATTTTTGGCGGCGACATTGGCGGCAAGTTTTCTGTGCGGATTTATAAATCCTTACGGGCTTGACGCGATGACTTACGTGTTGCGTTCATACGGCGTCGAAATAATCAATTCGCACGTGTCGGAAATGTTCGCACCCTCGGCACAAAGTTTCAGCGGGAAAATTTTTTACGCGACGGAAGCATTGATGATTTTCACGTTCGCGAAAGTCAAACTCCCGTGGCGATACATTTTCCTGAGCGGCGGGCTGACTTATTTGGCTCTGTTGCACGAACGAAATTTGTTGCTGTTTTACTTCGCGGCGACGTTTCCGCTTGCGTGTGCGTGGCGAAATTTCAGCGTCGAAAAAATCTTCCCGCACGACGAAAATTTTCCAAATCGAATACCGCTGACGATTTTGTTTTTCCTGCTGGTTTTCGTCAACACAATCATGATTACGCTGATTTTCCGGGACGGACTTGCCGAACTCAACACGCCGGTAAAAATTTTGTTCTTTGTGTCGACGGCGATTGTGTTGTATAATTTGCTGGTTTTCAAGCGCGAAGGAAGTTTGTTGCACCCCGCGATATTGCCGCGAAAAAATTTCTCGTTGCTGGTGACGGCGTTAATCGTGTGCGGAATTTTTTCCGTGACGCTTGCCGACAAAAAAGACGACACGTACGAAATTTTGACGCCCGCGATTGAATTCATCTTGCAGGACGAACAACCCGAAAATATTTCGCTGTGGCTCGGTCAAGGCGGCGGCGGACTTGCGGGACGTTTTGGCGTGAAATATTACATTGATTCGCGTTCGGAAGTTTTTCTGCCCGTCAACAGCGGTCTCGACAAAAATATTTTGGCGGAATATTTAAACCTGCTGAACGGCAAAATTTACTACAAAGATTTTTTCGCCGAATACAACTTCACGCACATTATCGTTACCGACGAAATGAAATTTTTGTTCGACACCCTGAGCCGCGACGAAAATTTCAAAGTCGTTTACGAACGCAAGCACGTCAACGAAGACAAAACCGTTATATGTAAAATTTTTGTGTCATGTGGTGATTGATTCATGTTAAAAAAATTTTTTGTGACCGCGATTATTTTTTGCTTGTTGACAAGTATTGCTCAAGCTGCCGACAAGTCGCCGAAAAAAAAATCCGTCTGGCAACCCGAATTGCGTATCGGAATCACAAGCGGCGTCACGCAAGTCGGTTTGAAAGTTTCCGCGCCCTGCATTATGATTGACCCGTCGTCGAAAAAGACGATTAAGAAAATTCCTGCCGATAAAAATTTTGCCGTGGACTTCGCGCAGATGAAAACCAACGCGATTGAAATTCGTCCCGAAAAAATTCCGCTGAAAGATTTAATCACGACGATTGACGGGCGACGATATTTCGGCGGCGTGCGCGTCAACAAAGTCAAAGGTTCGCTGAGCGTGATAAGCATTGCCCCGACGGAAGAATATCTGCGCGGCGTTGTCGGCGAAGAAATGTCCCCGTCGTACCCGTTGGAAGCGTTGAAAGCTCAAGCGGTGGCGGCGCGTTCGTTCGCGTTGAAAAATCGCAAGCGGCACGACAAAGACGGTTTCGACCTGTGCACGGGGACGCATTGTCAAATGTACGCGGGCTTTGAAGATTTTAAAATTGTCAACGAGGCGATTGACGCAACTCACGGCGAAGTTTTGACGTTCAAAGAAAAAATTGCCGACACGAATTTTCACGCGGACAGCGGCGGAATGACCGAGGCTGTCGCGGACGTTTGGGGCACGAACGTTGCGTACCTTGTGCCCGTCAAAGAATTAATCGAACTTACCGCGCCGTGGACGATGAAATTTTCCGTCAAAGATTTTTCGTCGCGTTTCGGTGACAATTTCGGCGATGTGAAATCAATCAAGCTCAGCACGTTGACTTTGGGCAAAAAAACTGACGACAGGACAAATTCCGGTCGCGTGAAATCCGCTCAACTTGTCGGCACGAAAAAAACTTTGACAATTTCGGGCGCAGATTTACGCAGAAAATTTTCTTTGCCGAGCACGTTGTTTGACATGAAAATTTCCGGCGGCGAAGTGATTTTCACGGGCTACGGTCGCGGGCACGGCGTCGGCATGAGTCAACAAGGCGCGAAGTCTTACGCCGAAAAAAATTGGACTTACGACAAAATTCTTGCGCACTACTACAACGGAACCAAATTAAAAAAACTTTATTGACGGAGTCGGAAAAAACTTGTCCCTTCTCCCTTGTCCCTTATCACTTAAAACGGAGGTATCACCATGAAAATTTTCGCACGGGCAACAATTTTTTTTACGCTGTTGGCGGTCTTGCTTTTGACGAGCCAACCGACCGAAGCCGGACGACTTGAGGACATTTTGGCACGCGGCACAATTCGTATCGGCACGACGGGCGATTATATCCCGATGTCGTATCTCAATCCCGCGACGGGCGAATACGAAGGCATTGACGCAGAACTTTCCAAAATTATCGCGGACTCTTTGGGCGTCACGATTGAATACGTTCCGACGACGTGGCCGACGCTCAAAGATGACATGCTTGCCGACAAATTCGACATTGCACTTTGCGGCATCTCCAGAAATTTTGCCCGCGAAAAAATTATGGCGATGAGCGACGCTTACGGCGAAGGAATTTTCGGTAAGACGATTCTTTGTCGCAAAACCGACGCGAAGAAATTCAAATCCGTTGCCGATTTAAATCGTCCCGACGTTCGCATTATGATTAATCCCGGCGGCACGAACGAAATTTTTGCCCGCAAAACTTTGCCGAACGCGACGTTAATCGTCAACGACGAGAACGCAGCAATTCCCGTAAAAATTGCCGAAGGCAAAGCCGACATTATGATTACCGAAACCGTCGAGGCTGTCAGTTGGGTTAAACGTGAACCGAGACTTGCCGCGCCGCTTGTCAAAACTCCTTTTGCCGGCACGCGTCATTCTTGCGGAATTCTCATGCAGAAAGGCGACCAAGAATTTTTGAACTACATAAATTTCGTTTTGGCTGAATTGCGCATGGACGGACGACTTGCCGCACTTGAATTGAAATATTTCGGAAAGGAACTTGTCAAATAATGTTCCTCAGTGATTTCGATTACGAATTACCGGAAGAATTAATCGCGCAACGCCCGATTGAACCGCGTAATTCGTCACGGCTGATGGTGCTTGATCCTGCGCGGCAGACGATTTGTCACGAAAAATTTTTCGACCTGCAAAAATTTTTGACGGCGGGCGATACGCTCATCTTCAACGACACGCGAGTAATTCCGGCGCGGCTTATCGGACACAAGTCCACAGGCGCACGCGCCGAAATTTTTTTGCTCCGACGACTGGACGCGACGACCTGGGAAACTTTGGTTAAACCGGGCAGGAAAATCACCGAAGGCGCAGAAATTTTTTTCGGCAACGAGTTAAGTTGTCAAATTATCGGACGAACTGATTTCGGCGGACGAATTGTCAAATTCAAGTTTAACGGCGTGTTTGAAGAAATTTTGGACAGACTTGGCGAAACTCCTTTGCCGCCGTACATTCACGAAAAACTTGACGACAGCGAACGTTATCAAACCGTTTACAATCGCGAACGAGGCTCAGCCGCCGCACCGACCGCAGGACTTCACTTCACGACGGAGCAAATGTCCGAGCTGAAAAATTTCGGCGTCAATCTTGGATTCGTCACGTTGCATGTCGGATTGGGAACTTTCCGCCCCGTGCAAGTCGAAAACATTGAGCAACACGAAATGCACGAAGAATTTTTTTCCGTGCCGCAGGAAACTGCCGACTTGATTCGCGAAACAAAACTGCGCGGGAAAAAAGTTATCGCTGTCGGCACGACTTCCGTCAGAACTTTGGAGTCGGCGGCGATTGACGAAAAAACTTTGGCTGTCGGCTCAAACTCGACAAAAATTTTCATTTACCCAGGTTACAAATTCAAAATCGTCGACGCGCTGATAACGAATTTTCACTTGCCGAAATCGACGCTGTTGATGTTGGTCAGCACTTTGGCGGGACGTGAATTTATTTTGCGGGCTTATCGCGAGGCTGTCGAAAAACGCTACAGATTTTTTTCCTTCGGTGACGCGATGTTTATCACGGGCAAGGTGATTTGATTAATGAGCGGCTGGAATTTTCCGTCGAACGGCGGCGGTGCGATTAACGGCGTGGCTGATTCGGGCATTGAAATTTTTCGCGGCAAAGAAATTTCTTCGTTGGCGCGGGAGATTTGTCAAAACTCTCTCGACGCGGCGATTGACGAAAATTTTCCCGTGACGGTTGAATTTCAACGACACGAGATTAGCTCGAATGATATTCCCGACGTTTACGACTTCGCGGGTGCTTTGAAAGCTTGTCAAATTTATTGGACGGGAGCATCCAACAAGACCGCAGCTTTTATCAAGACCGCGACTTTCAAGTTGAAAAGCTTACGAATTCCCGTCCTGCGAATCAGCGATTTCAACACGACGGGGCTTGCAGAACCGTTCAATTCGCGTGCAATGACGGGATGGAACACGTTGACGAAAATAAACGGCGGTGCAATTAAATCTGATGACAAGGCGGGCAACTTCGGTATCGGCAAGAACGCGCCGTTCGCGAATTCTTTTTTCCGCATGGTTTTTTATCGCACGTTCAACAAAGCCGGTGAACATGCCGCGCAGGGCGTTGCCAAACTGGTTTCGTTCAACCTCGATGCTTGGAATATCGCGACCGGTGTCTGCTATTTCGGCGAACCTAGAGGCAACATGCCCGTCAAAAAAATTCCCGAGCTCGACAAAATTTTTCAGCGCGTCAAACGGGGCACGGACGTTTTTATTTACGGCTTCAACGGCGGCGAAGAGTGGACGACCGAACTTGTCGACGAACTGATTAAAAATTTTTTGGTTGCAATTCACCGCTACAAGTTGCGCGTCACGGTTCAGGGGCAAGCGATTACCAAAGCCACGCTCGGCAAATTCGTCAAAGATGACGCTGCCAATTACTACAAGATTTTGACGGGCAACAACGCCGTTAAATTTTTCGATTACGATTTTCACGGCATGGGCAAACTTAAGCTCGGTGTCTTGCTTGACCCGACGACGAAACTTAATCGAAAAGTTTTAATCGTGCGCAAGAGCGGCATGAAACTTTTTGAACTCGACCGCATTTCGCGAACGCTGAACTTTACGGCGATTCTTGAACTCGACGGCTTTAAGCTCAACGCGTTTTTCCGGCAAATGGAGACGCCCGACCACACCAACTGGGAGCCGACGCGTCACCCGACATATCCAAAAAAAGCGAAGGAATATTTGGCAGAACTCAAAAAATGGGTTCGCAACAAGATTGAAAGTCTTGGCGAAGAAAATATTTCGGACGAAATTGAAGTCACGGGCGTCATTACGCCGAACAACGACAGCGACCCTAATCCACCGGTAATCATTGGCACAAAGCCGCCGGTAAAGAGAAACCCGCAACAGTCACGTCCGTCAAGACCGACACCACCTCGACCGACGGACGACAAAAGCAAAATAGCCTGCGATAAAATTCGCGTGATAAAAGTCGGCGATAAAAGTTATCGGCTGATTCTCAAAGTCCCGAGTAACATTTCCGGCGGACGGATTGAAATTTTTGCTGTCGGCGAAAGCAACAGCAGTGAAAAACTTTTCATCACGCGGGTTGCCTCCTTCAGCGAAAATATCGACATTCAAAAGATTGGCGACGAAATTGTTTTCCGAAACCTGCGCGGCAATGTCGACGTGCGGATAAACTTTGAACTGACCGAAGATAAAAATTACGCGCTGGGGGTTGCCGTCCATGAAGATTAAAGATCAGCGACTGTTCACTTATCCGGTGCTTGCGAACGGGCGCGACGACTACAAAACTTGCAAATTCTTCGCGAAGGCTACGCCTCACACCACTGCGGACGCGGCAGGCAATTTGGTTTTCGATGTCGACCTGTCGACGGATTGCGCGGAAATTAATCGACTGATAATCAACGGCGACGCGGAATATCTTTTTCACGTCGAATGCCCGACGACAATTTATCGTAAAATTTTTACTAACGCTGTCGGGAAATTCTCTTGCAAAATTCCGTTGAGCCTCGTGAAAGATACGCTTTATCTCGTAGCTTTTATAGTTTTGCGCCGCGATGTGAAAAATTTTTTCTGCGCCGATTGGAATGACGACTTCGACGGTTTGAAATTTGACCTTCAAAGGGGCAGTATTCTTGCCTACAAAAATTTTGAGACGTTGACTCTTGTCGAAGACCCGAACCTTTTTAAAAATGTCGGCTCGATTTTCAGCATATACAGGAAACTTGCCGACGATGTTCCGTTTGAAATTAATTTGACGACGCAGAAAATTAAAATCGGCTTGAACGCGAAAGACTACGATTTATATCGACGATATTACGCCAATCCGACGTTGCAACCGATTTTGAACGCGATGATAATTTTGCCCGCATTGGTATCGATTTTCGCGGAGCTTAAACAGGACGCGCAAGAACACGAATCGGACGCTTGGTTTTCGGCGTTGAAAGCGGTTTACGGTCGGCAGAAGCTGGATTTTAACAAACTGCTTGCCGAAGAAGATTCGCTCACCTTGGCGCAGGAAGTCATGGGCTTGCCGATAACCGGAGCTTTGCAAAATATCGCGCAGATTGTCGACACGGAGGATTCGTGATGGAACTTTGCTATTTGAAAGGCGATGCACTCGACACGCTCAAAGGCAGCTTGGACAAGACGTTCGACAAATATTTAACGCAACGCGACAATTCGTGGGTCATCGAAGTCTGCGGAGAAAATCCCTTCGTGACGTTTCGCGACGTGCCCGACTTTGAACTTGCACCGCTTGACGCAGGTTTGGACGTGGGCGAAATTGACTTCCGCAACAGCAAAATACTTTACAAGCATTTAAGTTTCTTGACGCCTCGTCAGGCAGCCGACGAAAGATTTTGGGCGGGATTTTGTCACGGCGCGTTTTATGATTATGTTCGGCGACGTTGGGGCTACGATAAAATTGATAATCTGCGCGGCGTCAACAAAGATGAAACAATCGACAAACTTCGTAACAGATTTTTTTTCGACGGCGGTTCACGCGAAAAACTTTTAACTAACACCTTGTCAAAATATTGGTGGGCAGGATACGTTTTTTCCGACGCGGGTTTGGATGCTCTGGGCTCGACAGATTTTTACTCGAAACTTTTTTCGATAGCGTCGCGTTCGTTTATCGGCAATGAAAATCTTCGCAACGGCTTTGTAAAATTTTTGAAGCACTTCAAAGACCGAGGAATAACCCTCAACCGTGAAAAGCATATTCAAGCGGCAATGATAGAACTTAATCAAGTCGGCGGCGCGGTGATTCTCGACTGTTTGAGCGCAGATGAAGTTGCCGAAATAATGATTGCTTACGTCGAAAAAAATTCTCCGCCGAAAAAAAATGTTGTTTTCGACACGCGAACTGCTAAAATAAAATAGATTCTGTGGTAGCACTCAAGGACGGCAAATATAAAATAACGGACATTAAATGGGAGCTGGCTTAATTGGCGGCAATAACTTTTGAACTCATTCATAAGGACGCGGCAACGGGCGCACGCGCAGGCATTTTGCACACGCCGCACGGAAAATTTTTGACGCCGCTGTTTATGCCGGTGGGCACACAAGCGACGGTAAAAACTCTTTCGCCGCACGAAGTCCAAAATTTGGGCGCAGGTGTCATTTTGGCGAACACGTATCATTTATTTTTGCGACCCGGCGCGGAACTTGTTCGCAAGGCGGGCGGGTTGCATAAATTCATGAACTGGACGCACGGAATTTTAACGGACAGCGGCGGATTTCAAGTCTTCAGCTTGGGCGACCTGCGAAAAATTTCCGAAGACGGCGTAACTTTCCGTTCACACATTGACGGTTCGGAAAAATTTTTGTCGCCGGAAATTTCAATCGCAACACAAGCTGCTTTGGGTTCCGATATTGCAATGGCGTTCGACGAATGCATTCCGTATCCCGCAGATTACGAATACGCCCAAACTTCAACGGAGCGCACTCACCGTTGGGCTGAGCGAAGTCTCAACGCGGCGATTAATCCCAAGCAGGGAATTTTTTGCATTTGTCAAGGCGGCATGTACGAAGATTTACGCGAATTCAGCGCGAAATTTATCGGCAACCTTGACTGCGCGGGCTGTGCTGTCGGCGGCTTGAGCGTCGGCGAACCGAAAGAACTTATGTACCGCATGTTGGAAGTTTCGACGAAATTTCTGCCCGAAAACAAAGCGCGTTACCTTATGGGCGTCGGCACTCCCGATCATCTGATTGAAGGCGTCCTGCGCGGCATTGACATGTTCGACTGCGTTTTTCCGACACGCGTCGCCCGCAACGGTATGGCAATGGTGTCGCCCGAAACTTCACCACGCGGACGGCTCGTCATGAAAAATGCCGAATTCACGGAAGATTTTTCGCCGCTCGAAAAAAATTGCGATTGCTACGCCTGTCGAAATAAGTTCACACGCGCTTACATTCGTCATTTGATCCGTGCCGATGAAATTTTCGGCTTGAGACTTTTGGCATTGCACAATCTGCGCTATCTGCAACGATTCACGGCGAACATGCGCGAAGCAATTTTGACCGACAAATTCACCGAGTTTAGGGAAAAATTTTTCGCGGCTTACGACAGCGGCGACAAAAGTTGATTTGTTGACCGTGCCGAAAACTTTTCACGTCGGAACGCGGCGACAACGTTTGATTTGTAAAGCGATAACAAAACTGTCCGGTTACTTTTTAAAAGTAACCCGTCGCTTTTAAAGAAACACTAAGGAGGCAATATTTTTAATGGGCAACGAAACCGCAGCGGCCATAGCAAATTTTATGCCGATAGCCTTAATGCTTTTGATTTTTTATTTCCTGCTGTATCGTCCGCAAAAAAAAGCGCGCCAGGAACGTGACGCAATGTTGAGCAGCTTGAAAGTCGGCACCCGCGTGATAACAATCGGCGGCATTTTCGGGACGATTGTCGGGCTTACCGATGAAATTGTTCGCTTGAAAATCGCCGAAAACGTCACGATTGAAGTTGCTCGCGGTTCGATTAACGGTGTGGCTCCCGAAGTGAACGAGGCGAAAGACGACGGCAATGAGTGACGACATCCAATCGCAGAAAAAAATTTTGCGTCGAGAATTTTTAACACGGCGTGCAAATGTTTCGCGCAATGAACGTGACCGCGTCAGCCGCGAACTTGTGCGAAAATTTTTAGCGACGGAACTTTATCGCGAATCAAAAATTCTTATGGCATACGCGTCGCGTCCCGACGAATTACAGTTGACGGAACTTTTCAACGCGTGTTTTGTCGACGGAAAAATTTTGGCGATACCGCTTATCGTCAGCAAGGGCGAAATGTCTGCGGTTGAAGTGCCGAATTTTGACGCGTTGGAACTCGGCGCGTTCAACATTTTTACCGTCAAGCCGGAACTTCGCAAATTCGTCGACGCGGAAAAAATTGATTGCGTGATTGTCCCGGGTGCTGCCTTCGACATTCACGGCGGGCGGCTCGGTCTCGGCGGCGGATATTACGACAGATTTTTGTTGCACGCTGTCAAAGCTCACAAAATCGCGTTCGCCTACGATTTTCAGCTTGTCGACAATTTGCCGAAAGAATTTCACGACGTAAAGATTGATTCTGTTATGACGCCGAAGATTTTTTGGCACGCGGTCGACGATCAAAAATTCCGCCACATTGCTACACCTTGAGCCGCAAAAAATTCAGACATTTGACAAATTCGCCGTCGCGCAGTATATTACGCGGCGGTTTTTGATTAACAAGATTAATCAACAGCCAATCGAAAATTTCATGACTTATTCAGCAGCGTGTGCGATAATCGCCCGCGTTAAAAAATTCTCTGTGTTTTAATCGAAAGGAGTGAATGCTGCTCCGAAGGCAAAGCGGCGACTTATCCGGTCGTCCGTCTACGGGACGCAACTCGGTGTTGCGTTAAGCGGCGGAATGATGAAGCGAAAAATATTCGATACCATTACAAACCTCAACAAAAAAATCGCGCTGTGTTTGGTTATCGCGGGTTTTACGATGATGAATACCGGTTTTACCGAACAAGAAAATTTTGTCGAAGAACCTGCAAACGAAATCGAAATCGAACAAACAAGCGCAAACGAACCGACGGCAATCGCTGTCGGCGAAAACGGACGAATTAAAATCAGCGAAGACGACGAACTGTCCAAAGCTCTCGCGGAAGTCGTGGAAAATTCGCGTGACGTGAATACGACGGACGAGGAACCGGTTGCTGAAACTCAGGCGGTTGAAGTTTCCACAATCGAAGAAGTTCAACCCGTCGAAGAAATTCCCGAAAACGTTATCGAAACTTCACGCGGACTTGTGCCTTACACGCAGATGTACGGTATGGAAGCAACGGCGTATCTTCCGACAGACGGCAGCCCCGAAGGTATAACGGCAATGGGAATTCCCGCGACATACGGCATTGTTGCGGTTGACCCCGACGTTATCCCGCTCGGCTCGCGTGTGTATATCCCCGGCTACGGCGAAGCACTTGCGGCGGACACGGGCGGCGCGATTTACGGCTACCGAATCGATCTGTGCATGGAAAGTTACAACGAGGCAATGGAATTCGGGCGACGCAATGTTACCGTCTTCGTGCTCAAATAAATCTTGACAACAATCACTGCAACTTGTGTTGAAATAAAATCTTGAAAAAAATCCCTTCGACTTCGGTCGCGGGGATTTTTGATTGCGGAAATTTATTGCGGAAAATTTTTGTGCGGTACGTTGACCAAAGTGAAACTTCGCGGTAGAATTCTTACAGGTTTTTTTGAGCAACGGAGAACTTTAACGAAAAGGTGAGGGTTATGGAAAAAGCTACGGTCGTTGTTATCGGCGGCGGAGCAACCGGCTTGGGCATCCTTCGCGATTTGTCCATGCGCGGCGTCAAAGCTCTGCTCGTCGAGAAAAATGACTTGGTCAACGGCGCAAGTTCCCGCTATCACGGACTTTTACACAGCGGCGGACGTTACGCAGTCAAAGATCAGGAAGCCGCCAAAGAATGTATCATCGAAAATCAAATCATGCGCAAAATCGGCAAGTCGTGCGTCGAACCGTGCGGCGGCATGTTTACGCGTCTGGACATTGACGACCCCGCTTACGAAGAAGCTTGGGTTAAAGGTTGTGCGGACAGCGGTATCGAAGCCACGCCCATAACTTTGGACGAAGCTTTTAAATTGGAGCCGAGACTTTCCCGCAAACACGTCAAAAGCGCATATCTCGTTCCCGACGCGGCAGTCGACGGTTTTCGCATGGCGTGGCAACTTATTGATTCGTCGAAACGTTACGGCGGCGAACTCAAGACTTACACTGAAGTTATCGGTTTCGACAGCGTCAACGGCGAATTGCGCGGCGTCAAAGTTCGCAACCAATTCACGGGCGAAACTTACGAAATCGGCTGTGACATTGCTGTCAACGCGGCAGGCGGCTGGGCAGGTTTCGTCGGCAAGTTGGCAGATGTCGAAATCGGCGTTCAACCCGACAAAGGCACGCTTATTGCGTTCAATCAAAGAATTGTTAATCATGTCGTCAATCGGTTGCACAAATCTTCCGACGGCGATATTTTTGTTCCGCACGGCTCAATTACGATTTTGGGCACGTCGTCAATGAGCGTTCCCGACCCCGAAGATACTTCCACTTCACGCGAAGAAGTCGAAAGCCTGTTAAAAATCGGCGAACAAACTTTTGAGGACTTGCGCGACTTCAGAATTCTGCGGACGTTTGCAGGTTCAAGACCGTTGTATATTCCGCCCGGCGGTGCTGTCGGACGCAGTGCATCACGCGGTTTCGCTATCGTCGACCACGAAAATGACGGCTTGAAAGGTTTCTTCACGATTGTCGGCGGCAAATTCACTACGTACAGATTGATGGCGGAAAAAATCTGCAACCAAATCTGCGCGAAGTTGAACAACACGACGCCTTGTCGCACGGCTGAAGAACCGCTCGTCGAAGAAGTTTCCGACAACGACAAAGCCCGTGCAAAAAAATTTTTCCCGTCATACGGCACGAATTTGGCGGCAACTCGTTTGGGGGTCGAACGCTTTAAAAAAGTTGTCGAGCGTTTGGAAAATGACCCCGAAAGTCGCGAACTCGTTTGCGAATGCGAAAATGTCACCCGCGCCGAAGTCGAAGAAATTTGCAAAGACGACACAAGCTTTATCGTCAACGACGTTCGCCGCAGAACTCGTATCGGCATGGGCACTTGTCAAGGAAATTTCTGCGCGTTGCGTGCAGCGGCTGTTTTTGCTGACATGGGCGTCGAATCAACCGCAAAAGATTCGCTTACCCGTATGCGTGAATTTTTGCAAGGTCGCTGGAAGGGAATTCGCCCTGTGTTACTCGGCAGAACTTTGCGCGAAACCGAAATGACGCGCTCAATTTACGAACTTTCAATGAACGTGACGGGAGGCGAGCCCAAATGAAAATTTCTGACGTAATTGTTATCGGCGGCGGACTTGCGGGCTTGATGGCTGCTTCCGTTGCGGCAAGTCGCAAGCAAAGTGTCACCGTTTTGACTTACGGATCGGGTTCATTACCGCTGGCTAGCGGCACGATTGATTTTTTCAACGCGGAAAATCCCGAAGTCGCGATTAAAAATTTGCCCGAAACTCATCCTTACGCAAAAATCGGCGCGAAAGCTTTGGACGCGTCGGCGAAATTTTTATGTGACGTTGCCGCGCAGGCTAATCTGCCTTACCACGGACGAATCAGCGCACAAATTCCGGTCGTGACGGCTGTCGGCACGCTGAAATATTCGGCACTCGTCCCCGAATCAATGGACGCGTCGAAACTTGCCGGCAAGAAAAAAATTTTTGTCGTCGAGATTAGCGGCTTGAAAGATTTTTACGCGTCGATGATTGTCGACAATCTGAAAAAATATTTCCCCGCAAAACAATTCGAGACTGCAAAAATCGACTTGCGCTTTTTGGGCGGACGCGACATAACTTGTATGGACGCAGCGCAACTTTTGACGGACAACGAACAGCCGCTTGCCAACGAACTCAAAGCTTTGAACGCGGGCGGTGACGACGCAATTATCCTGCCGCCGATTTTCGGTGTGATGGGGAATTTTTCGCGCTCGGCAGTTCAAACGCAAGTTAAAGCTGAAATTTTCGAGACAACTTGCTTGCCGCCGTCGCCTGCCGGAATGCGTCTGCAACGTGCGTTCATGAAATATTTGCAAAGTAACGGCGTCAAATTCTTCGAGAATTCCAAAGTCGTTCGCGGCGTCGTCGAAGGCAAAAAAGTCACGGGCGTCGTCGTCGAAAATGTCGTTCGCGAAAAAACTTTCCGTGCACACAAAATTATTTTGGCAACGGGCGGATTTTACAGCGGCGGAATTCAAATGCGCGAATTCGACAATCCGAAAGAAATGATTTTCGACTTGCCCGTATTTTTCCCGACGGGCGCGGAAAATTGGAGCAACCAGCAACTGTTCGAGAACAAACCGCAAGGTTTTTCGATGACGGGCATTTTAACCGACGAAAATTTACGTCCCGTCGACGCGAACGGAAAAGTTTTGTTCGACAACCTGCACGTCGTGGGCGCGAATCTCGGCGGCTGTGATAAAATTTTTGAGCGTTCATTGGGCGGCATTGCAATTTCTTCCGCGTACAAAGCGGCGACGGTTTAAGGGGGCTTTCATCATGAGCGACAAAACACAGGCAATTTTCACGGGTGACCGCTGTCTTTCGTGCACGTCCTGCATGGCGAATTGTCCCGTTATGGCGGCAGTCAAAGAATATCGCGGACCGAAACTCGTCGGACCTGCGCATAACAGAATGCATTTTTCGCAGGAAGACATCGAAGAGAGTTTAAACTACTGTTCCAACTGCAAAAGCTGTGACCGCGCTTGTCCGTCGGGCGTTGCGGTTTCGACGCTGAACATGTTGCAACGCGCCGAATATTACAAAAAACATGAACACCTGCGTTCCGAAGACATGTTGGCTCACGGCGAACGTATGGCGAAGATGATTCGCATGATGCCTTTCGGTGCGACGTTTTCAAATATCGGTATGAGTATCGGCAAAGCTTTGGGCGTGTTCAGTGCGCTCGGACTTGCGGGCGAACGAAACATGCCGGCTTACGCGTCGACACCGTTTAAAGATTTGCACAAGAAAATTAAGCAACCTTCCGCCGATAAAAAAATCGTCATGTTCACGGGCTGTTATATCAACGACAACGAACCGCAAGTCGGTGAAGCTTTCGTCAAAGTCATGAACGCGAACGGTTACGAAGTTTTAATCGACGAAGGTTTTAACTGTTGCGGGTCGCCGCTTGTCGTCACGGGTTTTCTCGACGAAGCGCGTCAACATGCCGACAATAACGTCAAGCGAATTTTGGATTGGAAACGCAAGGGAATTCCCGTCGTCACGCCGTGCACAAGCTGTTCACTCATGCTCAAAGAAGAATATCACGAACTTTTCGGCGAACACGAAATGCACGAGGCGGCTGAAAATGTTTACGACGCCTTTGAGTTTTTGGAGATTTTGCAGGAACGCGGGCAGTTCAACGACAAATTTAAATCGCTCAATCAAAAACTTTTGTATCACGTGCCGTGTCATTTGAAATCGCAGGCAATCGGTCTTCCCGCACAAGACATTTTGGAAGAAGCCGGCGCGAAAGTTCAGCTTGCGGACGCGGGTTGTTGCGGAATTTCGGGCAACTACGGTTTTCGCAAAGACAAGTACGAAATTTCGATGAAGATCGGCGCGAAACTTTTTGAACGTGTCAAGCAAAACGACTTCGACAAAGTTATCAGCGACTGCGGCACTTGTCGTATGCAAATTCATCACGGCACAAACATTAAGCCTGTTCACCCGATTGAAGTTTTGGCTAAAGCTTATTAAAGCAATTAGGAATGAGGAATGTGAAATTAGGAATGATTACGCAACGTTTTTCAATTCCTAATTCCTAATTCCTAATTCCTAATTCCACATTGCCTTTCGGAGGTGGTGCGTGGCAAACAAAAACTTTCAAGCAACGAGTTTTGCGGCAAGATTTGTTTAAAATTTTAGGAGGGGTTTTCACAGTGGCAAAAGAATACGTAATGGCTCTCGACGCGGGCACAACCAGCAATCGCGCCATCATTTTCGACAAAAATTCCAAAATCGTCGGTATAGCACAACGCGAATTCACGCAACATTTCCCGAAACCCGGCTGGGTCGAACACGACGCGGACGAAATTTGGAGCACGATGGTTGCCGTCATGAAAGAAGCTCTCGAAAGTTCGGGGCTCAACAGTTCGGACATTGCGGCAATCGGCATCACAAACCAGCGCGAAACAACAGTTATCTGGGACAAGAAAACCGGTCGCCCGATTTACAACGCGATTGTCTGGCAGTCACGTCAAACCGCGCCCATTGCCGAAGCTCTCAAAGCTGAACACGCCGAAGAATTCAAAGACAAAACCGGTCTCGAAATCGACGCGTATTTTTCCGGCACGAAAATTAAATGGTTGCTTGACAACGTCGAGGGCGCACGCGAAAAAGCCGAGGCGGGCGAATTGCTTTTCGGCACAATCGACACTTGGTTGATTTGGAAACTCACGGGCGGCAAAGTTCACGTAACCGATTATTCCAACGCCTCCCGCACGATGATTTACAACATCAACACGCTTGAGTGGGACGAACAGTTGATGAAATATCTGGACATCCCGAAAGCGATTCTGCCCGAAGTCAAGCCGTCCAGTTGCATTTACGGCGAAAGCGTCCCGACTGTTCTCGGCTCGGCAATTCCCGTCAGCGGCGCGGCAGGTGACCAACAATCGGCACTTTTCGGACAGAACTGCTTTGAACCCGGCACGGCGAAAAATACTTACGGCACGGGCTGTTTCATGCTCATGAACACGGGCACGGAAATTCACAAATCCAAAAACGGGTTGGTTACAACAATCGCTTGGGGTCTCGACGGCAAAGTCGAATATGCGCTTGAAGGCTCGATTTTCGTTGCGGGCTCGGCAATTCAATGGTTGCGTGACGGTGTGCGCATGGTCGACAGTGCTCCCGATTCCGAATGGGTCGCCAAAAAAGTCAAAGACACGGGCGGAGTTTATTTCGTTCCCGCGTTCGTCGGTCTCGGTGCGCCGTATTGGGACATGAACGCTCGCGGCATGATGATCGGCTTGACACGCGGCACGACGAAAGCTCACATTGTTCGCGCAACGCTCGATTCACTTGCATATCAAACCCGCGACGTTTTGGAAGCAATGGAAGCGGACAGCGGCAACAAGTTGACTGCGTTGAAAGTCGACGGCGGCGCGTCTGCCAACAATTTGATGATGCAATTCCAGGCTGACTTGCTCGGCGTTCCCGTTGACCGTCCGCAGATTGTCGAAACGACGGCTCTCGGTGCGGCTTACCTTGCGGGTCTTGCTGTTGGCGTCTGGAAGAACAAAGACGAACTTAAATCCGCGTGGCAACTCGAAACGCGCTTTGAACCCGAAATGAAACGTTACGAAGCTGACGCGCTGTACAAAGGTTGGCGCAAAGCCGTCAAACACGCAATGAACTGGCTCAACGACGACTGATTTTTTCAGGGACATGAGTGAAGGGACAAGGGACAAGTTCAAAACACTTTTCCCTTATCCCTTGTCCCTTACAGGAGGTATTATTCATGGATAATTTATTTGGCGAATTCATGGGCACGATGGTACTGATTGTTTTCGGTGCCGGCGTCTGTGCCAACATGTCACTCACGAAATCCAAAGGTCAAGGCGGCGGCTGGATTTGTATAGCTGTCGGCTGGGGTTTCGCAGTCACGCTCGGCGTCTTCACGTCGACAACGCTCGGTGCTCCTCAAGGCGATTTGAATCCTGCAGTCACGCTCGCGAAAACTATGGCGGGCATTTACACCATGGGACAATTTGTCGCAACGTCCGCCGCTCAACTTGCAGGTGCGATTTTGGGCGCAACGATTGTTTGGCTCGCTTACCTGCCGCATTGGGAAGAAACTGACGATCCCGCGACGAAATTGGGCGTCTTCGCAACCGGTCCGGCTATCCGTTCACCAATGGCAAACTTCCTGTGCGAAGCGATTGCGACGTTCTTCCTGATGTTCATTATTTGGATGATTTTCAGCAAACCGATTGGTGCGCTCGTTCCCGGTTACGGTCCGTATATCGTCGGCGTTTTGATTTGGGCACTCGGCTTGTCGCTCGGCGGTCCCACAGGTTACGCGATGAATCCCGCTCGTGACTTGGGTCCGCGCATTGCTCATGCGATTTTGCCGATTGCAGGCAAAGGCGGTTCCGATTGGGGTTACGCTTGGGTTCCGATTCTTGGACCGTTTGCAGGTGCGTTTGTCGCTTACGTCGTTGCAAATGCTTGCGGCGTCCTCGGATAAAATTTTCTTCAACGCAATAAAAAAAGTCGGGAGCCTGCGCGGCTCTCGGCTTTTTGTTTTCGGGAGTGATTCAAATGATTATTTACTTCACACACAAAGGCGGCAAATATTTTCCCGTCGACGAAAGTTTGAAACTTGACCCGTCGACACCACGCGGGCTTTACGTGAATTTGACAAACCGTTGTAACTGCGACTGCGTGTTTTGCCTGCGACAAAAAAAATCCATGGCACGCGAGTCAAGTCTTTGGCTGGAACGCGAACCGACGGTTGATGAAGTCAAAGCCGAATTCGATAATGCGCCGTGGCATCTCGTAACGGAATTGGTTTTCTGCGGCTTCGGCGAGCCGACGATTCGTCTTGCGGAACTTGTGGAGCTGTTGACTTACGCAAAAAAAATTCGCCCGAATTTGCCGACGCGTTTAAACACGAACGGATTGGGCGAACTTTATCACGGGCGGGAAATTGCGGCGGACTTCGATAAAATTTTGGACACGGTGTCAATCAGCCTCAATGCCGCGACTGCCGAAAAATATTTCAAACTTACCCGCGCTGCTTACGGGCTGAAATCTTTCGACGCAATGTTGACTTTCGCCGAACACATGAAAAATTTTGTGCCGCATGTCGTGTTGACGGTCGTCGATAAAGTCACGTCGCCCGAAGAAATTTCCGTCTGTCAAAAAATTTGCGACGAACGAAATTTAACTCTGCGCGTGCGTCCTTACGAAGACAGCTGAACTGCACTGCGAAATTTGAGGCCGTCACGGATGACGGCCTCGTCCGCAGTTGAAACAGGATGTTTCACCTGCGGACACGATAACGCACGACTTCTCACACGCCCGAACAACTTTGAGCAACGCCCCACGCGCAGTGGCGATTTTCTTTGCTACTTTCTTTCATCGCTGAAAGAAAGTAGATTCTAAAACTCAAAGTTACTAACGCGCCGAATCGCAGCGATAAACCCCGAAAATTATTTCAACTGACTAACGAACCAATCGGCGGCAATTTTCGCAACGTGATTTTCTTCGCCGTGGAAGCCGTGATCGACGCGGTTAAGCAACTCAATTTCGCCGTGCTTGTAAATTTTTTTGTAACTCAAGCTGTAAGTGTACGGAACAGTAATGTCGCCCGTGCCGTGAATCATCAACGCGTTGCCCGTGAATTTTTCGGCAGTCTCGAAAATCGGCAAAGTTTGCGCGGTCAAAATGTATTCGCGTCCGACTTTGAAATTGCCATACGGAGATTTAATCTCGACGAATTCGGGCGGATTGAGCGCGTCATAAGTCACGCCGAACAAATTCCCGCGAATTGCGTCGTCGCGAAGAACGGCCGCCGGAGCCATCAACACGACAGCTTTAATTTTTTCCACGCCGAATTCGCCCGCAAGCATTGACGCCACAACACCGCCTTGAGAATGCCCCGCGATTGCAATGCTCGTGACGCCGTCAATTTTGCTCGCGTAGTCGTAAACTTTTTTCGCGTCGGAAATTTCGTTGAGAATCGTCATATCTTGAAATTTGCCGTCACTTTTGCCGTGCCCATTGAAGTCAAAACGAATCGACGCAATTCCGCGTTTTTCCAATTCGTCGGCAAGAGGAACCAGCAGGGGACTTTCCTTCATGCCTGTGAAGCCATGGCAGATTATCACAAGCGGGAAATTTTTTTGTCCGGCGGGCGTCTGAAGCACTGCGGCAAGTTTCCCGTGGTCGCCGTCAATCGTCACGTTTTTACTGTTCGCGCACGCCGTCAGCGGCAACAAAAATAAAACCATCAGCCCAAACAAAAATTTTTTAAGCATGTCAATCACCTCTCGAAAGTCACATGAACATTTCCGCTGCCCAAAATTTTTTCAAGGTCGGCGGAATTTATTTTGCCCAGTCGCGTGTAACTGTAGCTTGTCGAAAAATTTTTGTAAAAAATCACGACGCAGTTATCGCCGAACAACATTAAATCGCCCACAGAAATTTTCCCGACACGTTCAGCATTCGACGGCAAACTTTCGTTGAGATAAAAATATTTTTCATTACCGTGGAGTTCCTGCATGTCGAGTTCAAGCGGCAATTTTTCGGCGAAAGCGCGGGCAGTCGGATTATCTTCGAGCGTCGCCGTGAAAGTTTGTCCGTTGACAGAAATTTTTATCGTGTCCAAAGTTTTCGCCTCCGTAACTGAAATTTTTTCCGCAGTGACGGTTGCTGAATTCGCCGCAGAATTTTCGCCGCAACCCGTCAGCAAAATCGTCGC
Source organism: Selenomonadaceae bacterium (assembly GCA_017470715.1). Classification (GTDB taxonomy): domain Bacteria; phylum Bacillota; class Negativicutes; order Selenomonadales; family Selenomonadaceae; genus Quinella. The sequence continues at coordinate 51,659 of JAFUYE010000148.1, forward strand.
CGCGCAGATTGTTGCAAGAAATTTTTTCATAACGTTACCTCGCAATTTATTTGTGTCCCGACGAATTGGAACTTTTCGACGAATGACTTGACGAAGGTTTTTGCATTGTCCATGGCTTGCGATTTGAAGTTGAGCCGGCGTAACGGTCGCGCTTGTCGCTGTGATAATAATGCCTGCTGTTATGCTCGTTGCCGGAGCGAAAAGCATTTCCGTAGCCGCCTGCGTCCATGCGATTTAACAGCACGGCAAAAATTGTTCCGACTGCAACGAAAATGGCGAACGTCACTTGCTTGAAATGTTCCGCGCAGAATTCTTTGACGGTCTCGAAAAAATTTTTCATATGTGCGCCTCAAGATAATCGACGGACGCGCTTGACCTGTCATCTTCGACTTTGCGGATAAATTTCGCGGGAATTCCGCCGACAACGGTAAACGGCTCGACATCTTTGGTGACGACCGCGCCCGCCGCAACTACCGACCATTCGCCGACGGTGACGCCCTGCAGAATCACGGAATTTGAGCCGATCCAAGCGTTGTCGCAAATTTTTATCGGCTTGTAGTGAAGTTTGCGGCTTTTGCTCGGTGCAAGTTCATGATTCGCCGTCGCCAAAACGACATTGTGCCCGATTAACACGCCGTCGCCGATTGTGATACCGCCTTGATCTTGAAAGCGGCAACCGGAATTGATGAAAACATTTTTGCCGAACGAAATATTTTTGCCGAAATCCGCAGTGAACGGCGGGAACAGTCGAAACGTCGAATCAACTTCCCTGCGCGTGAGCCGCGACATGATTTCGACAATTTCTTCGGGCGTGTGATAAGCGGTATTCAATTCCATTTCAATTCGGCGGCTGTCCTGACACATTTCGCGGAAAAAATCCAGGCGTTCGGGCAATTTGTTCGCGGGATGATTTTCGTCGGCAAAACTTTGTCTGAGTTCTTCGATAGTCATTTAATCGACCTCCAAAAAATTTTTAGTTGAAACGCGGCGATAAAGTTTGAGTTGTGATAACGTCGCGGCGCGTCAACTGTTCCGTCGCTTTTAAAGCGACCCTCCAAAAAATTTTTGCAGTTAATTTTATCGGTGAAGTTCGCTCTGTGTCAAATTTTATTTACAGTGAAAAAGTTGCGTGCTAAAATATTTTGCAAGTCAAAAATTTTTGAGGAGATGATTGACACGAATTCCAAACTTCCGTACATTGCGGGGCTTTTACTTGCGTTGATAATTTCAATCGGCTTGGGATATTTTTTCAGCTCACAGGGCGAAGATTATTCCGCAGTCAACGTGCAAAATCGTCCGCCGAAAGTCGAAACTCAATCGTCACTGCAAGCTGTAACCGAAACGACTTCGCAATCCGTCACGACGCCCGCCGAAGTTCAATCGATACCGCAACAAACGGGAGCTTTGAACGCGCTTGATTTGTCGCTGGGAAATTTTTCGATTGACGACCCCGAATCAAAAGTTCGTCAAGCTTTGGGCACGCCGCTAAAAACTTCGACCGACCCAAACGGCGCAACACGTTTAACTTACGACGCGATTGAAATCGTTTTGCGTAACGGGAAAATTTCCGCGCTCGTTTCGCAAACTTCCGCAGTTTCCACGCCGCGAGGAATTCACGACGGTTCACCCGCGCAAGAAGTTTTCGACGCTTACGGCACGAATTATCAAAGTGAGCCTTTCGAGAACACTACGCTTTACGAATACACGATAACTTCCAAAGACGGCACGCCCTGTTGGTTACGTTTCGCCGTGCGTGACGCCGACAGACGCGTCGATTACATCAGCATAAGATTCGTTCAGTGAAAGGAACCCGCCATGAAAGAAATTGTCTGCCCGAAATGCAAGCAAGTTATTGACGATGCCGACGCGAAATTTTGTCCGAAATGCGGTGCAGATCTTCAAGCACTCATGACGAATTGGACGTGCAAAAAATGCGGGCATGTCAATTCCGCTGACGCAAGTTTCTGCAAAAGTTGCGGTGACAGTCGCAACAAGCAAAGCAAATTAATCTACTCGGAAAAATTTCGTTATGGGATTGCGATTGTTGCGGTGATTTTAATCGGCGGGCTCGGCTCGTATTTTTATTTTAACGGCGAAAACGAACAGCGTTATTTGACGAATTACGCCGCCGCCTCACGCGATTTGGTCGAAGTCAACAGCATTTTGACGAGTAACGTAAAATTTGAATCGCTCAACGCCGCGAAGCCCGAACAGTTGATTGAGCAACTCAAAACGCAAAAAGACACTTTGGACGCGCAGGCAAAAATTTTTTCTGACATGAAACCGTTTAAAAATTACGACGCTCAACACGCCGATTTGATTACGCTGTTGCAAAAGGAAAGCGAAATTATCGCGCAGATTATTCAGGTTATTTCAAAGCCGCTTGATTCGACGGTCGACGCTTCAATCGAAAACATCAAAAATAATCTTGCGACGGTTAAAACTCTCGAAGAAAAAATCAAAGTTCCGAACGCGAATTTTGTTTCGACGGTGAATCTTTCCAACGTGCCCGAACAGCTGAATGTTTTCGTCGCCGAACAACGCAAAGTCAACGCCGCGAAGATGGAAAAACTTGCCGCCAATCAGGAATTCTTCCGCCAAATGGACGACGCAATTCACCGCTACGACGGAGCAAAATCCGATCTCGGAAAAATTTTGGACAGCCATAAAACCAGCGGAATAATTTGGGCGGATTATTTCAGCGTGCTTGACCGTGCAAAATCTGCGCGAATCGAAATAAGAAATTCCGTCAGCGAAATTGTTGCGCCGGCGGGCACCGAAAATTTGAAACGCGATTTCCGTACAGTGCTTGACGATTCGATAAGTTATTGCGAACTCATGCGCGAGGCGGCAAATTTGGGCTTCAACAATTATCATATCGACCGAATGAAAAAAGAAACTGCCGCCAAAGATGTCGACGCCCAAGTTCAAAGCGAATACGCGACTTTCATGGGTAGCTACACCGCCGCGAAAAATCGTCTGCTCAACATCAACAACCTTTGAACTCCGGCTCGTCGAAAAATCGGCGGGCTTTTTTATTGCTTGCTTTTATCCTGCGCGGCAATTAAAATAAACCAATTCCACCGCGAAAGGAGTTTTGTCATGGGAATTCTCGACAAAATCAAAAGCATCCTGCCCAAGCGCAAGGAACCCGAATTGCAAAACAATGTTCCGAAAGAAAAAGAAAATATTCGCATAACGTTCGGCAAATATTGCAACGCGAATCACGGCACGACGGACGGCAAACTTTGCGCCAAATGCACGGCGGTGCTCTCGACCGTCATGATAAAAATCAGCCGCTGTCCATACGGTATCGGCAAACCGATTTGCGAACAATGCGAGACGCCCTGTTTCGGCGAACGTTTCACGAAGGAATTTTTGGAAATCATGAAAGCCGGCAGCAAAAAAATGTTGCTCAGTCATCCGATGATGGCGGTCAAGCACAAATTGGCAAGCCTCGGCGCGGAATACGCCAAAATGGAACGCGACAAAAAAACTTCCGACAAGCAGAAGGCGGAGACCGAAAAAATCAAAGCCAAATTCGCAAACGCAACCCGTTCGCCAAAAAAGTCCAAGAAACGCAAGAAGAAATAAACTGTGTGGGAAAATTTCATGACGAAAAAATATTTGTACTTTCAGCCCGAATACGTTCGCGAATTTAAATGCGACGGCTCGAAATGTGACGCCCGCTGTTGTAAAAATTGGAACATTGAAGTTGACGCCCAAACTCACGCGCAGTATTCGCGAATCAAGCCCGAAGTCGACGCGCAAAAAATTTTGTCGCACATCAAATTCAACGCGGACAACAAACAATATTTCGTCGAAATGAATGAGAAAAAATTTTGCCCGTTCCTCAACGAAAAAAATTTGTGCCGCCTGCAACTTAAGTACGGCGAAAATTTTTTGTCGAAAACCTGCACGACTTTTCCGCGCTTCACGCGAGATTTCGGAACATTTTTTGAGCGTGCATTGGCGTTGACGTGCCCCGTAGCGGCGGAAATGATTTTGTTCCGTGATGAGCCGTTGTTGTTCGAGTTGATTGAAACGTTGGAGGACGGCAACGCCAAAGTCGTAATTACTTCCGTCGCCCGTTCCGCAAGAATTTTTCGGGCACTTTATTGACCTTCAGGTTGCAATGATTTCGATTTTGCAGGAACGCACGCTGACAATCGACCAACGGCTAATCGTGCTGGGATTTTTCCTCGACAGATTCGACGAAATATTTTTCGACACGGACGCCGAAGACGCAATGACGAAATTAATCGACGCTTACGAATCGAAACAATTTTTGTCGGAGCAAGTGCCGCGCATGTTGGCGACGGTTCAATTCGACGCGAAAAAATTTATCGGGCGGATATTGTTGATTTTGGAAAATCTTTACCGCAACGGTGTTCCCGACTACAGCAAAAAATCTCTGAACGCGCTTGTTGAAACGTTAAAAATTTTTCCCGACACAAGCGGAAAGTTTCCGTCACGAAACTCGTCGCCAATTACGAATCACTTTCCGACGAACGAAAAAATTTTTTGGCGCGGTACTCAAACTTTCTGGAAAATTTTTTGGTCAACGAACTTTTCTTGACGTGTTTCCCGTGGAAGTTTCAAGCAAGTTTTGCAAAAAATTTCGGCGTCTTCGTCGCGGAGTACAAAATTCTTGAACTGTTGCTGTTCGCGGCGGCGCAGAAAAATCTCGGCAACCGCGATAAATTATCGAAACTTGTCGATTGGTTTGCTGCTCAGAAAGATCACAACAATGTTTTTGATAAAAAAATCTTGGAAAGCATCCCCGACGATATTTTTTCACTGATTGAAACTTTTCTTCAGCCGTAAATTGGAGGCGAATTGATGATTGAAATTTTCGATGGCGCAATGGGCACCATGTTGCAGGCGGGCGGCTTAAAGGCGGGCGCGTGTCCCGAATTGATGAACGTCGACGCTCCCGAAGTCGTGAAAAAAATTCACCGTGCCTATATTGATGCCGGCTCTACGATTGTCGAAACGAATACTTTCGGCGCGTCGCGAATCAAACTTGCTCATTACGGGCTTGCCGACCGTGTTCGCGAATTAAATTTCGCCGCCGTGAAAATCGCGAAGTCTGCGGGCAACGTGAAAGTCGCAGGTTCAATCGGTCCGACGGGAAAATTTATTTCGCCGCTCGGTGATTTGGAATTCGACGACGCCTATGAAATTTTTCGCGAACAAGCCGAAGCACTTGCCGAAGCGGGCGCGGATTTTCTGATTATCGAAACGTGCATTGACATTCAGGAGATGCGTGCGGCACTGGTCGCGGCGAAGGACGCTTGCAATTTGCCCGTGATTTGTCAGCTCAGCTACAGCGAAGACGGACGAACTGTTACGGGCACCGACCCGCAATCCGCAGCCGTGATTTTGGAAGCAATGGGCGCGTCGATTATCGGCGTGAACTGTTCGCTCGGTCCGGAACAACTTGTGCCCGTCGTGAAAATTTTGGCGGAAAATTGTCGCGTGCCCGTCAGTGTTCAGCCGAACGCGGGAATGCCTTACCTTGAGGACGGCAAGACGAAATTTCCGATGAACGCAAAAACTTTCGGCAGTTGGGGAGCCAAACTCGTCGAAGCGGGCGCGACTTACCTCGGCGGTTGTTGCGGCACCACGCCCGAACATATCCGCGAACTTGCAAGCGTCGTGAAAAATCTTGAGCCCGTCGAAAGAAATTTTACACGCAAGCTGATGTTGGCAAGCCGTTCAAAAACCGTCGTCGTCGACAAAAATTCAACCACATTGATTGGCGAACGAATCAACCCCACGGGCAGAAAAAAACTTGCCGCAGAAATTCGCGAAGGTTCGTTGCTCGGCGTCAAACGCGACGCGATTAATCAAGTCAAGTCCGGCGCGCAGATTTTGGATGTCAACATGGGTGTCGGCGGAATCAATCAACCCGAAATGATGGCGCGTGCCGTTCGCGAAATTGCGCAAATTGTTGATGTGCCGCTTGCGATTGACACGGGCGACGCTCAGGCACTTGAAGCCGGTTTGAAAAATTTCCCCGGTCGTGCGCTGATAAATTCCGTCAGCTTTGAGCCGGAACGTCTGGAAAAATTTTTGCCGCTTGCGAAACGTTACGGCGCGGCGATTTTGGTTTTGCCGATAACCGAACACGGCGTTCCGAAAACTGCCGACGAAAGATTTTCCGTTGCGAAAAAAATTATCGACGTTGCGAAGTCTCACGGGCTTGACGACGGAGATTTTTTGCTTGATGCGCTTGTCATGACGATTTCCGCCGACAAAGACGCCTGCCGCGAAGTTTTGCGCACGCTGAAACTTTACGGCGAATTGAATTTGCCGACGACAATGGGCTTGAGCAACATTTCATTCGGACTGCCGAATCGCCCGTTGATTAACTCGACGTTTTTCGCAATGTGTTTGGCAAACGGTTTGGACGCGCCGATTATGAATCCTTACGACGAAATGATGTCGAACGCGCTCAAAGCCGCCGCCGCGTTGCTCGGTCACGACCCGAACGGTTTACGGTTCAGCAAACTCGGACAGCTCAGCGGTTCATTGACGTTCGTCGACAATTCCGCGTCGAAAAAAAAATCGCCCGTCGACACGTTGAGCGCGATTAAATCTGCCGTCGTCGAAGGCGACAAGGATGAAGTGCCCGCGCTGATTCGCAAGGCCGTCGACGAAAATTTTTCTGCCGACGAAATTACCGAACGCGCTTTAACCGCCGCAATGAATTCGCTCGGTGAAGACTTCGGAGCCGGAAGAATTTTTCTGCCGCAAGTTCTGTTGTCCGCCGAAACTATGAAACTTGCATTCGACGAACTGAAAAAAAATTTCCCCGCGCAGGAAACTTCGACGCAGGGAACGTTCGTTATCGCAACCGTCAAAGGCGACGTTCACGACCTCGGAAAAAATATTGTCGGTGCGCTCGTGTCGAACAGCGGCTTTAAACTTGTCGACCTCGGCAAGGACGTTGATTCGACGGAAATTGTTCGTGCGGCGATTGAACACGACGCGGACATTGTCGGCTTGTGCGCGCTGATGACGACGACGATGATTCAAATCGACAAGGTTATCGCCGAACTCAAAGCGGCAGGCTCAACAGCTAAAGTTATGGTTGGCGGTGCGGCTTTGACGCAAGAATACGCCGATTCTGCGGGTGCTGACGCCTATGCCCGTGACGGTGTGGAGGCCGTGCGTTTGGCGAAAAATTTGGTCGCGAAATAAATTTCTGTAACAAAAAAATATCGCTCGTCGAAAAATCGGCGGGCGATTTTAAATTTCAGCGGCAGTTAATTCAGCGTGAAATAAATTTTGCGGTTGAGCCGTTTTTGATTTTGGTAACTTCAAGGCGAACGGGCAAATTATCTTTCAGCGATTCGACGTGCGAAATAATTCCGACCAATCGCCCGCCGCTTTGCTCCGTGATTGTTGAAATTGCAAAATTCAGCGCGTCATTGTCGAGCGAGCCGAAACCTTCGTCGATAAAAATCGTGTCCAGTTGAATTCCGCCGACTTTGTTGCGAACGACGGCCGCAAGTCCCAATGCAAGCGACAACGACGCCAAGAAACTTTCGCCGCCCGACAAAGTTTCGACAGCACGCGTTTTGCCGGTGTATTCGTCCAAAATTTCCAAGTTCAAGCCCGCAGATTGCGCTTTCGTCTTGCCGGCGTCCTTCATTTGGAACGCGTAACGCCCGTCGCTCATCTTGCGCAGGCGGTTATTGGCTTCGATAACGACATCATTGAACATTGTCGACAAAAAGTAGCGTTGGAACGAAATTTTCAGTTCGGATTCGCCCTTGCCGGTCGCGTTCGCCACGTCGGAAAGTCTGCGCCACATGTCGGCAATTTTTTGTTGAGCGTCGAGTTTTTTTGTAACTTCGTCGAGTTCGGCGGAAAAATTTTTCAACGTGTCGAGTTGAGTTTCAAGTTTCGCACGTTCGTCACGCGCCGCAGTTAAATTTTCGTCCGAAATGTTCGCCGCACGATAAAGTTCGTCAATGTCGGGCAGAGTTTTGCCTTTAAGTTCGGCGTTAAGCGCGTCGAAATTTTTTTGCACGGTTTTAAATGTCGCGTCGCATTCGGAATGATTTTTCGTCGCGTCGTTGAAATTTTTCTGCGCGGATTTCCATGCGTTTTCAAGTGTCGTCAATTCGTTTTGCGCCGCGTGCAAGTCCGCGTTGAGTTTTTCGCGATTCGTCAAATAATTTTCGGGGATTTGTTGACGCAAGCCGGAAATTTCGCCTTCAAGTTTGGCAACGGCATTTGCCGCAGAATTTTTTTCCTGTTCGGCAGATTTCAACGCGGTTTTGTTATCTTCGATAAATTTTTCGCCCTTGTCGATATTGGCTTGACAAGTTTTGAGCGCGTCGGATTTTTCTTGCGCGTCGGCACAAATTTTTTCCGCAGTCGGCACGTCGGGCACGCCGTCAAATTCCGGCAAACGATTTTTTTGCGTCGAAAGTTTTGCTTCCGTGCCCGCGACGGTTTGTTTATGGCGGTATCTGTCTTTGTCGCAACGGTCAAGATTTTCTTGCGCCGTGTTGAGTTCGGCAACCGTCGGAATTGCTTCGGCGATAATTTTCGGATGTTCACGCGAGCCGCACACGGGGCAAGGTTCGCCGTCGACCAATTTCGTCGCCAAATGTGCCGCGCTGTGAACAATTTGCAGACGGTTCAATTCAATCTGCGCGGACTTGAATTTTTCTTCGACAATCGCAAGTTTTTCGCGTTCCATCGTCAAGGTTTTTTCCAGTTGCGAAATGTTCCGCTGAAGATTTTCGAGTTCCCGTGCGCGTTTCAAAAGTTGTTTCGCCCGTTCAAAATCAACGTCCGCGCCTGCAAGTTTTTCGCGTTCGGCTTTGCGCTGAATCAATCGTGCTTCGTAAGGTTTTATTTTCGCTTCGCAGGCGTCAAAAGTTTTCGTCGCCGCCGCAAGTTTTTCGCGTTCGATTTCCAATGTCGATTCACGTTTTTTCAAGTCGGCGAGCGTCTTGGAAAAAATTTTCAACTCCTGAACTGTGCGATCAAGTTCTTTACGGCGGGATTCTTCACCTTCGCGCAGTTGATATTCCGCTTGAGCCGTCTTGAGTTGTTCGCCCGCGTCGAAAAGAAATCTTTTTGCTTCGGTAAGCGTTTTCGTCAATTCGCGCAGATTTTTAAACTTGTCGGACAAAGTTTTTCCGTCGGACAAATTTTTTTGCGCGGCGTCGAAAATATTTTTGAGTTCGTTGACTTTGGTTTGAGCTTTCGACAGTTGCGCCGTGATTTCGTCCAAATTCGCGCCTTTGGTCTGTTCGCTCAAAGTTTCCTGCCGAGTTTTAAGTTTTTCGGCTTCGTCGGCGGAAGTCTTGAATTTTTCGCGAAGAGTGTCCTCAATTTTTTTGTAAGGTTCGCTGTCGAACAGGACGTTCAAAACCGCTTGGCGTTCGTCGGCGTTCGCGGACAAAAATTCGGCGAATTTTCCTTGCGGCAACATGACAACCTGCCGAAATTGATCCGAATTGAATCCGATAAGTTCCGTGATTTTGCTTTTGATTTCGCGGTCTTTCGTCAAAATTTTGCCGTCATACGCAAGTTCCTGTTTGGATTGAAATTTTTCTTTGCGATTGGGATTGTAATTGATTTCGCGGTAAGCCGTAAAAATTTTTTCGCCGAGCTTGAAAGTGAATTCGACTTCGGTGGCAACGTTGTCCGCCGCGCTCAACGAACGCATCATCTTGCCATCACGTGCCTTGCCGGAAGTTTCGCCGTACAACGCATAACAAATCGCGTCGAGAATCGTGGTTTTGCCCGCGCCGGTGTCGCCGTGAATCAGAAAAATTTTTTCGTCGCCCAAGCCGCGTTCAAAATCCAAAGTGACCGGTTCGACATATGCTCCAAACGCTTGCATTTTTAATTGTATCGGTTTCATGGCGTCAACCTCCGCAAATTTCTTTCATGGCGGCGCGTTCGTCGTCCGTCAACTGTCGTTTCGTCATGTCCGCAAAAAAATCCGCGAATTGCTCAAAAATCGTCGCGTCCTTGCGAAATTGTCTGTTAATCGTCGTCGCGACAAAATCTTTCGGGCGAGCCTGATTTTTTGCCGCCATTAAATTCGGAAAAACTTCGCGTAATTTTTGAGCCGCGTCGTAAACAAATTTTTCGTTCGTCAACGTGACGTAAGCATAATCTTCGCATTTCGGTTGCGACAAAAATTTTTCCAACGTTCCGTTGACCGAAATTAAATCGCGGCGCGGGCTGAGCGGGAAATTTTTCGCGTCAATCAAACCGTTTTCGCCAAACTCGACAATCGTTACGCCTTTTTCGTGCGAAGATTCTTTTTCGGAATATTTGAGCGGCGAACCGCTGTAAAAAACGTTTTCGGAAATTTTTTGTTGACGGTGCAGGTGACCGAGCGCGACATAATCATAGCCCGAAAAATTTTCCGCGTTGACTTTGCCCGCCGTGCCGACGAATTTTCGTTCGCTGTCGGATTCTTCGCCGCCGTTGATGAAAACATGAGCAACCGCGACGCTCCGCACGCCCGCAGGAATTTGTTGACGCGCCTTGTCGATATAAAATTTATTTGCCGCGTCGAAAGTCATGCGTTCGCTGTCCGCGTCGAAAAATTTTGCGCGAATTTCGCCCGGCTCAAAGTAAGGTATCAGCGAAAAATAAATCTTGCCGAATTCGTCTTCAAGCGCAATGGTTTTCGGCTCAAAAGCGGTTTTGGCGGTGATGAAAAATTTTTTGTTCGCGAAAAGTCTGCTGCCGAAATTCAAACGCGCCGCGCTGTCGTGATTTCCCGCGATACACAGCACGGGCAATTTTTTTTCGGTGAGCTTGAATAAAATTTCGTCGAACAGCTCAACGGCGTCGCTTGACGGGTCGGCGCGGTCGTAAATGTCGCCCGCAATAATCACCGCGTCGATTTTTTCGTCGTCGACAACGTCAAGAATTTTGTCGAGAATAAATTTTTGGTCGTCGATAAAAGAATTGCCCATCAAGGATTTTCCGAGGTGCCAATCCGCCGTGTGTAGCAGTCTCATAAAAATCGCCTCCGTGAAAAAATTTTATCGCAAAGTGTCGACGTCCGCTTTGACTTCGTCGGGAATGTTGCCGAGAAAATAATCTTCCAGCAAATTCCAAATTGCAGCGTTGTCGAAGTCGCTTTCGTAAATATAGGTGAGCATCGCAACGGAAATTTTGTGCCGCAACGCAACCGCGCTCAAAATTCTGTTCGAGTAACGGCTACCGTCGTCGAGAATATTTTTCAAGTTTTTTATCTGGTTTATGTGGATGTAAAGCTGACTGTTCGCGCCGCCCGTCATTTTGAAATTCAGCACGCCCAACGCCTCAAGAATGCCGAGCACGGTGGAAATTTCCTTCGCCGCGTTGCCCGCCGTGTTCGTGATGTAAAGTAAATCGTCCCGCGTTTCGTCGACAATTTCAGCGAAAATTTTTTCGACCCATGCAAAATAAAATCTTATCGCCGTGTTGAAGAGGTAGCGCGTTTTGCCGTTCGGAAAAATTTTTTCGGCGAAAAGTGCTTTCGTACTGCGACTGAAATTTTTTCGGTAAGAAATAATCGACGCGATTAAAACTTCGCAGATGTTGCGCGCACGGTATTTGGAAATTTTTTCGTCGGCAAATTCCGCGCTCAAATCTTCGACGGAAATATATTTCATCGCGTTGACCGAACGATTAATCGCCGCTTTGAACTTGCCGAACAAATTCCCGAAAATTGCGCGGAAATCGGTTGCAAAGTCAATCGCGACACATAATGCAGGCTCAAGCCGAAATTTTTTGTTGAAAGTCAATTCGTCGCTTCTGGAGTACAGTTGGTATTTGAATTGCGGAAAAGATTTTTCGCGGGAAAATTTTTTCTCCCATATCGCCTGAAGATTTACGCGGCAAACGTGCTTGTCGGGCTCAATTTCCGTGAAACAATTTCCGAATTCGTCACGCAGATTTTTTTGCGTCAAAGGATTTATCACGAAGAAACCGACGGCAAAAAGCGGAATCGGTCGCACGGTCAGCGGCGAAAAACCAAATCGCGCCTCGAAATCTTTTTGGATAATCAACAGCGCGGTTTTAACTTTATTGACGGCGGTCGCTTCGTCCGCGTACCTGTCGAAAATATACGTAAAATTTTCAGCGTCAAGCAAAAGGTTGCTTTTCTGCTTGAATCGCCACAGCTCATAAATTTTCTTGATGACGGCAATCAGCTGATATTTTTTTATCGCCGAAAGTCCGTGCAGACGTTTGATGTATTTGAAATCGCTTTTGTCGTAATGGTAACGCGCTTCGCCGCGCAGATCTTTTCGACGAGCAGCACGCCCCAACTCCTGAACGTAATCGCAAACATTTCCGGTCGGCGCGAAGTGAATTACAATTTCGATGTCGTTTATGTCAATGCCCATGCCGAAAGCTTTTGTCGCCAACATAACGGGCTTGTCGCCGCCGAAAAAATTTTCGTAGTTCTCGCGTTTGTCGTCCCTGTTCATCTGCCCGTGATAAACCGCAACGCCAAAAAATTCGTCGTCGTTTTGCAGACGCATTTTCGCCTTTTCGATAAGCTGAACTTCGGGGAAATAAATCAAAGTTTTTTTCCGCGTGAGATTGGCGCGTTTGACTGCCTGAACTATGTCCGTGTATTTGGGCAACCGAAATTCCGCACGTTCGCCGCTCTCGAACGGAGTTTTGTCGATTTTAATTTCGATGTCGTCGCGCTTGACGAATCCCAGATAAGTTATCGGGTCAAGCAGGTGCAGACTGTTAATCGTGTCGTCGTACATGTCCTCGACGCCGTGATAAATCGCCGTCGCCGTGAACGTCGCGATAACAAACGAATGATTTTTGCGTTCGCGCTGAGTTTTGCGCAACTTGCGGATGTGGTCGCCCAAATACCAATAGTCGGGACGAAATTGCTTGCCCCAGGTCGTGACAATGTGCGCCTCGTCGATTATCACCGCGCCGACGGTTCTGTCGCCGATAATTTGTTCAAGGTCGCTGCGTGCCAAAAGCGTTTCGGGCGAAAGATAAAGTATGTTGCATTCGCCCGACGAAACTTTTTCGACGATGGCATCTTTGATTATCGGCGAAATGTCCGAGTTAATCGTTGCGGCTTGCCGATAATTTTTCAGCTCAAGATTTTTTACTTGGTCGTTCATCAGCCCGATAAGCGGCGAAATTACAATCGTCAGCAGTTTATATTTTTCGGCAAGGTAAATCGCGGGAATTTGGAAAATGACGGATTTGCCCGCGCCGGTCGGTGCCGTGACGAAAATATCGCGAAAATTTTTGCCGTCCATGCAAAGTTCGACTTGCCCGACAATGTCCGAAATAATTTGCTCCTGCGAAACGGCGAACGTATTTTTTATGCCCGCGTTCAATTTTTGCAGGTCATAGACGCGAAAATTTCTGAATGTGTCGTAGCCCCAATGCCGTTTTAAAATTTTCGTGTAAGCGTCGCGGTGTTCAAAACCCAGACTGAATTTTTCGGGACGCACGCGGAAAATTTTCGTTTGCGCCGGAAAATAAGCGGCAATAATTTTCAAACGCGCTTCAAGTTTCGCCTTGTCGCCCGTATAGTTTTGCGTTCGCACAAAAATTTTTTTCGGCGTCGCGGCAGTCATTTCCCGAACGAAATTTACAAAGTCCGTTTCTTCCTGCAGGTCGAAAAAAATCTGCGCGTCGTCCGAATCGATTTCCGAAATATTTTCGTCGACGGGCGCGAACAAATTCAAAACTTTGACTTTCGGGTTGCTCAAAATTTCTTCGTCGTTGTAGACGCCGACAAGATAATTTCCGCACGACTTCAGCCCGACGAAAATTTCAACGAGTTTGGCAACCGTTCCGAGATTTTCCGTTTCGGGTTCGGCAACCGCGTTTTCGGGTTCCGTGAAATGTTCGAGCAAAATTTTTTCCGTCGCGTCGCCGAATGTCGCATCAATCGGATATTGTTCGATAAAAATGTTGTTGTTGACGACGTAAACCGAATCGTATTGCGCGAAAATGAACGCACCGAGCAAAAGAAATTCTTCGTAAGTAAAAAATTTACGCCCGCCGTTCACGAGCGCAGAAAAATATTCGAGCGGATTTTCTTTGGCAGAATCCAAATCTTGCGGAAAATTTTCGTCGACAAAATTCAACGGCAAACCTTTCAAGACCGTCGCAACTTTTTGTTCGGGCGGAATTTTTGCGAGTTGTCCGCGCAGTCGTGTCAAAATTATTTCGTTCGCCAAAATTTTCACTCCTCAATCCAGAAATTCGCGCAATTTTTTCGAGTGTGTGGGATGCCGCAATTTTTTCAACGCTTTTGCTTCGACTTGCCGAATTCGTTCGCGGGTGACGCAGAAAATTTTGCCGACTTCCTCAAGCGTTCTGTCGCGTCCGTCCCGCAAGCCGAATCGCAAAGTCAAAACTTCTTTTTCACGCGGCGACAACGTCGACAAAGCTTCTTCGAGCTGATCTTTCAAAAGCACCAGCGTCACCGTGTCTTCAAGCTGAGTTTTTTCGTCGGGGATGAAATCCGCAAGCGGCGTGTCGCTGTCTTCGCCGACCGGCATATCCAACGAAACAATTTGCCGATAGATGTCGCGCAGCTTGAAGAGTTCCCGAACGTCGTCCGAAGTCGTTTCCATTTCGGCGGCGATTAATTCGAGGCGTTTGCGCAGTTCAATATCTTGCAGTTGAAAATTTCTGTCGAGTTTCGTCGCCTTCCAAATTTTTTCGACGAGATGAACCGGCAAATAAACCGTAAAACCCGTGTTGATTATCGCCCGTTGAATGGCTTGAACAATCCAAAACGTCGCGTAAGTGCTGAATTGCGTATCGTGATTGAAGTCGAATTTTTCCGCCGCCTTCAACATTCCGATAAAACCTTCCTGCATCAAATCTTCGAGCGTCAATTTGCACGGAAATTTTTTGTGCCACTTCACCGCGAATTTCCCGACAAGCCCGCTGTTTTTGACGCAAAGATCTTGGCGCGCCTGTTCGTCGCCGTTTTGAATCAAGCGAATCAAAAATTTGTTGGGCACTTTAATTTCGTGAGGTTTCCTGACAATCAGCGCGGCAACTTCGGCGGGAAGTTCATCCTCGTCGGGAATTTCTTCAATTTCGTCGGGCGGCGAATCAATTTCGTCGACAAGCTCAATTTTCAAATTCTTATAAAGTGCTTCGACGATTGAATATTGTTCCCTACGCTCCATGAAGCCGAAAATTTTATCGAAATCGTCGTAAGTAAGGCGATTGTCCTTGACGTAAGGGCGAATTTGTTTCAAAAGATATTTTTCGTTGATGTTCATGTTAATCGCCTTCCAAAAATTTTGGGCAATTATATCACGTAAAAAAATTTTTTGGTCACTTCGAGAGGGACATTGAAAACTTTTCAAACAAAAAATCGCCCCGAAAATTTCCGAGACGATTTGCGCCGTTGTGAAAAATTTTTATGACTGACGAATTTTTATTGCCGCCGCGTGTGCGTCCAAACCTTCAGCCGTTGCAAGTCTGATGATGTCGTCCGCCGCCGTGAGTAAATCTTTTCGCGTGTACGAAATTAAACTTGTGCGCCGCAAAAATGTTTCGACGTTGAGCACGGAATAAAATTTCGCGGTGCCGCCCGTCGGCAAAACGTGATTCGGTCCCGCAAAGTAGTCGCCCAACGGTTCCGGTGAATTTTCGCCCAAAAATATCGCGCCCGCGTGACGGATTTTCGGCAACAGTTCAAACGGCGAATTTACAAGCAGTTCCAAATGTTCCGGCGCGGAAAAGTTCGCGAAGTCCGCCGCTTCGTCCAAATTTTTCGCCACGACGATTAAGCCGTTGCGTTCGATTGATGCCGATGCAATTTCTCTGCGCGGAAGTTTTTGTAACTGCGTTTCAACCTGCGCGGAAATTTTTTCGGCAAGTTCAAAACTTGTGGTGATGACGATACTGCAGGCAAGCGGGTCATGTTCCGCTTGACTTAACATATCGGCCGCCGCGTAAACGGGATTCGCCGTTTCGTCCGCGACAATCAAAATTTCGCTGGGACCGGCAAGCATGTCGATATCGCAGTGCCCGTAAACTTCCTTTTTCGCGAGCGTGACGAAAATATTTCCCGGACCGACGATTTTGTTGACGCGGGGAATTTGATTCGTGCCGAAAGCCATTGCCGCAATCGCCTGAGCACCGCCGATTTTAAAAATTTTGTCGACGCCCGCAATTTTCGCCGCCGCAAGCACCGTCGGATTAATTTTGCCGTCCCGCGCAGGTGTGCACATGACAATTTCGCGAACGCCCGCAACTTTGGCGGGGATAACGTTCATCAACACGCTTGACGGATAAGCAGCCGTGCCGCCGGGGACGTAGACGCCGACACGGTCGAGCGCGACAATCGATTGCCCCAAAATCGAATTTTCGCCGCGATAAGTCATCCATGAACGCGGAAGTTGTTCGACGTGATAACTGCGAATATTTTCCGCCGCACGTTTGAGCGACGACAAAATTTCGGGCGAAACTTCAATGTTCGCAACGTCGACGGAAAAATTTTCAAGTTCGACGCCGTCAATTTTTTTCGTCCAATCGATAACTGCCGCGTCGCCGCGCTTGCGAACGTCACCGACAATTTTCCGAACGATTTCAACTGCGCTTAAATCTTCGCCGAAAATTTTTTTGTTAGCCTCACGAATTTTGGGCGACAATTCCACTTCGTCAAAAGATTTTTTCGTCAAAAGCCGTTCGACTTCACCGCGCCCGACTTTCGAGCTGTCAATAATTTGCATAAGCATTCACTCCAAAAAATTTTTCGATGCGATTATATCACGGCAAAAAAAATCCCGCCGATTATTGACGGGAAAAATTTTTTCGCATGAACAGTTTTTACAGTTGTAAAGCTTTGAACACGGGCAATTCTTTCGACAGGAAAGTTTCCGCCTCCGTGGTCAGCAATTTCAAATTTTCTTCGGGCGATTCAAGTTTCTTGCCCTCGAAGACAAGTCGCGTGCCCTGCCGCGACATGATGTCCCAAACCGCCGCCGCAAGACGTTCCGCAGATTTTTCGCCGGCTTTGGACAGCGCAAGATAAATTTGTTTGACGCGATTGACTGCGACGCCCATGCCGGTGAGCGGGCTTGCCAAAAATGAAATTTCTTCGCGATACTTCGACCGTTCGCAGAGATACGCATTGAGTTTGTCGCAAGATTTTTTCACGCGTTTGACGACGGCATCATTTTGGCACGGCAAAATTTGATTCGCGTCGACCAAAAACGTTGCCGCCTCAACAAGCTCCTGCGGTTTCTTTTCGGGGTGACGACGCAAATATTCCGTGAACGGTTTCGGGCGGAAATTGTCTTCCTGCAAGAATTCAAGCAACGGGCGATAAATTTCCTCGGTCAAATTCACTTCGGCAACCGATGTCGTGATTTTCAACGGCACGTCCGCTGCGGGTTTCGTCAAAACGTAACGCGTCCCCAAAATTTTTTCGTAAGCTTCGGTGACGGAAATTCGGCGTGCTCCGCGAACGAACAGATCTTTGCGGAATTGGCGATTGATGAAATAATCCCGAATTTGTTCGCGCAGAATCGGTTCGTCGATTTTTTCAAGGAATGCCCAAGCATCGTCCGACAAGCCGACTTTCGCGAAAGTTTCGACGGGCAACGCGGTCATTGCGAAATCCAATTTGTTCGCGGCGAACATTTCGACAACGTCCTTAAAGTAAGGCAATATCCAGTTGTCATTAAAATATTCGTGCGCAATGTAATGCGTATCGTGCTTTTTGAGACCATCGAAACTTTGGGCGAAACTCGGAACTTTTTCGGCGTATGCAGGTTTGGCGGCAATCATTTCTTCGACGAAATTCAGCGCGGCTTTGACTCGGTTGTCGATACCCCCCCCCACGTGGTAACTGTCGTGAAGTTTCAGCAGTTCACGGAGCGGCGCGGCGGGAGCCCAGCCCGGCAAGCAGTTGTAGCTGTTGTAAACGATACCGCCCGATTTCAAATGACGGCGCACAATGTTCAGCATGTGTTGACGGTTTTCGTTGCTGATCCAAGACCAAATGCCGTGAAACGAAATTGTATCGAATTTCGGCAGGTCGTCGCGTTCGGCGAATTCTTCAAAGCTGTCCTCGAAAAATTTTGCGTCAGCACCCGAAGCCGCCGCAAGTTCCTGCGCGTTTGCCGCGTGTGCCGGATTGAAATCGGTACCGAAAAATTTTCCCGTCGACGAAGCCGCGTGGATGTTCGCCGAAACGCCTTGACCGATACCAAGTTCGCAATGACAATCGTCGTCAGAACTTTCGGGCACGGCAAAACCTTTGAGCGTCAGACACCAGCGCAAAAAATTCGGCGACAGTTCGCGATAGTAGCCGTAAGTGTAAGTCGAATCGGTGAAATAACCTTCGTTCCAACTGTTCATGTTCAAACCTCCAAATTTTTTTCGCGACAACTTTACAGCAAAAATTTTTCCGTGTCTACCGTTAAAGCTAACTGCAACGCCGAAAAAATTTTCTTGACAGTTTAAAGACTTACATTTAAGCTTGAAAAAATTTTCGGCAGAGGTGACGGCGATTGTCATTGAAAGACACGAGTAAATTTTTAAGCCTGATTCTTCGCCACAAGCCGCAGGCGATTGGTTTGCAACTTGACGAGCACGGTTGGGCTGACGTTGACGAATTGATTCGCCGCGTGAACCGGAAACGTCCGCTTGACTTCGCGACGCTTGAGCAGATAGTTGCGACGGACGAAAAGCAGCGTTATTCGTTCAGCGCGGACAAAAAATTGATTCGTGCCAATCAGGGGCATTCGATACCGGTTGACGTGGAACTTGCCGAGCTTGAGCCGCCGACAATTTTGTTTCACGGCACGGGCGAAAAATCCGTTGCGTCGATAAAACTTCGCGGGCTGTTGAAAATGTCGCGGCTGTATGTGCATTTGTCCGCCGACGAAGAAACTGCCCGCAAAGTCGGACAACGACACGGTGCGCCGAAAATTTTTGTCGTCGAAAGTTTTCGCATGTTCGGCGACGGATTTAAATTTTTTCGTTCGGTAAACGGCGTATGGCTTACCGAACATGTACCGGCAAAATATTTAAAGGAGATTTTTTAATGGAGAGCTACACTTTCAATCCGCAACGAGTTTGCGCCAAACAAATCAATTTCAGCCTTGACGAAGAAAATCGCCTGCACGACGTGAATTTTTTGGGCGGTTGTCCCGGAAATTTGCCCGCTATCGGCAAACTTGTCGAAGGCAAAAACGCGGCGGAAATTGCGAACATTTTGCGCGGCAACCAATGCGGCGGACGCGGTACCAGTTGTGCCGACCAACTTGCAATCGCGCTTGACGAGGCGTTGAAAAAGCAATGAGGAATTAGGAATTAGGAATTAGGAATTAGGAATTAGGAATTTGGAATTTTTTGAGGAGGTTTTATCATGACGAAAGAACAACTCAACGAAAAAATTAAATCAATGGCGGCGGCTCCCAGTTGTTGCGCTGAACTTAAAGCGGCGGTCAAAGCTTATCTTGACGCGGCGGGCACGTCCGGTGAAAAATCTGCCGCGAAAAATTTGCTTGCCGAAATCGAAGAGGACATCACCACCGTCGATAATTTGGTTCCGTTCGCTCATTCCGAAACCGCAGTTCAGATTTTCGGTGCGGAAGGTGCAAAAAAATTCGCCGCTCATGCCGACGAGCTCAAAGCTTCCGGCGCGAAATATTGTGACTGCGGTGCCTGCGCGCCCGCCGTCGAAATTCTTGCGAACAAAGCCGTGCTGCTTGCCTGAAGTTTTGGAGGTTTTGCAGTGAATAAAAGAACGTTAATCGAAAAACTTCAAACGATGGCGGCGTCGCCCAGTTGCTATCCCGATTTAAAACAGGTGACGCACGCTTACCTTAAACTTGTCGAGGCTGAAATAATTGCCGCGAAAAATCTTGTCGCCGAGCTGAACGAGGACATTGTCACGATTGATGAGTTGGTTGAAATTTCCCACTCGAAAGAAACCGGCGAAAAATTTGGTGCCGAAGCTGCGAAAAAATTCGCCGCCAATGCCGACGCCTTGAAAGTTGCGGGCGCGAAATATTGCAACTGTTTGGCGTGTACACTCGCGCTTGAAATTCTCGACAACCAAGAATTATTTTTCGGCGAAACGGTCAGCGGTTCCGGCATGGACAAACGAACTTTAATCGAAAAACTCGATGCTTTGCGAACGTCGCCCAGTTGCTATCCCGATTTGAAACAGTCGGTCAAAAATTATCTTGTCGCGTTGGCCGCCAAACAAGTTGCCGCGAAAAATCTTATCGCCGAACTTGAAGAAGACGTTGTGGACATTGACACTTTAATCGAACACGTCAGCAGCGATATCGAACACTTTATAAAATTTTTCGGCGTCGAAGGAGCGAAACTTTTTGCCGAAAACGCCTACAAGCTCAAAGCGGCGGGCGCGAAATATTGCAACTGTCTGGCGTGCACAATCGCGCTTGAAATTCTTGACAACAAAGATGTCCTTTTAACCTGAAGTTTCGGAGGTTTCAGCAATGGACAAACGAACGTTAATCGAAAAAATCAAAGCGTTGGCGGCGGCTCCCACTTGTCACCCCGATTTGAAACAGGCGGCCAAAGCTTACTTAAGCGCATTGGCGTTCGAGCAAACTGCCGTAAAAAGTTTTCTCGGTGCGCTGAATACGGCCGTCGACACGAGCAAGCAAACTTTGATTGAAAAAGTTCGCGATATGGCAACCACTCCGACTTGTTGTCCCGTGCTCAGACGAGCCGCCAAAGGTTACTTGAGCGCGTTGTCGGTCGAAAAAACTGCCGCGAAAAATTTTCTTGAAGAATTGGAAGCGGACATTGTCAAAGTTGTCGACATGGTCGAATTCGCGCATTCGCCTTACGCCGCAGATTTTTTGGGCGTGGAAGATGCGAAAAAAATGGCGAATCATGCCGACGCGCTCAAAAATCACGGTGCAAAATATTGCGACTGTCTTGCCTGCGAAATCGGGCTTGAAATTCTCAACAACAAAAAAGTTCTTCTCGCCTGAAGTTTCGGAGGTTTCAACGTGGACAAACAAACGCTAATCGAAAAACTTAAAAATATGACCGCGTCGCCGAGTTGCTGTGAAGTTGTCAAACAGGCGGTTAAAGTTTATCTTGCGTCTTTGGCGGTCGAACGAATTGCCGTCGACAATTTAATCGCCGCGCTTGAAGATAATTTGGTCGAAGTTGATGAAATGCTTGCAACGGCGCACAGCGATGATGCCGTCAAATATTTCGGCGTCGAAGGTGCAAAAGCTTTCGTCGCAAATGCCGAGGCTCTCAAAGCTGCCGGCGAAAAATATTGCAACTGTTTGGCGTGCAGTGTTGCCCGCGAAGTTCTCGACCACAAAGAACTTTTGCGCAGTTGAAGTTTCACGACAAAAAATTTCCCGTCACTGCGGCGGGATTTTTTTTGCGACGTGTTATAATGTCGACAAAAACTTTCGGAGTGATTCAATGCTGAAAAATTCTTTTGCAACTTTGGAGTTCGATAAAGTTTTAATGCGTCTTCGGGACTGCGCGTCAAGCAATTTCGGCAAGGAACTGGCGACGAAACTTTTGCCCGCCGATGATTTTGAAACCGTGCGTTACAATCTTTCGTTGACGACCGAAGCCGTAAAAATTTTCGCGGTAAGTTCGCCACCGTTCGGCGGTTTTCGTGACGTTCGCGAAACGTTCAAAAAAATTCGTCTCGGAAGTGTCGCCGACGCCGAAGAATTTTTGGACGTGCTGTCAACAATGTACACCATGCGGCAAGTTAAAAAATTTTTCAAGGAAACCGAAATCGACGCACCGCAATTAAAATCACGCGCTCACGAAATTGAAATTTTGGGCAACCTTGAACGGCAACTTGACAACGCCGTTGACGAACACGGCACGATTCGCGACACGGCGACGGTTGAACTGCAAAAAATTCGCCGCGATTTAAGGTCTGCTCAAAGCCGAATCAAGAACGAAATTTTTAACATTCTGCACGACGCGGGCAAGCAAAAATTTTTTCAAGACGCGATTGTCACCATGCGCGGCGATAGGTACGTTTTGCCCGTCAAACTCGAATATAAATCGCAATTCCCCGGTATCGTTCACGACCAATCGGCAACGGGCGCGACGGTTTTTATCGAACCGATGAGCGTCGTGAATTTGAACAACAGCGTTAAGGAACTCGAAGCCGCCGAACGTCATGAGGTTGCACGAATTCTGCGGAATTTGAGCGACGCTGTCCGAAAAAATCTTGACGTGCTTGACGACAACATAAAAATTCTTGCGGACTTCGATTTACTTTTCGCCAAAGCAAAATTAGCCCGCGAACTCAACGCGACGGAGCCGTTGCTTGAAAAGTTCACGGACTTGAAATCTGCGCGACACCCGCTGATAAATCCGGCTGAAGTCGTGCCCGTCGACATTCAACTTGGCGAAAAATTTTCCATGCTTTTGGTGACGGGACCGAACACGGGCGGCAAAACCGTTTCCATGAAGACGCTGGGACTTTTGGCACTGATGACGCAATCGGGGCTGTACATTCCTGCGGCGTTCGGCTCACGAATTGCGGTTTTCACGAACATTTTCGCGGACATCGGCGACGAACAATCAATCGAACAAAGCTTATCGACATTTTCGGCGCACATGAAAAAAATCGTTGCAATAGTCGACGAAGTCACGGCGACGGATTTGGTTTTGCTCGACGAAATCGGCGCGGGCACCGACCCCGACGAAGGCGCGGCGTTGGCAATGTCAATCCTCGAACGGCTGTTGACAATCGGCGCGGCGACGATAGCGACAACGCATTATTCGGAGCTGAAAACTTTCGCATACTCGACCGACGGAATTGAAAATGCCTGCGTCGAATTCAACGCGGAAACTCTTCGCCCAACGTACAAACTTTTAATCGGCATACCCGGCGCGTCAAATGCGTTCGCGATAAGTCAACGTTTGGGCTTGCCGCAAAGTTTGATTCTGCGCGCCAAACAGTTAATCACAGCCGACCACGCAAACTTTGAAAAAATTCTTTCCGCGCTGGAAAGTGAACGACTGCTTTACGAACAACGCAACGCAGAAATTTTTGAGCGGCAACAACAAATCGTCAAGCATGAGAAAAAAATTGCCGAGATGCGCGACGAAATTGCCCGCACGAAAGGCGACATTATCCGCAAGGCGAAGGAAAAATCTGCCGCAATGGTTCGCGAAACCAAACGTGAAGCCGAAGAAATTATCGCCGCGTTGAAAGAGCAATTCGACGATTCGGGCGTCAAACGTCGACAGCAGGTCATTCAGCAATCCCGCGACAAATTGCGTGAAGCCGAATTAAATTCCGCGACGGGAATTATTTCGGATAAATCTGTCGGCACGCGCATTGACAAGAAAAAAATTTTCATCGGCGACACGGTTTATATAAAATCCCTCGATCAAAAAGGTACCGTGCTGTCAATCGAAAAAGACGGCGACGAATTAATCGTGCAAATCGGCGCACTTCGGACGACGGTGAAAACTTCGGTTTGCAGATTCGTCAGCCACGGTCAACAGGAAAATTCTTCGCCGCAACCGACTGCGACAAGTCAAAATCGCGGCTCGGCAGGTCTGTTGCAAAAAATGGAAACGGTTACGCGCTCAATCGATATTCGCGGCATGACGGTTGACGAAGCCGAACAGGTTTGCGGAAAATTTATCGACGACGCGCAACTTTCGGGGCTCAAGCAGATTTTGATTATTCACGGCAAAGGCACGGGCGCATTGCGTGTCGGCGTGCATAATTATCTGCGCGGGAATGGTTCAGTTGCAAATTTCCAATTCGCCGACCAAGACGAAGGCGGCACCGGCGCGACGCTCGTCACGATTAAATAATTTCGACAAAAAAATTCCCCGCCGATTTTGACGGGGAGTTTTTTATTTGCTTAAAAATTTATTGCCGACCGCAACGAATCGCCATAGAAAATTTGCCGCTTCGCCCGCGTAATCGACGTTGATTCGTTTCGTTGCCGCAACTTCAGTTTGAAAATCAGTTGTCTCGATAAAAATTTCGTCACCGCACAAATCCGCGCCGTAAAAATTTTTCGTGACGCCCAGAGCTTGTGACAGTTTACCCGGTCCGGAACAAAGTTCGCGCAGATTTTTTTTCCCGCGACGAATTTTCATCAGCTCAATTCCGTCTGTCGGTTGCAAGGCACGAATCAACACCGCTTCGGGAAAATTTTCGACGTTGGCGACGACGTTCGTGCAAATGTGCATTCCGTAAATCAAATAGACGTAAACGAATCCGCCCGCGCCGTAAAAAATTTTCGTGCGTTCCGTCAAGCCTTTGTACGAGTGAGCCGCCGCGTCAATCGCGCCCATGTAAGCTTCTGTCTCGACGATAATTCCGCCCGTCAAGCCGTCATGTAAATTCGTGACGAGCTTTTTGCCGATAAGTTCGTGAGCAACCGTCAAGCCGTCACGCAGATAAAATTCACGTGGCAGTTTCATCTTCATGCCGCCGAAGAATAATCGACGATGAAAATCTTACTTGAAATTTTTTCCAGCGTGTCGAGTATGTCTTCGATTTTTTCAAGCACAGAAGTTTTATAAAGAATTTCGCCGCATTGCTCGCACTTTCGGCAGGGAACGTTTTCGATAATCACGTAACAATTTTTCAGTTGCGCGAAGTAAGCGGACGTAGATTCTTTCATCGTGCCGGTTTTGCAAAGCAAGCAATTCATTTTGAAATCTCCCTTCGCGTCCTAAAATCGTCGCTCCATTTGTCCTTGTCGGGGAAGTAGGCGGTTATAATTCGACTTGCCGTACCCTCGTCGCTCATCACTACATGAATTTTTTCGCCGTTTGAAGATGTGCCCAAAATCAAGCAACTCGGATAAGGATAGTCGTCGGGATATTGTTCGATAATTTCGCCTGACTGAACGGCATTGCGCACGTCACGTATCCTCAAACCGCGTTCGCGAAATCTTTTGGCGGCGTGGTCGCTGACGAAAACGGAATCCGATTCAAAATACGCCTGCAAAGTTTTCAGCTCAATCATTCAATCGACTTTAATTTTCATCCAAAGGCTGTTGTAATATTCGTCCATGTCGTTGCCGAGATATTTATAAGTTTCCTGACCTTTGTAAACGTCGGGCGACGGGAAAGCAATCGGCGAATTTTTCAGTTCTTCGTCCTCGACAAGTTCCTGAACGCCCGTGTTCGGCGTTGAGTAACCGAGGTATTCAAAATTCTTGACGGCAATTTCGGGGCGGCACATGAAGTCGATAAATTTATACGCGTTGTCGACGTTTTCGGCGTTTTTGGTTATGACCCAACCGTCAATCCAAAAGTTCGTGCCTTCTTTGGGAATTGCGAACGCCATGTTCGGATTTTCCTTCAAGATAATCGGAGCTTCACCCGAAAACACGACGCCCATTGCCGCTTCGGAATTGATGAGTTTTTCTTTGACTTCGTCGACGACGTAAGCTTGAACAAGCGGCTTTTGCTTCATGAGCATTTCTTGAGCCTGCGCAAGAACGTCTTTGTCGGTTTCGTTCATGCTTTTGCCCATGAGTTTAAGCGGAATCATCAAGGCATCGCGGGCGGAATCCTGCATCAAAATTTGTCCCGCGTATTTTTCGTTCCAAAGAATATTCCAGCTGTCGACGGGGTCGGTGACTTTCGTCTTGTCGTAAATTATGCCGACGGTTCCCCAGCAATACGGCACGGCGTATTTGTTGCCGGGGTCGAAACTTTCCGCTTGCTTGAAGAATTCCGCGCCGATATATTTTTTCGCGTTGGGAAGTTTGTTGAAATCGAGCGGCTGAAGTAAATCGTTGAAAAACATCCGCTGAATCATGTAATCGGACGGACAGATAACGTCGTAATGCACGGCACCTTCATTGACACGCGGAAACATTGATTCGTTGGTGTCGAATTCGTCAAGCACGACATGAATGCCGGTTTCTTTTTCAAACATCTTGAGCGTTTCGGGGTCAAGATAATCGCCCCAGCTGTAGACGTAGACGACGCTGTCTTTTTTGTCGCCGCCGCCCGCCGCGCCGCAACCCAACATCAGGCTGCACAGCAACACGAGCGCGAGAATTTTAAATTTCATTCGGAGACCTCCTCAAAATTTTGTAGGGGATAACTGCCGCGCATTATAACATTTTTTGTCTGCAAGTAAAGCGGCAAGCAAATTTTTTTGTCGCGTGGAAAGTTGACGCTTAATCGCAAAACGGATAAACTTTGCGCGAACAATCAATTTCACGGGAGGAATTTTTTATGCAAGTTACACAGACGAAACTTCAAGGCGTTTTGATTTTGGAGCCGAAAGTTTTCGGTGACGCACGCGGCTGGTTTATGGAAACTTGGTCGGCACGAAAATTTCAGGCGGCAGGCTTGACGATGGAATTCGTGCAGGACAATCAATCTTACTCGGCTCACAAGGGCACTCTGCGCGGACTTCACTATCAAACTGCGCCGTTCGCTCAATTAAAACTCGTTCGTTGCACACGCGGCAAACTTCTTGACGTGGCTGTCGACATTCGCGAAGGTTCCGAAACTTTCAAGCAGTGGGTTGCCGTCGAACTCACCGCCGAAAACAAAAAACAGTTGCTCATTCCTCGCGGATTCGCGCACGGATTTTTGACGTTGACTGACGATGTTGAAATTCAGTACAAGACGGATAATTTTTACGCGCCCGATTGTGACGGAAATATTCGTTGGGATGACGCCGAAATTAAAATCGATTGGCCGTTTGAGCCGACGATTCTTGCCGACAAAGACGCCAAAGCTCCGACACTTCGCGAACGTTTGGAACGCGGCGAACTGAAGTTTTAATCATGGAACTGACACCTGAACAACTTGCGGCAGTCAACGCACGCGGCGAAAATTTTTTAATCGCGGCGGCGGCAGGCTCCGGCAAAACACGAACTTTGACCGAACGCGTTTTGAAACTCGTCGAAGAAAATTCTTGCGAAGTCGACGAAATGTTAATCGTCACGTTCACCAAGGCGGCGGCAAACGAAATGCGCACGCGAATTCAATCCGCATTGGAAAATCGCCTGCAAGAAACTTTTGACGACGAACTTCAAACGCGGCTTGAACGTCAATTAATTTTGCTCAACGGCGCGCAGATTTCAACGTTCGATTCGTTTTGCCAAAGCGTCCTGCGCAGAAATTTTGCGTCAATCGAATTGGATCCGAAATTTCGCACGGCGGACGAAAACGAACTTGAATTGCTCAAGCGCGAAGTCATCGAAGATTTATTCGAGGAAAATTATTCTTCGGGCAGTGAAACCTTTAAAAATTTTACGGACGAATTCGGCGGCACGGTCAAGGGCGACAGCGACATTCACGACATGATTATCGACCTGCACAAATTTTCGCTGAGCATGGCGCACCCCGAAAGTTGGCTTGACGACTTGCCGACGCCGTACAATTTGCCCGCGAACGCCCGACTTGAAGATACAATCTGGTTTAAAATTCTCAAGCCGAACATTGACGACGCACTGAAAAAAATTTCCGACGACTGCGCACAAGCTCAACGACTTGCCGACAAATACAAAATCACCGTAAAAATTTTCGCCGACGAGTGCCCGCAAGTCGAAGCGTTGGGAAAAAATTTTACCGATTGGAATAAACTTCGCGACAAACTTTCCGCAATAACTTTCGGTACGTTCAGAACTTCGGGCGGCAAACTTTCCGACGGGCAAAAAATTATCAAGGCACAAATTCAAAATCTGCGCGACGGTTACAAAAGCAAAATCAATTACATTCGCGAAAAAGTTTTCATTGCGGATGCGGCGAAAATTATTTCCGACCTGCGCGAACTTTACGAGCCGATTTGCGAACTTGTGCGCGTGACGAAAGCTTTTGACGAAAAATTTTCTGCCGCCAAACGTGAACGCGGGATTATCGATTTCGCTGACATGGAGCATTTCGCGCTGAAAATTTTCGAGACTTCGCCCGCAGTCGCCGATTCTTATCGCGAAAAATTTAAATTCATCATGGTCGACGAATACCAGGACACAAACGGCGTGCAGGAAGCCATAGTGCAAAAAATTTCTAGCGGCGACAATTTATTTTTCGTCGGCGACGTGAAGCAGTCGATTTATCGTTTCCGCTTGGTCGATTCAAAAAATTTTCGCGAAAAAATGGCCGCTTACAAATGCATCAACCTTGCGCAAAATTTTCGCAGTCGCAAACAGATTCTTGACGCGGTGAACGAAATTTTTAAGCGGCTCATGATCGGCGGTTCAACCGAAATTACTTACGACGACGACGCGGCTTTGAAGTTGGGCGCAAGTTACGAGAGCGGCGAAAATTATTTCGACGAACGCCCCGAAATGTTTATCATTGACGCCGATTCGGACGGCGACGAAAAATCGATTGAACTTGAGATGCGCTTTATCGCGGGCAAAATTCACGAGCTGATTGAGTCGAAAAAACTTGTGCGCGACGGCGAAATTTATCGTCCCGTTGAACTGCGCGACATCGTAATTTTGCACCGTTCGCCGAAAACAAAATCGTTCGAGATACTTGAAACGCTGAAAAAATTCGGCGTGCCGGCTTACGTGCCCGACGAAGAAAATTACTTCAAGGCGACGGAAATTCAAGTTATGTTGTCGCTGTTGACGCTTTTGGACAACGCACGGCAAGACATCCCGCTTGCGGCAGTCATGCTCAGCCCGATTGGAAAATTCAGCGCGGAAGAACTTGCGGAACTGCGACTTGCCGAACGTTACACGGATTTTTATACGGCGGTTGAGCGCGGCTCGGACAAATGCAAAAATTTTTTGGCGACACTTGACCGTTGGCGCGACGAAGCCCGTCAACTCAGCGTGCCGGAACTTTTGAGCAAACTTTATCGCGAAACGGGCTATTATGATTTTGTCGGCAGGCAGGAACGCGGCGCACTTCGTCAGGCGAATTTGCGAATGCTGATTGACCGTGCCAAAGCTTTTGAGGAAACAAACGCCCGCGGGTTATCGCGTTTCGTCGAAAACATTCAAAAACTGCGCGGGCTCGGCAAAGATTTGGCGGCGGCGTCAATCTTGAGCGAAAGTGCAAACGTCGTGCACGTCGTCACGATTCACGGCAGCAAGGGGCTTGAATATCCCGTGGTTTTCGTCGCGGGTTGCGGCAAGCGATTCAACATGGAAGATTCGACACGCGGAATAATTTTTCACCACAGCGAACTTGGTATCGGAGCGCATCGAACGCCAAAAAATTCGCAGTTGAAAATCAAGACGCTTGCAACTCAGGCAGTCTCGAAAAAAATCGCGGAAGAATCACTCGCCGAAGAATTGCGAACGCTTTACGTTGCCTTGACGCGGGCGCAGGAAAAATTAATTTTGGTCGGCACGGCAACACAGTCGAAACTTACAAAAATTCAGCCCGTCGACAGTTTGACCGCGCAAGAAATTTTGTCGGCGAATCAATTTTTCGATTGGCTGTTGCCGATAAAAGACGCGCTTGCAAATGTCATCGTATCGAAAATTGTCTCGAATCAAAACTTGCTGTCGATTCGGGAACGTTCGCTTGACGCCGCGCAGGAAAAAATTCTTCAGCCGCCCGAAAAATTTCAACCGACGACCGAAAATATTCCCGCGAAACTTTCAGTCACCGAACTCAAACGCCGCACCGAAGAAGCAATTTGGAATGAGGAATTAGGAGTTAGGAATTATTTTTCAGCTCCAAATTTCGCTTATCGCAGACCGAACTTTTTGCAGACGAAAAAACTTTCCGGCGCGGAATTCGGTACGCTCATGCATAAAATCATGCAAAGTTTGAACTTGAGCGGCGACTTGTCCGCAACGGGAATTTCCGCGCAGGTTGACGAACTTGCCCGACGCGAAATTATTCCCGCCGAACACGCAAAAATTGTTCGCACGGACGAAATTGCGAAATTCTTCAAAAGCAAACTCGGCAAACGCTTGCTTGCCGCGCAGGAAATTTATCGCGAAATGCCGTTCAGCCGCCCGATTGACGCGAAGAAATTTTTCAACGTCGACGAAAAAATTTTTGTCCAAGGCATTATCGACTTGCTGTTTCAAGACGCGGCGGGACGTTGGATTTTGCTTGACTACAAGACTGACCGCGATTCTGACGACATTGCCGACCGTTACCGATTGCAAATTGATTTGTATGCGGCGGCGTTGGAAGCTCTGCTCAAACTTAAAATCAGCGAAAAATATTTGTACCTGTTGGGCAGCGGTCGCCTCGTTGAAATGTAAAAAAATTATCCCGTCGTTAGTGACGGGATTTTTTTTGCGATAACGTCAATTTGTTTTCGGGACAACAAGCGTCCGGATTGAATTCAGCACGGCAAGAATCATGACGCCGACATCAGCGAAAATCGCCGCCCACATGTTCGCGATACCGATTGCGCCGAGAATCAGGCACGCGAACTTCACGCCGATTGCAAAGACGATATTTTGTTTGACGATTGCCAAACATTTGCGCGAAATTTTTATTGCCCGCGAAATTTTCAACGGGTCGTCGTCCATCAAAACCACGTCAGCCGCCTCAATCGCCGCGTCGGAACCGAGTGCGCCCATTGCAATTCCGACATCTGCGCGGGACAAAACGGGAGCATCGTTAATTCCGTCGCCGACAAACGCAACTTTGCCGTTCGACGCGGACAAAATTTTTTCAAACTCCGTGACTTTATCGGCGGGCAAAAGTTCACTGCGATAATTTTCGATACCGAGTTCTGCGGCAACTTTCGACGCAATTTTTTCGCTGTCGCCCGTGAGCATGAAAATTTTTTCGACGCCGGAATTTTTCATATCGGTAACGGATTCTTTGGCGTGCGGTTTAATCGCGTCCGAAATGACGACGTGCCCCGCGTATTGACCGTCAACCGCGACATGAATCACCGTGCCGACTTTGTGGCAGTGAACCGCCTGCGCGCCGACATCCGTCATAAATTTTTCGTTGCCGACACAGACGACTTGACCGTTAATCGTTGCCCGAATTCCGCGACCGGCAATTTCTTCGACGTTATCAACAGTGCAATCGTCGTGTTCGTGCGGATAAGCTTTTCGCAGGGAATTCGCTATCGGGTGCGTTGAATATCTTTCGACATGCGCGGCAAGGTGTAAAAGTTTTTCGGCGTCAAAATTTAAATTTTTGCTGTGCACGGCGTCAACGTCGAAACTGCCTTGCGTCAACGTGCCGGTCTTGTCCATGACGACGGTTTTGACTTCGGCAAGCGTCTCAAGAAAATTGGAGCCCTTGATTAAAATTCCGTCGCGACTTGCGCCGCCGATACCCGCAAAAAAACTCAGCGGAATGCTTATCACCAACGCGCACGGACAACTTATCACCAGAAAAATCAGCGCACGATAAATCCACGTGCCCCAATCGCCCGTAAAAATCGGCGGGACAATCGCCAACAAAGCCGCGCAGATTACGACGGCGGGCGTGTAAATTCGTGCAAATTTCGTGATGAAATTTTCGGACTTGGATTTTCGGGAACTTGCGTCCTCAACGAGTTCCAAAATTTTTGACGCGGTGGATTCGTCGAATTCTTTAGTCGTGCGGATTTTCAAGACGCCGTTTAAATTAATGCAACCGCTGATAACTTCGTCGCCCGTCGAAACTTCACGCGGCAAACTTTCGCCCGTCAGCGCAACCGTGTTAAGCGTCGAATTTCCGTCGACGATAACGCCGTCAATCGGAATTTTTTCGCCCGGCTGAACGACGATAATCGTGCCAACTTCGACTTCATCGGGGTCAACCTGCTCAAGTCCGTCGTCAGTTTCAATGTTCGCGAAATCGGGGCGAATGTCCATGAGTTCCGAAATATTTTTGCGACTGCGCCCGACCGCGTAACTTTGAAACCATTCGCCGATTTGGTAGAATAGCATAACCGCAATGGCTTCGTTGTAATCGCCGTCGTCGTGAATTGCCAGCGCGAACGCTCCGACCGTCGCTATCGTCATCAACAAACTTTCGTCCAGTGCGCGAAGATTTTTCAGCCCGTGAAACGCTTTAAGCAAAATATCATAGCCGACGATTAAATACGGCACCAGATAAAAAATAAATCGCGTGACGCCCGCCGTTTCGACGAAGTTCAGCGCGATTAACAATGCCGCCGCGATTATGATTCGCGCAAGATTTTTTTTCTGCTTGTCGTTCATAAAAAGATCTCGCAGTCCTTTTCGACGCGCTTGCAATTTTCGCGGACACGTTCCATAACTTCGCGGGGTTCGACGCCGTCATCAAATTCGACTTTCATCTTGAGCGTCATGAAATTAACCACGGCATCTTTCACGCCGGAAGTTTTTTTCGCCTCGTCTTCCATCAGGCTCGCGCAGTTTGCACAGTCCACGTCGATTTTATAGGTCTTCTTCAAATCAATCACTCCTCGAAAACTTTTATCAATACGCCCGAAATTTTATAGCGGAGGATTTAAAATGTCAAATGCCCAAATAAAACTTGTTCGCAAGTTGTCACAGAAAAAATTCCGTCATGAACTGAAACTTTTCGTCGCGGAAGGTTTGCGATTATGCGAAGAAGTTCCGCCCGCGCAGATTGAGTTCGGATTTTTTACACGGGAATTTTTGTCGGACGAACGCGCAAAAATTTTGATTGAACGACTGAAAAAATTTGCGCCGCTCGAAGAAATTCCGTCGTCGACGCTTGAAAAAATTTCCGACACGCAAACGCCGCAGGGAATTTTGCTGGTTGTGCGACAAAAATTTTCGACGCTTGAGGAAGTCTCCACAAAAAAAATAATCGCCGTGCTTGACGGTGTGCAAGACCCCGGCAACGTCGGAACAATTTTGCGGACAGCGGCAGCGTTCGATTGCGGCGTAATTTTATTGGACGGCTCGGCGGAAATTTTCAACCCGAAAGTTATTCGCTCGTCAATGGGCGCGATTTTTTACTTACCGATTGCGACAATGACGCACGAAGAATTTTTGTCGGCAATGACTTCGCGAAAGATTTTGGCGGCGGCAGTCGATTCGTCGGCAGAAATTTATTTCCGTCACGACTTCGCGAAAAATCCCGTCGCAATAGTTTTCGGTTCGGAAGCGACCGGCGTTTCGGAAAAAATTTTATCCGTCGCCCGAAAAATTTTTATCCCGATGCGCGGGCACGCCGAAAGTTTGAACGTCGCAACTTCCGCCGCGATAATTTTATCGGAAGCCGTTCGGCAAGTCGACAAAACGCGTTGAAAAAGTTACTTGACAGGTTACCGACAAATCCCCCGTTGTGTTGTATACTGATTTTGATAAACAGTTACTTTCACGGCGGGGATTTTTTTGCGCAAAATTTTTCGCCGCGACAATTTTACCGAAACGCATTTGCAAATCGCATATATAAAATTTTGCAAGACTCCAATAAAAAATTTGTTGACTACCCTTTCCGTCGTGCATTAAAATAAAATCGTCAAGATTCTGGACTTTCAGTTTATTATCACGAAGGAGGAATTTTTATGCGTAAACTTGTCGGAGTGTTGCGGAAGAATTTCGGACAATTTTGCCCGCAGATTTTTTTTGTTGCGGCGATGTTCGCATTCGGAATTTTCGGCACGGCGGAAGCAGCGAAACAGTTGCCGGAAATTGTTTGGGCGCACGACGTTTACACGATGAACGTTGCAGGTGACGACCAAACTGCGCAAAGACGACGCGGCTATCAACTTTTGAACGCGGGCACGGCTGAAGAGCAACGCGAAAATCGCGAAAAAATTGCCGCCGCGATTGACGCCAAACTTAAAGAACAAGGCGCAAAGTTGCCGTTCAAACTCAAAACTTCTTTCGAGGGCAACGACGTTTCCGAATTGAACAGCGAACTTTCGGACGCGACTGTCGGCGACGCTCCCATTGCGTTGGTTCCGATTGTCGTCATTGATTACGCGATTGAACAGGTTTATCAGATAAACGGCACGCCGCACTACAAATACATAATTATTTCGGCTTTGGATATTGCCTTTTGCAGCGAGGACGACGACGGCGCGTTGACGATTTTGGGCAATATTCCCGTGCATTATTACGAGTCGATACCGCTGTCGAATAATTTTGCGCAGATGACGCAACGCGACAAGGCGGAACTTGCTCAAATCTACACGAATTTTACCGTCAGCATGATTAAAAAGAATTTGGACTTTACCAAATACAAAAAAGTTCTCAAAACCTTGACCGATAAAAAGCTGGCCGGCGAAACTTATCGCGTCGAAAATATTTCTTACACTTCCGAAAAAGCTAAAGGTATTTTGGGCATGAACCGTTTGATGCAACGCATTTGCGGAAATATTTTCACGAGCGATTTTGCCGCGCACACCGGCAACGTCGTTTACCCGATGATTTTGCAAGGCGATACTTCAAACTGGACGATTGACGCAACGCAAGGTTTTTACGTCGCGAAAATGAGCACGTCGCATTCCGGCGAAAAAACCGTTCGTATGCCCGCAAGCGTTGACCACAAAATTTATCTGAACGTTTCGGGTATCGGCTCTGCGGAAGTTCAAACCAAACAAGTTTCAAACATCAACGGTTTCAAAGCTTATCGGCTGTGGATGGAAAGCACGATTGACGGCAAAAAAATCGAAGTGACCAACGACATTACCGAAGAATATCTCAAAGACACGTCGTCCGCGAACAAAATTATCAAAGACGAACGCGAAATTTTCGGCGGTTTGATGATTGGTGCGGCGGTGAAATCTGCGGCGGCACAGGCAGGAAAGAAGGTTAAGTAATGAAAAATTTTTTGACTAAATTTTTTGTACTGACCTTCGCTGTCTGTGCATTTTTTGTCGGAACAATTTCGCCCGCCGAAGCGGTTATCGTCAAAGGTTATGCCCCGATTGTCAACGGCGACATTGACGGTGCGAAAAAAGAAGCTCGCAAGCAGGCAATGCGTGAGGCTGTCGAAGCGGCTGTCGGTGTTCACGTTCAAAGCACAACCGAAGTTGCCAATTTCATGGTCGTCAAGGACGAAATTTCTTTGAAATCCGATGGCTACGTAAACATTAACCGCGTCATCAAAGAGGAAGTTCGCGGCGAAATTTTTTACGTCGAATTGGACGTTGAAGCAAGCGCGCAGAGAATTCGCGAATTCGCTCAGGATTTGAAATCGCAACTCGATGCCAACGTCAACGATTCAAATTCACGCGGCGGAATCATGGTTGCCGTCACGCAAAAAAATCTTTCCGGCACATACAACTACACGCCCGAATTTAGCGACTACATCAACGCGAAATTGAAACAAGTCGGCTTGCGTGCGGTGACAAATGACAACGTCGTCAATTATCTCATCAACAATTATTCCGCGCCCGACGTGCGAATCAGAGCGCGTGCCATTGCCAATCAATTTCGCGAAGAGGAAAACGCTTTACTGCGCGGCGTCTTGTCCGAAGAATCCGTTCGCAAAGTCAACGGCGTTTATGAGGCAACTGTTCACGCGTCGTTTGAGTTAATCGGGCTTGATTCAAGCGAAGTGGACGTGTTCAGCAAATTTGTCAAAGGTGTCGCGTCTACCCAAAGTGAAGCGATTTTCAACGCGAAAGAAACTGCCACGCGTGAAGCAATCGACTCTTTGGCGAAACAAGCTTTGGAGACCGTGCAACGCGAAACTCGCGGCGGTTACACCAACATAAAAACGACCGTCATTGTTTCCAACGTCACAAATTATCAGGCGCAATATCCCGCGATTAAAGCCGGACTCGCAAACGCAAAATGCAAAGTTATCCGCATGACGCGCCCGAATCCGACGACGTTATCTTTCTTCGTGTCGACGGACGCTTATTCGGTTATCGGCGAACTGGTGCAAGCTTTGATTGATTCAATCCCCGGAATTCAACAGGGCAGCGGAAGCGCGGGCGATCTCGGCGCAACGAAAATTCAGCTGATGTTTTGAGGTGACGACATGAAAAATCTTTTCGGAAAAATTTTCGCCGTGACGATTTTGGCGTTGCTCGTGCAAATATTTTCGTCAGCCGTGGCGTTGGCAAAAGACCCGCCGCGTGGAATTCCTTCGGGCGGTAAAGGCACGACGGAAGTCGCCGCGATTGAAGATATGAAACTTTCAACGATTAAGCGCGTGTTGGCTCAAATTACCGAACGCAACGAAGACGAAAATTCGCCCTATCAACAGCTTGTCAAACGCTACAGAGAATTTATCGCTCAAGTTCACGTCGACAAGAAAAGCAAAAATTCTTCGGGCGCGTTCGTCGTCACCGGCAGAATCGAAATCAAATATACCGAACTGCAAGCGGAACTCGGCAAACTCGTCAAAGCCGCTCACGCCAATGACGAAACCCGCGAAGTTTATGTTTTCGTTCGTTTCGTCGGGAACGGTGCAAGCGAAGAACAAATTCAAACTGCCGAAAGCGTCATTCTTCAGCGATACATGACGCGCCTTAAAGAAAACAAATTTAACGTTGCCAACGCGGATGAAGTTGTCGGCGAACTGAATCAAACGCGCTTGATGAACTTTGACGGCTTTGTCGAATTCGTCAAGAAAAAATCCGCCGAAAATCCCGCGATTTGCACGGCGATTGTCGGCGAAATTATTATGGCGAAAGAGGAAGAAGACGCGGACGGCTTTACCGCATCTTGTGAAATAAACATTCGTGCGCTGGACTGTCTGAACAATTTCAAAGTCATCGACAACTACGAAGGCAGCGACATTTTGCGCATGAAGGATTTAAATCGCGTCGGGCGTTTCCTGTTTGAAAAAGCGGCAGTCACGTCCTCGAAATCAATCACGGACGCTTTAGTCAAGTATTGGTCAAACAATTAATTTTTTTACGAAAGGCGGCTTACTTCAATGAAAAAATTTTTTAAACGTGCGGCGGCGGGACTTGTTGCAGTCGGTTTCGCAACGGTGACATTCACGGCGAACACTCCGACTGCGCAAGCAGGTTTGGGCGGATTCGGTAACATTCTCGGCACTGTCGGCGATGCTTTGGGAATCACAACCAACGACCCCAAGAAAGCTCATGATAAGATGATTGAGAATTTTGCCTACTCGATTTCATTGCTCGACACTGCGTATAAAAATATTTTGACCGCCACCGACGACAGCATTGCCAACAAAGATATTATCGCAACCAATCAGGTAGCCAAATCAGCTTTGAAAGCCGGCGACGCGGGTACGAATATGAAAAACGGTGCCGAAGATGACAAGCAGCGTGCGGCTAAGGCGAAACAATATTTGGCGGACGCGTTGGCCTCCGGTGACGAAGAGAAACTCAAGAAAATCGACGAATTTGTCAAAACCGCCAACAATCAGCGAGCGACTTCGAATTTTATGGCGGGCGTCGCAAGCACACAAGCGGGCATAATTATCGCGTCAAGTGCCAAAGGTATCACGTCGGGAAATTTGAGCGGCTTGGGCGACATTATCACCGTTGCGAAAGAAGTTCAAGCGGCGTTGAAACTTCGCAGTGACCGTTCCAAATTATTGAGCGAAGCAACGAAAGAATATCGCAAGACACGCGGCATAAAAGATCCGAGCAAGAAAGAACAGCAAGCCGCCGCCGAATCCATTACCAAAGAGTAATTGATTTAACGCAATGTTAATTCCATCGTGCAGGATTATTTCCGGACGTGCGAAATAATCCTGTCAACAGAAAATTTTTAAGGAGATGATTTACATGAAGAAATTATTTTCGTGTTTGACCGCGCTGTTCGTCGCAATGTTTTTACTTGCGGGCGTTCGTGCGGAAGCGGCCGTCGACTGGGGCGGCAAAGTTATCAGCGTTACGGGCATGGGTGCTGCCAATCCCGCGTTGGTGAGAGTTCCCGCGCAAGCTATGATGATTGCCAAACGTGCGGCGATTGCGGACGCTTATCGTCAGTTGGCGGAAATGGTTCACGGCGTGCAAGTTGATTCGGAAACTACCGTCGAACAGATGATGCTTACTTCCGACGTTGTCAAAACAAAAGTCAGCGCGCTTATCAAAGGTGCCCGAATCGTCAGCGAAGGTGAACTTGCCGGCGGCGGATATTCCGTCACAATGGAAATGCCCATGTTCGGCGACAACGGACTTGCCAACGCAGTTATGCCTCCGCCTCCGCCCGTAGTCGAAACGTTTCCTGAGCCCGCGCCCGAAGTCATTCCGTCAATGCCTGCAGACAGCAACACCGGCGGTGCCTCAGGTTTTAGGGTCATTAATGGCGGCGGAAATTCACCTATGGCGGCTATCGGCGGTTACACAGGCATTATCATTGACTGTCGCGGTCTCGGACTGAATCCCGTCATGAGCCCCGTCATCAAAAATTCAAACGGCGTCAAACTTTACGGACACGAAAATTTGAATTACGATCTTGTTGTCCGTGACGGTATGGCCGATTACGCGAACGACCAAAGCAAAGCTGCCCGCGCAGGTTCCAAACCGTTGATTTTTAAAGCGGAACGCCTTGAGGATCACAACGCGAATCCCGTCATTTCAGTGGCGGACGGCAACAGATTGCTTATCGAAAACGGCACAAGCGGTTTTCTCAACAAAACTGCCGTTGTCTTCCTGTACTGAGGAGGAATTGACATGTTGCGGAAAAAATTTTCTCGGATAATCGTCGGCGGATTTTTGGCAATGTCGCTGTTGACGGCTCCCGCAAGTGCCGCACCGTTGAATTTCGACCCCGACAGCGCGATAGTTCAGTACACACAAAAAATTCAAGCCGACCCGACAAATGCCGTTGCCTATCAAAATCGCGGCGTCGCTTACAAAATGAAAAAGGACTACGACAAAGCCATTGCCGACTTTACACGCGCCATTGAACTCAAGCCCGATTACGCGGACGCTTACAACAATCGCGCCACGGTTTACGAAAAACTCGGTCGTTTTGATGACGCTTACAACGACTACAATCGTGCCGTTGAAATCAATCCAAATGACGCCGTCGCCTACAGCAATCGCGGCTTGATAACGGGCAAAATGGCGAATTATCAACAGATAAGCGGTCGAAGCAGCAACGAAATTTACGCACGCGCAATCAACGATTTGACTCGCGCTATTGAGCTGAATCCGAATTACGCCGAAGCATATCAAAATCGTGGCGCGGTTTATTCGTGGATGCCCAACGACGAAAAAGCCATTGAAGATTTGTCCCGTGCCATGGAACTCGGCATAAAAACCGATGAAATTTTTTCGGCTCGCGGTGCCTGTTACTGGTCACTTAAACAAAACGATAAAGCACTTGCGGACTTCGACGCGGCACTTGCGATTAACCCCAAATACGGCACGGCGTACAACAATCGAGGTTTAGTCTACTTTGACAAAAAAGATTATCAGAGAGCCATTGTCGACTTCAAAAAGGCTATCGAGCTCGGATCCAATTTGACCGACTCATTTAACAATTTGGGGCTGTGCTACTATCAACTCGGCGACTACGATGCGGCGATTGACTGTTACACTCGCGCTTTGTCGGTGAATCAGAATTTCAAGCCCGCAATTCAAAACATGCAGGTTGCTTACGAAGCTAAAGCCGGTCGACGCAGATAAAAAATTTTCCGCAACCGACAATATCTGCGCGAAGAAATTAATTGCTTCACGGAAATTTAAAACGACGGGAGAACTTCCCGCCGTTTTTTTGTTCGATATAATTTGCTTGTCGAGTCAATTTACTCCACGTCATTTGGAATGGTTTTAATAAATTTCGCAGGCACGCCGCCGAACAACGAATTGTCGGGAACATTTTTTGTAACGACCGCGCCCGCCGCAATCACGACGTTATTGCCAATCGTCACGCCGGGCAAAATCGTTACGTTCGCGCCAATCCACACGTCATCGCCGATTGAAACCGGAGCCGTGACACCGATACTTTTGCGCCTTTTCGCGGGACTTAACGGGTGACCAATTGTCGTTATCAGAGTATGCGGCGCAATCATGACGTTGTTGCCGATTGTCACGCTCACAATGTCCAAAATCGTCACATTGTAATTGGCAAGGAAGTTGTCACCGACATGAATATTTTTGCCGTTGTCGCAATTGAACACGGGCAAGACGACCGGATTTTGTCCCGCACTTCCGAACAATTCACGAATAATTTTTTCCCGCGTCTCGTAATCGGTAACGTCCGTCACATTGAGTTTTTGGCAAAGTTTCACGGCGGTTAATTTGAGCGCGTCGACTTCGGGGTCGGTGAAACAAAATTCCAAACCGGCGCGCAATTTTTCAAGTTCAGTCATGTAAAACACCCTTCCGACATGTCAAGCAGTCATCACTTTGACCAGCATGAACAGACAAAAAATCAAATGAGCCGCCGCGACGGCGATTATTGCACGAATTCCCCAGCGCATCAATACGTTCATGACAAACACCTCCGACAATCAAAAAGCCGCGTTCGCAAGAACACGGCTCGGATTTTCTTGTGGCAGGGGCAGAAGGACTTGAACCCTCAGCCTACGGTTTTGGAGACCGTTGCTCTACCAATTGAGCTATACCCCTGTGGGGCGACTCGTGGGAATCGAACCCACGCATATCGGAGCCACAATCCGACGTGTTAACCACTTCACCAGAGCCGCCATTTTCAAAATCAGCCTTGAATCTTTCCAGACCCAAGGCTGAGATTTTAACCGGCGAATACCTATCCTCCCGGGGCGTCGCCACCCAAGTACTTTCGGCGTATGAGTGCTTAACTGCTGTGTTCGGAATGGGAACAGGTGGAACCACTCAGCCATCTTCACCGGAGACTTTTGAAACTTATCAAAAGCGCAAGGAACTTGATTGAGTTCCCTGAAAATCGCACAGGAGAAACAACACATAGGATTGTTGGTTTAAGAAAAGCAAACGACTTATTAGTATCGGTCAGCTGAATGCGTTACCGCACTTACACTCCCGACCTATCAACCTTGTAATCTGCAAGGAGTCTTAAAAGATATCTCATCTTGAGGCAGGTTTCACGCTTAGATGCTTTCAGCGTTTATCCTTTCCGAACGCAGCTACTCAGCTGTGCCGCTGGCGCGACAACTGATACACCGTAGGTTCGTTCACTCCGGTCCTCTCGTACTAAGAGCAACCCCTCTCAAATATCTGACGCCCGCGATGGATATGGACCGAAC
>JAFUYE010000149.1 GCA_017470715.1 Selenomonadaceae bacterium
GTGATCGATTTCGACGTACTGCGACAAATTTTTTTCGTTGAGATTCGGCATGTAAAAAATATCCAGCATGTTCCGCGCCAAATTCACGAACGACGCTCGAACAAGTTTTCGCGCCTCGTCTTCGGAAATATTCAACGCAGGCATCATCTGTGCAACCGCCCGTTCGCGCTGCTTTTTGATAAGCAGGTAATACAAATTCCCCAGCACCCGCCCCAAAAATAAAAGCACGTCATAGGGCAGGAGCCGAACAAGTCTGCTCATCATCATCAGCGTGTTATACAGCATGTGTTACCTCCGAAAATTTATTAACCAAAAATCACGACTTGTTTGTTGAGTACATAACAATCGCGACGCTGAGGCATCGGGAAATTTTTTTTTGCCGCCAAATCGAGAATTTCTTTGCAAAAAACATCCTTATCGACCTCGGCAACGCATTTCGCTTTGTTATTCAAAGATTGTTTTTTGTAAGCGTCAAGGTCGAAAATATCCGCAAAGTCGTCGAGCTTACCCAAAATCTCCAGTACAATCAAAGTTCGCAGGCATTTCCCGCATTCGCCGCAGTTGTGGGCATCTTCGCTGTACATGCGGCAAACGTTCAAATATTTTTGCGCAATGTCCCAATCGGCGAGCTTTTTTATTTTGTCGACGCGAGTATATTGGCAACCGTCGACAATCAATTCCGTGCGCTCCGTTTGAATCAGCGGCAAGAAAAATGATTCGCAAAAACTGGACAGGTCGTGATTTTCATAGGAAACACCGTTGGCTTTAATTTGAAAGTAGCTGGAACCGCTTGACGTGTAATAACGCCGAATTGCATTTTGCAGAGACAGCACGCAGGCATAAATCGACAAGAAAAATAAAGTTTCGCCGTATTCTTCGCGCCAAAATTGATGCAGATTGGTATCGACGGGAACGAGCGGCAAACCCAATTCTTTTGCAACGGAAATACTTCGTTCGCAACGAACAGAAGCAAGCGACGCAGTGAAACCGTCTTCCATGAGACCGTTTGAGCCGCAGTTGAAGAAAAACAGCGCGTTGATTTTATAATCGTCATCATCTTCGCAGACAAACTTGTCATAAAGAGTCGACAGCGAATCCACGCCGCAGGAAATGCCTGTGCCGATTAAAGTTCCCGTTGCCACAGTCGGAGCAAAACCGTCGACGAAAATTTTCGCGGGCGAAAGGTCGCTTGAAAAATCGCATAGAATTTTTTGCGCGTACCATGTCAAATTTTTGTAGAGCTTTTTGGAAACGTTGCCGCAAATTTTTAAATCGGTATGATAATACATTGCCAAATACAGCCCGATAAGCATAAACGGATCGTAAGTGTCGTCGACAAGCATTCCGCCGTAATTTGAATCAATTTCAAACCACATTGTTTCGGCAGGAGCTTCGCCGTCAATGTCGACAAATTTTATATCCGCCTCAAGCCGCGCCGTGTTACTGTCGGTTACGTATCTGCGCAAACCCGAAATTTCAATCATGAATTTGCCTCCGAAAATTTATTGGTTGAGATTTTTAAAACCGTCGTCGTCCGAATCGGGCGAAGTGTAGCGTTCGATAATTCGTTGCCAAAATCCTTTTGCCTTCAAAATAAATTCTGTGATTTCGCGAACCGCGCCGTGTCCGCCGAAATTGTTCGCGACGAAATGCGCACGTTCGAGAACTTCGGGCGACGCGTCACCGACAGCCGCACGAAAACCGACTTGAACGAAAACGGGCAAGTCGACAACGTCATCCGCGACGTAACAAATTTCGTCGTCCGTCAAGCCGAATTGCTCCTTGATTTTTTTGTAAGCACCGCGCTTGTTCAGGTTGCCTTGAAACACAGCGGAAATTTTCAATTCATCTGCGCGGGTTGAAGTTATTTCGGAAGTTCGTCCCGTGATAATCGCGGTTTTGATTCCGCACGAATGAGCCAAAGTAATTCCGAAACCGTCGCGGCAATGAAACGATTTAAAAATTTCGCCGTTCGCGCCGATGTTCAATCTGCCGTCCGTCAAAACGCCGTCCACGTCGAAAATAATCAGCCGGATTTTTTTTGCTCGGTCGAGAGCGTCACCGGAAATTTTCATGTCAAACAACTCCATGTAAGGGAAAAATTAATTTCACATTCCTAATTCCAAATTGGTTTTTGAAGTCTACTTTTTTTCAGCGACGAAAGAAAGTAGCAAAGAAGTTCGCGCCCGCACGTGGAGCGTTACTCGTTTGCTGTAAAAACGTTGCGATAATCCGTGCTTGGTGTTGCCCGCAAATTTCGCATCACGCGAAATACGCAGGCGAGGTCGTCATCCGTGACGGCCGGATTTTCACATTCCTAATTTCTAATTGCTTTAAACGACGCCTTGACGCAACAAGTCCGTCAGGTGAATCATGCCGACGGGAAATTTTTTTTCGTCGATAACGGGCAGGACAGTCACGGGACGCGGTTTGTGTTTTTCCATAACCGACAGTGCCGCCGCCGCAAGTTTGTCCGCACTGATAACCAGCGGCGTCGTGAACATGACGTGTTCGACAGGCTCATCAAGGAAATCGTGATTTTTTTCCAGCGCACGACGAATAATCCCGTCCGTGACAAGCCCGACAAATTTTTTATTCTCGTCGACGACGGAAACCGCGCCCAAACCTTTGGAAGTCATCTCGAACAGCGCATCTTTGGTTGTGGCACCAAGCGCGACAATCGGGTTGTCTTCGCCCGTGTGCATAACGTCGCCGACGGTAAGCAAAAGTTTTCGTCCCAACGCGCCGCCGGGGTGAAACAACGCAAAATCTTTCGACGTGAAATTTTTTTCATCCATCAACGCCATTGCCAACGCGTCGCCCATTGCAAGTGTCGCGGTTGTCGACGCGGTCGGTGCTAAGCCCAACGGACAGGCTTCGCGCTCAACGCCGATGT
The DNA here is from genome assembly GCA_017470715.1 of Selenomonadaceae bacterium. GTDB lineage: Bacteria > Bacillota > Negativicutes > Selenomonadales > Selenomonadaceae > Quinella. Next base: position 2,897 of record JAFUYE010000149.1, read on the forward strand.
CGATAAAATAATCGCAGTTCTTGCCCAAGGTCGAAGTTCGCTTGCCGCACATTGCAATAATTTCCGCGCCGATTCGCCGCACGACGGGCAGAATGTTGACAATCTCCGACGATTCGCCGCTGTTTGAAATGGCAATCAACACGTCGTTTTCGGTGAGCATTCCCAAATCGCCGTGATAAGCTTCGGCGGGGTGCATGAAAAATGACGGCGTGCCCGTTGACGCGAGAGTTGCCGCGATTTTTTTGCCGACGTGACCGGATTTGCCCATGCCGGTGACCGCCACGCGCCCGCGACAGCTCATGATTTTTTTGACCGCCGCAACAAATTCGTCGTTAATGCGCGGGATTAAATGTTCAATCGCCGTCGCTTCGATTTGTAAAGTTTCAATCGCTTTATCCTTAATCATGTGAAGACCTCGTTGTAAAAATGTCCATCAAGTTTAAACGCGGCAAACAAATTCGATTTATGAAACGCCAAAGCGCGTCAACTGTTTGTCAACTTTTTAAAAGTTGCGCCGTCGCTTCAATCTGTAAAGTTTCAATCGCTTTTTCTTTAATCATGTCAACGCTCCTTTGTAAGCTGTCAGCTTTCAGGGGCTGTCGGTAAATTTTTGCGTTTTTAGATGTTACTTTCTTTGCATGCCCAAAGAAAACCTCACGCTCACCAGTTCGCGTTCGCCCTCGCAGGGGCGTTAGTCGTTCGTAATTAGGATTCATCGACAACCCGTGCCGCGGGCGGAGGCCGTCATCCGTGACGGCCTCTGATTGTCGTTAATTAATTTACCGACAACCTCCGGGGAATAACGAAATTTTTAAAGCTTGAAACTCAAAGCTCTTTCGCAGACTCGTGAATTTTCAATGCGCCCGACAAAAGTTTTTCCAAATTGTCAAGCGGAATCATGTTCGCGCCGTCCGATAAACCTTCGGCGGGATTGTCGTGAACTTCCACAAACAGTCCGTCGACACCGACCGCACACGCCGCTTTGACCAACGGCTCGACGAATTCACGTTGACCGCCCGACGAAGTTCCCGCGCCGCCCGGCAGTTGCACGCTGTGAGTTCCGTCGAAAATCACGGGACAATTAAATCCGCGCATAATCGGCAGTCCGCGCATGTCGACGACCAGATTGTTATAGCCGAAAGATGTCCCGCGTTCCGTCAGCAAAATTTTTTCGGTGCCACTCGCACGAAGTTTTTCGACGACGTTAATCATGTCCCGCGCAGATAAAAATTGAGCTTTCTTGACGTTGACGACTTTGCCGGTTTTCGCCGCCGCAACAAGTAAATCCGTCTGCCTGCACAGGAACGCGGGAATTTGCAAAATGTCCGCCACTTCCGCAACGGGAGCCGCTTGAAAACTTTCGTGAATGTCCGTGACAATCGGCACGTTCAATTTGCGTTTGATGTCCGCCAAAATTTTCAAGCCGTCTTTGAGACCGGGACCGCGATAACTTTTTATCGACGAACGATTAGCCTTGTCGAAGGACGCCTTAAAAATATACGGGATTTTCAAACGTTCGGCAATTTCTTTGGCACGACGCCCGATTAAAAGACTGCGCTCGAAACCTTCAAGCACGCAAGGTCCGGCAAGCAAAACAAGTTGCCCGCCGCCAAATTCGATATTCCCGACTTTGACAATGTTCACGCCAAGCCCTCCCGTGAATAAATTTCGTTGACAAGTTTTAAATCTTCTTCGGTGTCGACGCCGACGAAACGGCACGAACTTTTTATCACGCGAATTTTAAAGCCGTTTTCCAAAGCGCGCAACTGTTCGAGTGATTCGGATTGCTCAAGCGGCGTCGGCTCCATTTTCGCGTAGTCGAGCAAAAAATTTCTGCGGTAAGCGTAAATGCCAATGTGCTTGAAAATTTTCGACTTGCCTTCGTTGCGCGGATACGGAATCATCGCCCGCGAAAAATACATTGCGTCGTTGTAGCGGTCGAGAACGACTTTGACGTTGTTGGGATTTTTGAATTCGTCTTCGTCGGTCATTTCGGTCGCGACGGTCGCCATTTGTAAATTTTCGTCGGCGAATTCGGCAATAAGTTCGTCAATCAACGTCGGTTCAATCAACGGTTCGTCGCCCTGCACGTTGACGATGATATCAACGTCAGGAAATTTTTCGGCAACTTCCGCCAATCGGTCGGTTCCGGTTTTGTGGTCGGCACGCGTCATAATCGCACGCCCCGAAAATTTTTCGACAGCGTCAAAAATTCTTTCGTCGTCGGTTGCAACAATAACGTCGGCGACGGATTTTGCACGGCGCGCCCGTTGCCACACGCGACAAATCATCGGTACGCCGCAAATTTCTTTGAGCGGTTTGCCGGGCAGACGAGTCGAAGAATAACGCGCAGGTATCACGCAAATTGATTTCATTTCAAAACCTCCAAAAATTTTAACGAACACGGTTCCGACAAATTCAATGCGTAATTTGAGGCCGACAGGGATGTCGGCCTCGTCCGCAACATTTGCGTGATGCAAATATTGCGGACACGACAACGCACGATTTCTCATACGCTTGAACAACGAACGAGCAAGCTCTCCGCAGGAGTGTCGTTTCTTTTTGTTACTTTTTCTTTGGACAAGCAAAGAAAAAGTAAATCAGCAAACACAATTTTGAAATTGAGCCGAATCGAAGCAACAAACTTCGATATCAAAAGTAACCTGTCGCTTATCTTAGCACAATCGTTACGGCGCGGCAAACGAATTTTAATAAACTTTTCAGATTGAACTGCTATAGTGGCGGAAACTTTTTTGCTTAAAAGTTTTTGCGGGAGGCGTTGACTTGTTTAGAAAACATTTTTTCCTGACAATGATTCTGGTCGCACTCGTCGGCTCGGTGTTGACGATGGGACTGATTTGTTTTGTGCTCGGCATTAATTCCAAAAGCGCGCTTGATCTCGGCAGATTTTTTGTCGCGCTCAGATTTATCGAAAAGCATTATGTTCAAGAAGTCGAACGCGGCAAATTAATCGACGGGGCAATCAGCGGTATGGTCGGTTCGCTCGGAGATCCGCATTCGCTTTATCTCGCCCCGCAAATTTACAGTGCCTTGCGTGCGGAAACAACCGGCAGTTTCGGCGGTATCGGTGTTTACATGGGCTTCAAAAATGGCGGCGTACAAATTATGAGCGTCATTCCCGACGGACCGGGCGAACATGCGGGCTTGCAATCGGGCGACGAAATTTTAGCTGTGGACGGCAAACCTGTTTCGGAAATTTCTCCCGGCGAAGTTGCGCTGAAAATTCGCGGCGAAGTCGGCACGAACGTCGAACTTTTGATTCACCGCGAAGGCACCGAAGACACGGCTTACAACTTGACGCGGGAAATTATCAAGACGAAAACCGTTGCGGGCAAAATGCTTGACGACAAACTCGGCTACATGAAAATTTCCAACTTCAGCGAAAATACGGGCGAAGAATTTAAATCGACGCTCGGCGAACTGGAACGCTCCGGCATGAAAGGTTTGATTCTCGACTTGCGGCAAAATCCCGGCGGCGTTATAACAAGTTGCGTCGAAGTTGCCCGCGAAATCGTTCCCGCAGGCACGATAACTTCCGTGATTCAGCGCGACGGCACGAAGGAAGTTTACACTTCGGATTTGTCGGCGGCGAAATTCCCGATTGTCGTTTTGCTTGACGAAAACAGCGCAAGCGCGTCGGAACTTTTGAGCGGCGCACTTCAAGACACCAAAGCGGCAATCGTCGTCGGCGAAAAATCTTACGGCAAAGGCTCAGTGCAAACCGTAATCCCGATGGCGCACAACGACGGACTTAAATTGACAATCGCGAAATATTACACGCCCAACGGTCGCTCAATCGACGGCGAAGGAATTTTGCCGGACGTGGAAATTAAACAGGACGTTGTGCCCCAACACATTTACGAATTGCAGTTGGACGACACGACGGACGCACAACTTCAAACGGCAGAAAAACTTTTGCGGCACCAAGTCGACGCGGGAAAAATTTTGTTCGACGAAAACTTTTGGTCGACGCCCGCGCAATGATTAATCATGCAGACAGAAATTTTTTATTTCTCGGCAACGGGCAACTCGTTATATGCTGCGCGATTTTTGCAGGCAGCTTTGAGCGCAGAAATTTTTTCGATACCCGAAATGCTCCGTCGGAAAAATTTTGTGAGCGCGGCTGAAAAAGTCGGTTTCATTTTCCCGATGCATTATTACGGTTTGCCGTTGCCCGTGCAAGATTTTGTTCGCGAATTGGAATTGCCGAACGCCCGATATATTTTTTCCGTGGCGACGTGCGGCGTGCCGTATTTGGGTTGCCCGTTCACGAATTTAAATGAACTTCTTGCCGAAAAAAATTTACGGTCGGTTGGAAATTGGTATTTGCGATTGGTCTCGAATTATTTGCCGCTCAGAAACACGGCAGCGGATTGGCGCATTAAAATTCGTTATTGGTTGGCGGAAAAAAAATTGTCGAAGATTGCCGAAATGATTTCGCACGAACGGGAACATTCGACGTGGGAATTTTTCAAAGAACGTTGCCGCAGAGTTCATGACGATTGGGAACGTCGACGCGAAACTTTTGACGAAAAATTTTTTTGTGACGCGGCGAAATGTGTCAAGTGCGGCTTGTGCGAAAGAATTTGTCCCGTCACGAACATAACGCGTCCCGACGGTCGGCCGCAGTGGCAACACCGTTGCGTTGAGTGCTTGGGCTGTCTGCACGTCTGTCCGAAACAAGCCGTTGAGTTCGGCGAAATCACACGCGGGCGCAAACGTTACATTAATTGGCACGTCAAACCGAAAGATTTACTGCAACGATAAAAAAATCCCGTCACTCGAATTGAGCGGCGGGAAATTTTTTATTCGGTCGTGTTGAAGTTTATAAAAGTTTTTCGATGTCGGCGGCGATTTTGTCGGGCGTGGTCGTCGGCTCGAAGCGTGCGACAACATTGCCTTCGCGGTCGATAAGGTACTTCGTGAAGTTCCAGCGCGGATAATCGTCCATATATTCGTGGAAATCTTCGTTGAGCGTGTCGACGAGCAGTTGAGCAATCGGATGGCTCATGTCGAAGCCCTGAAAACCAATCTGCGCGGTGAGATATTTGAACAGCGGATGTGCCGTTTCGCCGCGAACGTCGCCTTTTGCAAACATGGTGAACGTCACGCCGTAATTGAGCTTGCAGAACTGCTGAATTTCGTCGTCACTGCCGGGCGATTGATTCGCGAACTGATCTGACGGGAAGCCGAGAATTTCAAAACCTTTATCTTTGTACGTGTCGTAGAGTTTTTGCAAATCGCCGAGCTGAACCGTGAAACCGCAGCGGGTTGCCGTGTTGACAATCAGCAGAACTTTGCCGCGATAATCGGCAAGCGATTTGTCTTCGCCGCGTTTGGTTTTGACGGTGAAATCGTAAACGTTCATGAAACTTTCCTCCAAAAAACTTGTGAAACTCAGACGCGCAAAAATTTTTCACAACGCACGAGCGCGCCAATAATTTTTTGAAACTTAAGCCGAGGCAATAAGTTCGTCAATTTTTTGTTTGTCGAAACCGAGGACATAATTGACGCCGTCGACGGTCGTGACGGGAACAGTCAAGTCGCCCGAAATTTTTTGACATTCGGCGGCGGCGGATTCGTCCAATTCAATGTCACGATAATTGTATTCGACGCCGCGAGACTCAAGATAACGTTTCGTTTTGACGCAATAGGGGCAACCTTCAAAGCCGAAAACAGTCAACATAAAAATTCCTCCTTACAGACACAGCAATTTTTCCAGCGCGTCTTTGTCGTAGTCGATAACAAAATTTTCGTTGTCAATCGTCGTGACCGGCACGGCGTAATCCATGCCCGTCAATTTTTTGCAAGCTTCGCGAGCGTCGGGGTCTTTTTCAATGTCAAGTTCCTCGAACTCGACATCTTTGGATTTCAAAAATTTTTTGACCTTCGCGCACCACGGGCAACTTTGAATCGTGTAGACTTTTACCAAATTAATCACCCGCTTTGAGTTTGGACAAAAATTTTTCGGCAAGCAAGGCCGCAGTCGTGCCGTCGGATGCCGCAGTCGTGAGTTGGCGAATTTCTTTTTCGCGAACGTCGCCCGCCGCAAAAACTCCGGCAATTTCCGTGCGACAATCTTCACCGGCGGGAATTCGACCGCTTCCGGTCAAAGTCAATTCGTCCGCAAAAAGTTTCGTGTTCGGTTCGACGCCTATGTTGACGAAAATTCCGTCGACGGCAAGATTTTTCGTTTCGCCCGAAGTTTTGTCGAAGATTTCAATTTCCTCAAGTCGTTTCGTACCGTGCAACGCTTTAATTTCAGTCTGCAACATGACGATAATTTTTTTGTTTGCGCGCAAACGTTTTTGCGAAACGTCATCTGCGCGAAGTTCCGAACGGTGAATCAGATAAAGTTTGTCCGTGTATTTCGTCAAGAAATTTGCCGCGTCGACAGCAGCATTTCCGCCGCCCATGACCGCAATAATTTTTCCGTCGTAAGCGTGCCCGTCGCACAATTCGCAGTAATGGACGCCGCGTCCCGCGAATTTTTTCTCTTCGGGCAACGGAAGTTTACGGCGATTCATGCCGGTGGCGATAATCACCGCGTCGGTCTCGTAAATTTTTTCTTGCGTCTCGATAATTTTCGGCGAAGTTTTCAGCGTGACGCGTTCAATTTCGTCGAATTCGTCGACAAGCACGCCGAAACTTTCCGCTTGACTTTGGAGCGTCGAAATTAATTCTTGACCCGTGACGGATTTAAAACCCGGGAAATTTTCGATGCCGACAGCGTTTGCGATTTGCCCGCCGACAAGTCCGTTTTCCAAAACCAGCGTATCAAGATTCATTCGCCCGCAGTACAGAGCCGCCGTCAAGCCCGCCATGCCTGCGCCGATAATCACGATGTCTTTGTGAATTCGTTCTTTCACAAGCTCACCTCCTCGGCTGAAAATATTTCTCGTAACGGGCAAATTTTCCTGCCGCGAAGATTTTACGAAACGTCAATTATGTAAAGCCGTCGACAAAACTTCGTGCCGTTAAAATTTTTCAATCGCTTGACACCATATATATATATATATAATGTCATTCAAAAAATTTTATGCGGAGGCGATTGTCATGAAAAAATTTTTGTCCGTGATGTTTTTGGCGGCGGCGATAATTTTCGTCGGGCAAAACAATCACGCGGCGGCAGCTGAAGTTTACGTCGGCACTTATTCCGACGGCGACGCGGTCTATTTGCTGACCGAAACCATTGTCCGACTTCGTTACGGATACGAATGCACCGTCAGAGCCGGTCGAAGCTACATTGATTACAGATTTTTATGCAATGACAGTCACACCTCTTGGAGCTATACAAATTCCGAAGGCTATCGCGGTTCCGTTTATGACGGCAGTTCGCCCGTCGCAAGCAACATTCTAAATTACATGCGAAACAACAGATGAAAAATTTTATTGCGGAGGCGATTTTCATGAAAAAATTTTTGTCCGTGATGATTTTGGCGGCGGCGATAATTTTCGTCGGACAAAACAATCACGCGGCGGCAGCTGAAGTTTACGTCGGCACTTATTCCGACGGCGATGCGGTCTATTTGTTGACCGAAACCATTTACCATCCGCTCAGACGATCTTACAAATGTACCGTCAGAGCCGGTCGAAGTTATATTGATTACAGATTTTTATGCAATGACGATCACACCGTTTGGAGCTATACAAATTCCGAAGGCTATCGCGGTTCCGTTTATGACGGCAGTTCGCCCGTCGCAAGCAATATTCTCAACTACATGCGAAATAACAGATGAAAAATTTTTCGTCAAATGAAAACTCTCCCGAAAGTTTTGGGGGAGATTTTTTTTGCTCAAAACAATTCGGCGCGAACGACGCCTTTTTATTTCGCGAAAAAATTTTTAAGACGTTGACCGAACGGCAATAAATTGTTAGACTTGCGCCCAAATGATTTTGTCGGGAAGTGAAACACTTTGGTAAAGAAAATTTTTTTGTGCGCGGTGATTTTGCTGATGACTTTGGCGACTTTCACCGTTGCCGATGCGAAAAAAAATTTGGGCACGTGGCGACTTGACGGTTCAGCTTCCGCCGAACTCAGAAATTTTCGCATGATGACGGACGATTGGCACGTCGACGCTCGCGGTAAAATTCCGTCCCGCGCAGGTTTGGACGAACTTCACGCTTCGGCAAGCGGGCAACCTTCCGAAGCGGCTTTGTCGACTCTTCGTGAAAAAATTTCGGAGCAACAATTTGACGCGAAAATTTTTGTCGTCGACCTGCGTCAAGAATCGCACGGCTTCGCTAACAGTCTGCCCGTCAGTTGGCACGTCAAAAACAATGCTGCCAACGCCGGGAAAAATTCTGTCGAAGTCGAGGCGGACGAGGTCGAGCGGCTGAAAAATCTGCGCGGCGTTGAAACGAAATTTGAACCGTTGGGCAACGCGGACAAACAAATTTTCAAACCCGTGACGATAATTCCCCGCGTCATGCAGACGGAGCGCGAAGTCTGCGAAAAAATCGGCGTCGAATACAAACGTTTTGCGGCGGCGGACATGCAATTTCCCGCGCCCGAAATCGTCGACGAATTTATAACTTTCGTTGCGACGTTGCCCGAAAACGCGTGGTTGCATTTCCATTGCCAAGCCGGTCACGGGCGCACGACGACTTTCCTCGTCATGTACGACATAATGAAAAATCCCGAATTGTCGCTTGAGGAAATTTGCAAACGTCAATATCTTTTGGGCGGCTCGAATCTTTTGCTTGAGCCCGAAGGCGACGACTTTTACGCGACGAATGATCGCGACCGCGCAAAAAAAATTCGGCTGTTTTATGAATTCGTTCAGGGCACGCGTTCGGAACAAATCGGTTTGCAGTGGAGCGAATGGTTGGAGGCTAAGCAATGAGTCGCTTTAAAAGCGACGGAACAATTTTCGCGGTTGACGTTTTCACAGCCGTAACGTATTCGCCGCGAATCGAGGAGCAATTCTGTATGAAAAATTTTTTTGCAACATGTGCCGCGATTTTTTTCCTGCTGACGAGTTCAGCTCAAGCCGCACAATTTGCCCCGCTTTAAAAGCGGGAGAACAATTTTCGCGGTTGACGTTTTCACAGCCGTAACGTATTCGCCGCGAATCGAGGAGCAATTTTGTATGAAAAATTTTTTTGCAACATGTGCCGCGATTTTTTTCCTGCTGACGAGTTCAGCCAATGCCGCTGACGCCGAATATCTTTTGAACAACGCGTCACTTAAGCCGACATACACGGGTTTGAAATCTTGCAATATAATCGTTCAACAAACTTTGGCTCAGATAACAAACGGCAACATGACGACTTACGAAAAAGTCAAAGCTTGCTACGATTGGTTGATTAAAAATTGTTCATATGGGAGCAACAAAGAATTATTCAAAACCCCCGAATTCAGCACAGAACTTTACAAAGATTATGGCGGAGCTTTCCGTGCTCGCGGAATGTTGGTCGGACGTGTCGGCGTATGTACCGATTACTCCTATGCTTTTGCCGCATTAACAAGAGCAATCGGATTGAATTGTTATCTTGTTCGCGGACAGACGGCGCGGGCAACCGGCGGCATGTCGGGACATGATTGGTGTGTTATAAAAATTAACGGTGTTGAATACGTTTTTGATCCGCAAATTGACGACAACATTGCCAAGGGCGGAGCAATCGGTTACTATCGTTTTTGTGTGACCTACGACGAAACGCCGGGTTCCTATGAGCCGAAAGGACATTCACTCGGTATATTTGCACCGTTTAAATAATGAGGAATGAATTTACATGCGAAAATCTTTTTTAGCGACGTTGGTGTTGACGTTGTGTCTGTTGACGGGCTCAGCTCAAGCCGCACAATTTGAATATCTTTTGAACAACGCCGAACTTTATCCGACATGGACGGGCGCGGATTATTGCGACGCCGCAGTTGCAAACACTTTGGCACAGATAACAACCGACGATATGTCGACTTACGAAAAAGTTTTGGCGTGCTACAATTATCTTGTCGACACCTGCAGTTACGGCGATAATGTTTTGCGATTGGACTTCCCCGAAGCAAACGGCACGGCTCGCGCTTACGGAATGTTGGTCGGGCACGTCGGAGCCTGTGACGATTATTCTTGCGCGTTCGCGGCGTTGACTCGTGCAATCGGGCTGAACTGTTACACGGTTCGCGGTTTGACTGCACGGGCGTCGGGCGGTATGACGGGACATATTTGGTGCGTCATTGCGATTGACGGCGTCGAGTACGTTTTTGACCCGCAGATTGATGACAACATCGGCGGTAGCAGTTATTATAGATTTTGCGTGACTTACGACGAAGTTGCCGGCGCATACGAAAACGGCGAAGTTCGTTGGGGATATTTCGAGCCGTTCTTTTGATTTAAAAATTTTTCCTTTATCGGGGAGTGACCTACAATTACTAACGAGGAACTTGCGAGACAAATTCTGGACACGGTCGGCGGCACCGGTAACGTCATGCATTCGGACGCGGTTCCGGTGACGAACTGCATGACGCGCCTGCGTATGCAACTTTTTGAACGAAATGATTACATGATTGATGCGCTGAAAAAAATTGACGGCGTGTTGGGCGTAAACGTCGACGGCGACGAAGTTCAAGTTATCCTCGGCGCGGGCAAAGCAACTTCCGTCACGGGCGTCGTCAATGAAATTCTGGCGAAAAGCAATACCGTCAAAGTCGGCGACGGCAAAGCTCTGCACGAAAAAATTCGCGCCAAAAATGCCACACCCGTCAAATTGTTTTTCAAAAAGATCGCGAGTATTTTTACGCCGCTGATACCCGGTTTTATCGCTTGCGGTTTGATAACCGGCGTCATCAGTTTGGCGGTAAAAATAAATCCCGAACTTGCAAACGAGCCGACGACTCAGTTGCTCATGGTCGCCGGCAACGCTGTCTTTTGGGGCATGAATTTGTTTGTCGGCGTTAACGCGTCAAAAGTTTTCGGCGGGACACCGATTCTCGGCGGCGTGCTTGCGGCGTTGATGACTCACCCCTCGCTTGCGAACATAAATTTTTTCGGCGAACCGTTTGTACCCGGTCGCGGCGGCGTAATTTCGGTGATAATCGTTGCGGCGTTCGGCGCGTGGCTTGAAAAAAATTTGCACAAAATCATTCCCGAAATGTTTGACTTATTCTTAACGCCGTTGGTTACGGTTTTAATCGCGGGCACGGCGGCAATTTTCATCTTGCAACCGATTGGCGGCACATTGTCGGACACAATCGGCACGGCGGCGACAACCGCAATTCAATCGGGCGGCGCGATTGTCGGATTCATTTTGGCGGGCGTGTGGTTGCCGCTCGTCATGTTGGGAATTCATCAAGCAATGACGCCGATTCACGTCGATTTAATTTCACAGTTCGGCGTAACGATTTTGTTGCCGATTTTGGCAATGGCGGGCGCGGGACAAGTCGGAGCGTCAATCGCGGTTTACTTCAAGACGAAAAATAAATTCCTCAAAAAAACTATCGCGTCGGCACTTCCGGTCGGCATGATGGGCGTCGGCGAACCGTTGATTTACGGCGTGACGTTCCCGCTGTTCAAACCGTTTATCGGCGCGTGTATCGGCGGAGCGTTCGGCGGAGCAATTCAAGCGACATTCATGGTTGGCGCGGCGACGTTGGGAATTTCGGGACTTCCGCTCGCGGCGACGACGAACAACATTGCGGTTTATTTTGTCGGACTGGTTACGGCTTATGTTGTCGGATTTATTGCAACGTGGATTATCGGTTTCGACGACCCGCCAGAAGATTAATTGCAAAAAAATTTCCCCCGCGCAGATTCGCAGGGGATTTTTTGATTGCACGTGCGACAACGTTTGAACGGTTGGAAATTTTTTGCGCGTGTGATATATTCGTCGCGGCAGGCAGTCAGATGTGTCGGCTTTCTTCCTCGAAGGAAGGAGGTGACGCGTATGGAGTTTTGTGACTTGCTCGACGTACTCAACGTATTGTTTTCGGGCGGCACTTTCGTCATTGCGTTGCTGACGTACTTCAAAGGAAAAAAATAAGCCGTAACACGACGGCTTCAGAACCCACTTCAACTTTCAACAACTAACGGGGAAGGAGTCGACGCGCAACCATCGAGCTGCCTGCCACGATTTTTTACTTCATTAAGCATGAAAAATTTAACACAGTGACGCCGCTTTGTCAAATTTTGTGCGGCATTTTTTTATGCGTCGAGTTTTTTCACGTTGCGAACTTCATCAACGCGTTTTGCCAAATCGTCCAGAGAAATTCCGCCGACAGATTCGACTGCGGCAAGCACGGCACCTTCAACAAGCGGACAGTCAAGCATTTTGACGTTGTCGCGCTCCAAATCTTCAAGCACCATTTCGGTCGTCATGACGGCGGAGCCCATGTCCATTAAAATCGCAACACCGTCGTCCGAATAAACCGATTCAATAGCCGCAGAAATTTTTTCGTAACTCGTGCCTAAGTTGCCGTCATCAAGTCCGCCCGCCGCCGCAACGGGAGCATTCGACGCCATCATTTTGGCAAGTTCGACGACGCCTTCGGCAAGTTTTTGACTGTGCGAAACAATGACGATACCGACCATGTTCAAGCACCTCGCAAAACTTCAAGCGCGGTTTGCAACATGAACAGCGACGACGTTGCGCCGGGGTCTTGGTGTCCCAAACTGCGTTCTTTGAGATAACTTGCGCGACCTTTGGTGGCGATAATTGTTTTGGTGAATTCGACGCCCGCTTGAGCCGCATTGACGCCGTCGGTCAAAGCTTCGGTTAAAGATTTTCCCGCGTCGAGTCCGTCTTTGAGAGCTTTGTAAGCGGGACAAAGTGCGTCGAGCATGGTTTTTTCGCCTTCGACGGCCTTTCCGCGCATTTTCACGCCGTTAATCGCCGCATCAAGTGCCGCCGCAAATTCCGCATCCGTCAAAGAATTTTTGCCTTTGCAGACGTTGCCGGCTTTCATGAACGCCGTGCCGTAAAGAGGTCCCGACGCGCCGCCGACAGTCGAAACAAGTTCCATGCCGACAGCCTTCAAAATCGCGCCAATGTCTTTATCAGCGAACGTTGGCAATTTTTCCATGACGGATTTAAATCCGCGTGCAAGATTAATTCCGTGGTCGCCGTCGCCGATTTCGTTATCAAGTTGCGTCAAAAAATCTTTCTCGGCTTCGATTTTTTTCGCAACGGCTTCGATAATCGCGATAATTTGTTTCGTGTCCATGTCGGTTACCTCTTGAGCGCGGGAGTATCTGCAGGCGCGTCGTAAAGTTGTTTAAGTTCGTCGTCGAGTTTGAGCAACGTGAGCGAAAAGCCCGCCATTTCGATTGAAGTCATGAAGTTGCCGACCATCGTGTCATAGACTTTGACGCCGGCTTGAGCCAAATAATCTTGAACGAAATTGTTGATGATGTAAAGTTCCATGAGCGGAGTTGCACCCATGCCGTTGACAAGCACGACGACTTCGCTGCCCTTGAAGTCAATATCGGCAAGGATTTTGTCGAGCAAAGTTTTGGCGATTTCGTCGGCGGATTTCAACTTGTCGCGGTGCGTGCCGGGTTCGCCGTGAATTCCGATACCGATTTCGATTTCGTCTTCGGCAAGTTCAAAACCGGGCTTACCTGCGGCGGGAACTGTGCACGGAGTAATTGCCATGCCCATTGTGCGAACGTTGGCGATAACTTTTTCGGCAACGGCTTTGACTTCGTCGAGTGTCGCGCCGGTTTCAGCTTTTGCGCCCGCGATTTTGTGCACAAGAATTGTTCCGGCGACGCCGCGTCGTCCCGTGGTGTACAAGCTGTCCTGAACTGCAACGTCGTCATTAACCACAACATGCGCGACGTTGATGTCTTCGTCGGCGGCCATGTCCATTGCCATTTCAAAATTCAGCACGTCGCCCGTATAATTTTTGACGATACACAGAACGCCTTTTTCGGTCGCGACAGCTTTGATGCCTTCAAAAATTTTATCGGGCGTCGGTGACGTGAAAACAGCTCCCGCAACCGCGCAGTCAAGCATACCCGTGCCGACAAAGCCGCCGTGAGCAGGTTCGTGACCGGAGCCGCCGCCGCTGACGAGAGCAACTTTGTCGTCGGATTTTTTCGTTGCGCGAACGACGACATTGCCGCAATCAAGTTTCGCAAGTTTTTTCGGCGCGGATTTTACCAGCCCCAAAATCATTTGTTCTTCGACAGAATCAACTGCATTGATTAATTTTTTCATGTAAATCCCTCCCGCAAGGAAATTTATCACAAGGAAATTTTACCGTCAATCGACAATCGGACAAATATTTTTTTCGGCGTGACGAAATGCGGTCGAAAAATTTCGGCGGGTCGGTGGAAAATTTTTTACGGTGATTGACTAAAAATTTTTTTGCATATATTATTAACTGCGCTTTGGCGAAGTAACAATCACTCGAAAGAAGGTTTTTGCGATGAAAATTTTAATGGTTTTTGTTGACATGTTGCGTGCAGTTAATCAAAATCTCTGCAATAAATCTGTGCCTTGGAACAAACTTGACGAAGCTCTTGCAAAATTCGGCGGCACCGTCTATTCCAAATGTTATTCGCCTGCTCCGGACACACCCAGAGGTTTGGCGAGCATCTGGACAGGTACATATCCGAAAATGAACGGTTGCAATTCCAGAATAAAGTATCCGCGGTATTTTCTCAACGACAACTTGGACAACATTTGGAAATTGTTTGAGCGCAATCACATGTCCCTGAATTTATTTGTTGAAAAATATTGTTTGGAAGCCGGCGAATTGCCTTTTTCTTGCGAAGAACGAAATGACATTGCGATTTTTGACGACAACGATTTAAATCGTTTTGTCCGCTCCGTGAAAATCCGGGATAATTCCGTGACGTTTATTACGCTCAATGAATATCATCATGGCATCGACGCGCTTCATTGTTTGGAAGATTTGGAGCACGTTTACAAAACGGTCGGCAATAAAATTGATTTAATATTCGATTCACTCGGCAGAGACACCTTCGATATTGTGGTTATTTTTTCCGATCACGGTTGCTTATTGAAAGGTGACAGCTTAATTTATCACAACGGCAGAATTCAAACCTATTTGCAACTTTGGGTTAAAAATGCGGGCATGGATACGCTGACCGTAGATAATCGCATGTGCAGTTGCATGGATATTTTTCCGACTATGGCTTTCTTGATGGATGACTTTGTTTTGAACAGAGTTGACGGTCTGAATTTGTTCATGAACATCGGGCACCCCTTTTTAGTCATAGAAGACTATTTCGATTTTTCTGCCACGCTGAGCCAAGTTTTGGGCTGGTACGGTATCATATTTCCCAACTTGTTCTTTCGAACGGATTGCTCGGGCAAATGGTATTCTGAAGGCGGCGAATTTGATTTGGAGCCTGATTTAAAGAAAACTTTTGAAACCATACTCTGCAATTATGCCACCGATTATGACGAAAATACGAGACTGCAACAGCGTATAGATGCGTTAAACGGATGACGGAAGAAGCATAAAAGCATTCCGATCGGTACCGGAGCAACGAATAACAATTTATGCTTTCACGTTAAATCGATAGCGACAACTTTTATCCCGTCAATCGCGGCGGGATTTTTTTCGTGAAAAATTTTCGTTCGACGCAAGAATTTTTCAGGTTCAACGTGATAAAATGCGTGCAAAAAATTTTCAGCGGCTTGGAGGCTTTTTTTTGAACACACGTGATATTGACATGTTGCGCGGCTCACTTTGGGACAAAATTATTTTATTCGCGTTGCCGTTGGCGTTGACGGGCGTCATGCAACAACTTTTGAACGCGGCGGATGTGATGACGCTCGGAAAATTCGTCGGCAAAAACGCAATGGCGGCGGTCGGCAACAAC
>JAFUYE010000150.1 GCA_017470715.1 Selenomonadaceae bacterium
AGGCGGCACGGGCAACGATACGCTTTATTTCGGCGGCGGCAAAAATATCATCAATTACGCGTCGGGCGACGGCAACGATTTGATTTACAACTGGAGCGCGAACGATACGATTTCAATCACGGGCGGAAGTTACACGCGCTCGACTGTCGGCAGTGATGTCGTGTTCAAAGTCGGCAACGGTGCAATAACGCTTAAAGGCGCAAAGAATTCAACCATCAACGTCAAGGGAACTCTCGCGGGCGGCGGCGGTTCAAGCAAAGTTTCAATTCCTTCGGGCGCGTTCACTTACAACGGTCACAGCTACTACATTTTTTACGGACTAAGTTCGTGGGAGCAGGCAAAAGCCTACTGCGAATCACGTGGCGGACATTTGGCGGTTATCACAAGTTCGGGCGAAAATTCCGCGTTGTTCAATTACATGAAACGTGCGGGTTACGATTCGGCTTACTTCGGTCTTTCGGACGCCTCAAAAGAAGGCACATGGACTTGGACGAACGGCGAACGCGTCAGCTACACCAACTGGGCAAGCGGTGAGCCCAACGGCGGCACTTACGAAAACTACGGCATGTTTTATTACGTGTACACTGACGGCAAATGGAACGACGGAAATTTTTCGGCGGGCTCGACTTTTTACAGCGGCGGCAAAAAAATCGTCGACACGAATGCTTTCATCTGCGAATGGGATACCGTCAAAAGCTCAACACCCGTCACAAATGTCGGCGTCAACGTCAACAACACCGTCTCGAACAAAACAGTAAACGGCACGAGTTATGCGGACACGATTACAAATTCGGGACAAAACGTCACAATCACTTCCGGCGCGGGCAACGACAAAATCAGCAATAACCACGGTGATAATTCTTCGATAGTTGCGGGCGACGGCAACGATTCGATTTACAACCGCAGTTATTACACGACAATCAACGGCGGCGACGGCAACGACACAATCACCAACTTTAACGGTGCGCAATGTTCGCTTGTCGGCGGTGCGGGAGCCGACAGAATCAGCCTCGGCGGCGATACCTCATACGCAATGGGAAATGTCACGGTCAACGGCGGCAAGGGCAACGATTCGATTTACGGTGACGCGGCGGCACAACTTTTCCAATACGCGTCGGGCGACGGTAACGATTTGATTTACAACTGGAGCGCGAACGATACGATTTCAATCACGGGTGGCAGTTACACGCGTTCGACCGTCGGCAGTGATGTCGTGCTCAAAGTCGGTTCGGGAGCCGTCACACTCAAAGGCGCGAAGTATTCAACCGTCAACGTCAAAGGAACTCTCGCAAGCGGCGGCGGCTCAACGATACCCGTCACGCAACCTTCGGGCAATGTCATTTACGGCACAAACGGCCACGACAATATCACAAATTCCATTGCGGGCGCAGTCGTTTACGCTTACGGAGGCAACGACACAGTTTACAACAACAGTCACAATAACGTTACGATTTACGGCGGTGACGGAGCGGACAGTTTAAATATCAGGTACTCCGCTAACGTTGCAATTTCGGGCGGTGCAGGCAATGACAAGGTCACGGTCTACAGCGGAAACAATGCCTCTGTCGTCGGTGATGCTGGCAACGATACAGTGAAAGTCTACGGCACGGGAGCTTCAATTTCGGGTGGTGAAGGTGCAGACTACATCGAAAATGACGGCAACAACGCTCTGATTTATGGCGGCAACGGCGATGATTACGTCGACAATGACGGCGCAAACTCAACAATATACGCTGAATCGGGCAACGATTATATTTACAGTTACGGTTCCAACGTCAAAGTTTATGGCGGTTCATACAATGATTCAATCTACGTCAACAATGACAGCAACGGCTTCGTCGACGGCGGCACCGGCAACGATACGATTAGGGCTCGCTACGCCAATAACGTTTCTCTCAAGGGCAATGCAGGCAATGATTTTATCGACCTCTACAGCGTTTCCTGCGTCATTGCGTACAATTCGGGCGACGGCAACGACACCGTTACAGGCTTCGACGGCAACGACACGCTCAAAGTTTACGGCTCTTACACGCGCTCGACTGTCGGCAATGATGTCGTCGTCAAAGTCGGCAGCGGCTCAATCACGCTCAAGAACGCCAAAGGCACGACGCTCAACATAAGCAACTTTGCAAGCTCGGCGGATTTGGTCAGCTCGGCAGATTTGGCAAGCGACGACTGGATTAGCGCGGACGATACGAATTTTGTCACGAGTGACACGCGACTTGATTCGATTGTCGAAACGCCCGCAACGAATTATTCTGTCGGCAATTTTGATTCGGCATTGACGAGTTTAACTCAGAAAAATAATTTCCTCACGTTCACAAGCAAGAAGTAGTTTCGCACGAACGTCACGGCAAAAAAATTTCCCCGCTCGATTGAACGGGGATTTTTGTTTGTGATTTAAAATTTTGGACGCCCATCAAATTTGCTGAAATGTCACGTTGATTTTTTGCGATATGAAATTAATTTTTCGACTTGATGTAATTGATGAGCCCGCCCGCGTCGGCGATACCTTGAACGAACGGCGGCAACGGTTGCGCTTTGAACATGTCGCCCGTCGTCAAATTTTCAATCGTGCCCGTTGACGTGTCGATTCTCAAAACGTCGTTGGCAGAAATTTTTTCAACGGCGTCACCAATCTCCAAAAGTGGCAAACCGATATTTATTCCGTTGCGATAAAAAATTCGTGCGAAACTCGCGGCAATGACGACGGGAATTCCGGACGCCTTGATTGCAACGGGAGCATGTTCGCGGCTGGAACCGCAACCGAAATTTTTTCCGCCGACCATAATGTCGCCCGCCTTGACGTTCGCCGCAAAAGTTTCGTCAATGTCAACCATGCAGTGTTTCGCCAATTCCGCAGGATCAAACGTGTTCAGATACCGCGCAGGAATTATAACGTCGGTGTCGATGTTGTCGCCGTAACGCCAAACTTTGCCTTCAATTTTCATGACCAATCACCTCTTCGGGCGTAGAAATTTTTCCCGTAATTGCAGACGCCGCCGCGACAAACGGGCTCGCCAAATAAACTTCGCTGTCGACGTGCCCCATGCGCCCGCGGAAATTTCTGTTCGTCGTGGATACGCAACGTTCGCCCGCGCTCAAAATGCCCATGTAACCGCCGAGACACGGTCCGCAAGTCGGACAGCTGACGACACAGCCCGCGTCAATGAAAATGTCAATCCAGTGGCAATTCACGGCTTCCTTGTAAATTTCCTGACTGCCCGGAATGATTATGCAACGAACGTCCGGATGAACTTTTCGCCCGCGCAGAATTCCCGCAGCAATGCCCAAATCTTCAAGTCGTCCGTTCGTGCAGGAACCGATGACAACCTGATTGATTTTAATTTCGCCGAGTTCGTCGACGGGCTTGACGTTTTCGGGCAGGTGCGGCAACGCGACGACGGGTTTCAGTTCACTCAAATTAATTTCGACAGTCGCACAATATTTCGCGTCTTCGTCCGCGGTGACGGGCTCAAATTTTTTCTTCACGCGACGGGCAACGTACATTTGCGCAATTTCGTCGAAGGGGAAAACTCCGGCTTTCGCGCCTGCCTCAATCGCCATGTTTGAAATCGTCAAGCGGTCGGTCATTGACAATTCGGCAACACCTTCGCCCGTGAATTCAAGTGCTTTGTACAACGCACCGTCGACGCCGATTTTTCCGATAAGCGTCAAGATAACGTCCTTGCCGCAAATATTTTTCGGTTTCTTGCCCGTCAAGTGCACGTTAATCGCTTCGGGAACTTTGAACCAAGCTTTGCCCGTCGCAAGTCCGACAGCCAAATCAGTTGTGCCGACGCCCGTCGAAAATGCGTTGACTGCGCCGTAAGTGCAAGTGTGACTGTCCGCGCCGATAATCAACATACCGGGGGCGACAACGCCGAATTCGGGTAAAATGACGTGTTCAATGCCGACGCGTCCCTGTTCGTAGTAATGCGTGATTTTGTTTTTGCGAGCGAAGTCGCGCATAATTTTTGCAAGGTCGGCACTTTTAATGTCTTTTGCGGGCTGAAAATGGTCGGGAACCAGCGCGATTTTTTCCGCGTCGAAAACAGGTCGCCCGATTTTTTCAAACTCCTTGATTGACGGCGGACCCGTCACGTCATTTGCCATAACTAAATCAAGGTTGCAGACGACGAGTTGTCCGGCTTCGACTGTGTCAAGTCCCGCATGTCGCGCCAGAATTTTTTCGCTCATAGTCATTGGCATTCGTATCACTCTCCAAAAATTTATCGTAAGGTATCGGCAAGCAACACCGTTATTTGGAGCCGTCACGGATGACGGCTCCCGCCCGCAGTTGAAACAGGAAGTTTCACCTGCGGGCACAAGCGGCACGGATTGTCGACAACATTTTTACAACGAAAGACTAACGCTCTCCGCGCAGGAGTGCCCTTTTCTTTTGCAACTTTTCTTTTGGGCAAGCAAAAGAAAAGTTGATTAAACAAATTAAAAATTTACGAACGCGCCGAATCGAAACAATACACCGCAACCATCAAACAACAATCCCTAATTGTTCAGTACGCTTTGAACGGCAGTTTTCATCAAACCAAGTTGAGTGGACAATCTTGCGTCGACACCGCCGTTGGGAGTTTCAATAACGCAATCGCCGGGTTTTAACGCTTCGTCGCTCACAACTTCGATAATCGCGGTGCCGTCGGTCAACATTGATTGAAATTCCGAACGCGCCATCAAAACCAAATCGTAGCTGTCGGGGTCGACGTGAACTTTAATTTCTTTTTGGTCGCGCACATGACTTATCGCCTCACGAACAAGCGGCAAAACGGTCTGCGGCACGTCAAGGAAATGTTGCGGCAAAATTTTTTCAATCGCCATCATCACCACGGCAACAATTTCGTCTTCCGCACGAATGAAATATTCGGCAGTTTGTTCTTTCGCGTCCCGAATGGTTTTCTGCGCCTTGTCGTTGGCCTGGCGAACAATGTCGGCAAGTTCTTCCTCAATGTGTTCTCTGCCGTCTTTGATGCCGTCTTCTTTGCCTTCTTCGTAACCGGCGTCGTAACCTTCTTTGTGCACGCGTTCCAAAAGTTCTTCGGCCTCTTTTTTGGTATCTTCGACAATTTTGGCGGCTTCGGCTTTGAGCTCTTCGGCTTGACGTTTTATTTCTTCGGCTTCGGCTTTAATCGCGTCGGCTTGATTTTGAGTTTCGTCGGCTTCCTGTAATTTCTTTTCCAACAACAGGGACTTGCGTTCGATTTCGTCAATTTCCTCGTAAACTTTTTCGAGAATTTCGGGCGGTATCGGCGGTTCGGCTTCGTGTTCTTCCTCTTGATTTTCGTCGGTTTCTTCAGGTTCGGGTTCGGGCTCCGGTTCTTCGGGTTTCGCGCCGATTATCACGGGCTGACCGACCGTCATATATCGCACGATATTTTTATGTTGAAACAATCAATTCACCTCCGTTGAGAGCTTTGAGCTTACGAGCTTTAAGCTTTGAGGTAGCATCTTAAAGCTAATCAAACAAGCATTTCGT
Source organism: Selenomonadaceae bacterium (assembly GCA_017470715.1). GTDB lineage: Bacteria > Bacillota > Negativicutes > Selenomonadales > Selenomonadaceae > Quinella. The sequence continues at coordinate 5,492 of JAFUYE010000150.1, forward strand.
CGCCTTGACCGCGGGCAACAACAATTTCGCCTTTTTCTTCGAGGTCGCGAATTCTGTTGACAACTTTCTGTTGCGCTTCTTCCACGTCGCGAATCTTGACCGGTCCCATGTATTCGAGTTCTTCGCGGAGCATATCGGCGGCACGTTTGGACATGTTTTTGTAAATTTTTTCGGCAACTTCCTGCGGCGTCGCTTTCATTGCCAACGACAAATCCTTCGTGTCGATATCGCGCAAAACCAACTGCAACGAACGGTCGTCGAGCATAACAATATCTTCGAAGACGAACATAAGTTTTTTGATTTCTTCGGCGAGTTCGGGGCTGTCGACTTCCATGGATTCGATAATTGCGCGTTCTGTCGTGCGGTCGACGCGGTTGAGAACTTCGACGATAGCGGGAACGCCGCCTGCCGTGGTGAAATCCTGCGTCATCATCGAAGACAGTTTCTTTTCAAGCACGCGTTCAATTTCGCGGATAACGTCGGGGCTTGTCCTGTCCATCATTGCGATACGTTTTGCAACGTCGGCTTGCGAATCCATTGACAAACCGCTCATGATAATTGCCGCTTGGTCGGGTTCGAGATACGCCATAACCAGCGCGATTGTCTGCGGGTGTTCGTTCTGCAAAAAGTTCAAAAGTTGCGCGGGGTCGGTCTTGCGTAAAAATTCAAACGGACGCACCTGCAAACTCGTCGTCAAGCGATTGAGGATGTCCATAGCTTTATCGGCACCCAAAGCTTTTTCCAAAACGTTTTGCGCGTATTCGAGACCGCCGGTGGAAATGTAGTCGTTGGCCATCATCAGCTGATAAAATTCGCTGATAACTTGAGTTTTCTTTTCCGCGCTGACTTGTTTGTTGTTGGCAATTTCCAGCGTGATTGTTTCAATTTCGTCGTCGTCCATGTGCTCAAAAATTTTTGCCGCATAGTCGCCGCCGAGCGCGATAAAAAGAATCGCCGCCTTTTCGCGTGAAGTCATCGGCTTGGGTTCGGCGTACATGTCGGGTTGATTAGGCATATGAATTCCTCCTTTGAAAGGGAAAAGGGAAAAGGGACATGGGAAAAGGGAATTCTCCCTTCACCTTTGTCCCTTCTCCCTTAAAAATTTCAATCGTCCTCAGCAAGCCACGTTTTGATAAGCATGGCCGCTTCGGCAGGTTTTTCGTCGATAAATTTGAGGATGGCATCTTTTTCTGTCATCTGTTGTCTTTCTTCGGGTGTGAGGTTGTCCTCTTCGATTTCGTTGGCTTCGAGTGCGCGTTGACGTTCTTCGGCTTCGGCGCGTCGTGCGGCTTCTTCGGCGCGGCGGGCTTCTTCGCGAGCGCGTCTCTCGGCCGCAAGTCTTTCGGCAATTTCCGCTTGGCGTTCCTTGCGTTTCTTCCAACGATACATGAGGAACCCGCCCAAAACCAACGCCGCAATTAGAATCATCGCCGCAATCTCCGTGTACAAAATTCTGTCTTTGCGTAACTGTTCTTGTCGCTCTGCCGCCAATCTCTGGTCGCGCAACTCCGTATTGAAAGGCATCGGCTCAACCGAAATTGTATCGCCACGATCTTCGTTAATGCCGGCAGCTGAAGACACGGCGCGAAGAAGTGCTTCCTGTTGAAGTTCGGTGATTGAGTCGTTGACCAAAACGGCAACGGTGAGACGGCGAATTGAACCGGGCGAAGCGATAATTTTTTGATTCTCTTCGTTTATCTCGTAGTTGCGCGTAGATTCTTTGCGCTCGTATTCAGCGTTGGCGTTTCGGTCTTCGGCGACATAACCGGGAATATTCGCCTGAACGCCTGCCGGACCGCCGGGTATGTTGGATTCGCCGTTATAACTTTCGCTTATGTCTTGTTGGGAACGAATGATGCCTGATTCATCAACCACGGGCGTGAACGTTTGGCGGTCAATTTTTTTGTCGTCGAAGTCCAATTCCACACTCACGCGCACAAAAGCGTTACCGTCGCCCAAAGTTTTGTCAAGCAAAGTTTGGACGTTCTGTTGAATGTGGTCGCGAACTTTTTTGGTCATCTCAATTTGATTGAGTGCCCGCATGTTCATTTGGGCTTCTCGTTCAAGTGCGTCGTCGTCGCTCTTGTTTAAGATATTTCCTTCCGCGTCGACAATCGTGACGTTTTCGGGATTCAAACCCTGCACGCTGTGGCTGACCAAATTGACGATGCCTTTAACTTCGGGTTGCGTCAATTTTTTTTCGGGCGCAAGCATCAACAAGATTGACGCCGTTGCGGGTTTTTCATTTTTCTTATAGAGGCTGTCTTCCGGCAAAACGATATGAACACGCGCTTTTTCTACGCTGTCAAGATGTTCAATTGTGCGAGTCAATTCGCCCTGCAAGGCCTGCAAATAATTGATTTTGTTTTGAAACTCCGTGACGCCGAGTTTGCTGTCGTCAAAGAGTTCAAAACCTTTGTTGCCGCGTGGCAAACCTGCCGAGGCCAAATCCAAACGCAGATCGTGAACTTGCGGGGCGGGAACCAGGATAGTCGCGCCTTTTTTGTCTTCGACCAACTCATAAGGCACGCCCGCTTCTTTCAAGTTGTTTACAACGTCGCCGGCGTCTTTCGTCTCCAAATTGGTATACAGCGGCACATAATCGGGTTTGGAACCGTACCAAAAACTGATTCCGACGAAAGCCAAAATCACGGCGATAATTGCGCCGAAAAAGATCAGCTTGCGTCGTCGGTCGTACCTGTTCCAAAGTTCTTGGAGCCGCTCTCTCCAATTCGCCAATAAACTCAGTCCTTTCCGGGGACTAAGGCGAAGGTTGAAGGGTGAAATGTTTTACTTGTCCCTTGTCCCTTGTCCCTTGTCCCTTAGACCTGCATACGCATAATTTCTTGATATGCCGCCGTCGCACGGTTTCGCAACTGAAGCGTTAATTGGAGCGCGAGTTCCGCTTTTTGAGAGGCAACCACAACTTGAGAAACGTCTTCTATCCTGCCCGCCGCGAGTGCCGCGTTGAGCTGTTCGGATTCGAGTTCAAGCTCGTTTACTTTTTTCAATGAATCAACAAGATATTCGCCAAAACTTTTGACAGGTTCTTCGACCGTCGTTTCGCCGAGATGACTGCGTGCGCTCATGTGCACGGGCGTCATTTCCAATGGCGTTATTTCCATTTCGTCACCTTCCCCGTTCGTTAACCGTTATAGTTTCGATTTGAAGATTATAGCACGTTGCAAGGCAATTTCCAAACAACTTTCAGTCAATGCCAAAAAAAATTTACCCGCCGATTTCCAAAGTTTTGTTGAACATGGCTTTTGCCGAATTTATCGCCGTGGAATTTGCTTCGTAGGCGCGTTGTGCGGTTATCAGGTCGACCATTTCGGCAACGATATTGACGTTGGGTTTTTCGACGTAACCTTCGGCGTTTGCGTCGGGGTGCCCCGGTTCATAGACAAGCGGTCCTTGCGTCGGGTCTTCCATAATCGAAACTGCGCGGACACCTTCGCCGACTTCTTGGCTCAAGCCGACAGCTTTCATGAGTGTTTGCTCAAAAGTTTGCGGTGTGCGTTCTCGCGGTTCAAAAACTACGTAGCGACGATGATACGCTCCGCCGCGATCCGTGCGTGTCGTGTTGGAATTGGCGATATTGTTTGAGATAACGTCCATTCGCAAGCGTTCGGCAGTCAAACCCGAAGCCGCCGCGTCAATTCCCAAAAAAAGTCCCATAGTGATTTCCCCTTGAAATTACTGAGCAGCACTGGTTATGGCGTTCCGCAAGCGCGTAACGTGCCCGCCGAGTTCCTTCGCCAACGCATTGTAATAGAGCTGATTTTTTGCCAATGTAGCCATTTCGATATCGATGTCAACATTGTTATCGTCCGTGCGCATAATCGTAGTGTAGTCCTGATAAATCGTCGGTTCGGCGTGGAAGGGAAGCGGCTCCGTCGGCAAATGTTTATTGTGCGTCCGCACCATTTTTAATTTTCCGTCGGGTTCTTCGCCGTAAATTTCCCGCGCCAAAAGTTCCTCGAATTCCAAAACCGATTTGCGATAATTCGGCGTGTTGACATTGGCGAGGTTGTTGGAAATGACTTCCTGACGCATACTCGCCGCCGTCATTGCACGCGGCAGGTAATTAAAGTTCGGTGAATTAAAAATTTGCTCAAGCACGCCTGTTTCACGCACCTTTCGGATAGATGTTTATTTGCACAAAAAAATTCTGAAGTAAATTCGCCAATCGATTGTACAACATAAAAAAAGTTTCTTCAACCTTGCCAAATAAAAAATGTCGCTAAACTTTTCTACACAGCGTGCCCGCTTGTCAAAAAAATTTTTAGCTGATATATTTTTTAAAGACAAGGGACAAGGGAGAAGTTTATTGATGAATCGCAGAAATTTTATCCGAAATATTTTTGTCGGCGCGGCAGGTACGGCGGCACTTGCAGGCGGCGGAATTTTTTATTACGTCAATCGTCCCGAATTCGGGCGATTGCCTTCGGGTTCGCGGCTTGAAAAAATTTTGTCGTCACCGCATTATTTTAAAGATCATTTCGAGTGTTTGACGCCCGTGCAAATCATGAGCAATGATGTTGACGAACACGAAAATCGCCTTGTAGCGACGTGGAAATTTCTTTTTGGGGACAAAACCGGACTCGTGCCGCCGAAACCGATTCCGTCCGCGAAAACCGATTTAAATTCGCTCGGCAACCGTGACTGCGCGATTTGGCTGGGACATTCGTCAATTTATCTGCAGTTGCACGGGCGAAAAATTTTGCTTGACCCGGTGTTTTCGTCGTATGCGTCGCCGATTTTTTTCGTCAACCGCGCTTTCGAGGGCAGCAATGTTTATTCGGCGGCAGATTTTCCCGCGTTGGACATTTTGGCGATAACGCATGATCATTGGGATCATTTGGATTACCCGTCGATTATGGCGTTAAAGCCGAAAATTAAAACCGTGTTGTGTCCGTTGGGCGTCGGCGAATACTTTGAGCAATGGGGCTTTGACGCGGACAAAATCATCGAAGACGATTGGGATTCGACGATTGATTTCGGACGCGGCTTGACGGCACACATTTTGCCCAGCCAACATTTTTCCGGCCGCATGTTGACGGCGAATCCAACCGAGTGGTGCGCGTTTGCTTTCGTGACACCTGCGCGAAAAATTTTTTGTTCGGGCGACGGAGGTTACGGCGAACATTTTAAAGACATTGGCAAAAATTTTGGCGGATTTGATTTGGCATTCATGGAAAACGGGCAATACAATCGCGCTTGGCACGCAATTCACATGTTGCCCGACGAAACCGCGCAGGCGTCCGAAGATATTCACGCGAAAAAAGTTGTGCCGATTCACGCGGGTAAATTCGCGCTTGCCCGTCACGAGTGGAACGCGCCTTACAAAGATTTGCTTGCGAACAGCACGGATAAAAATTATGAGCTGTTGACGCCGAAAATAGGAGAGCTTATCGACTTCGACGGTTATCAAAATTTTTCCGAGTGGTTTAATTTTTAGGAGGTTTTATCATGAAAAATTTTATCGCGATTAACGGGAGCCCGCGTCGTAACGGAAACACGTCAACGCTGCTTCAACATGCAATTCAAGGCGCACAATCCGCCGGCGCGAAAACCGAACTTGTTCACCTGTATTCGCTGAACTTCAAGGGTTGCACAAGTTGTTTCGCCTGCAAACTCAAAAGTCGTCCGCACGGCACCTGCGCAATGAAAGACGATTTGTCGCCCGTGCTTGAAAGAATCAAGGAAGCTGATGCCGTCGTCTTCGGGTCGCCGATTTATTTCATGAACATTTCTGCGGGCATGGCGGCATTCATTGAGCGGCTGTTTTTCTCGAACTACATTTACAGCGACGAATTCATCTTCCCGAAAAAACTTCCGAGCGCATATTTTTACACCATGAACATGACGCAGACGCAGTTTGAAAAATTTGGAGTCGCCGAGCAACTCAAGATGAAAGAATTCTTCACGAAACGGATTTTGGGCGTCGAGCCGAAAATTTTATACGCATTCGATACCGTGCAGTTCAAAGATTATTCGCGTTACGAAAGTTCGATTTTCGATCCCGACGAAAAGTTTGCTTACCGCGAAAAACAATTCCCCGTCGACTGCGAAGCGGCTTACGACATCGGGCGCGAATTGATTCTGCAATGATTTACCTGCTTATCGTCGCGGCGGCAATCGCATTGATTTTGCTGTATAAATTTATGGCGACGCGGAAAAATTTCTTTGTAATCTGCGCGGTAATTGTAGTCGTGTTCGGAATCAGCGCGTTCATGCACAATCAACAGGCTCAACGTGAAGAAATTTCGCGTGCACAACTCGAAGAACTTCACGAGCGACAAAAAATTTTCGGCGATTGGTACGCCGCTTATCAACGCGACATTGACAGCCTTGATCGAAATTGGCAGACGTATCACAACATTGTTGACGGGTTGCAGGCAATGGACGCGGACAGTTTTAACGCCGAGGCGGTTTATTTGCGATTGCGTGAATTGGAGCAAGAATCGATTGACGAGCAGATAAAAATTTACGGCTTAACCGCGCCGCAGTTGCTTGACGAAGAAAGTCGCACGCTGGTTGAAAACGTCATCCGTAAGACGAAAGATTACGTCGACGCGCAGACGCGAACAATCAGCCTGTCCGTCAAAGTTGCTCAATCGGTGACGGAACTTGAACCGCTCAAGCTGAAATTGCATGACGTGATGATTCGCGAGTCGCCCGAAGGACTTTTCACCGCGCAGGAAATTTCGGCGATACGCGACAAACTGGGTGATTAAAAACTTTTTTTGCCTGTCAACGGACGGGTAATTTTTTTTTGGAGGGTTACTTTTAAAAAGTAACCAAACAGCTGACGCGACGTGGCGTTATCAAAACTTTGACGTTGTCGCCGCGAACTTAAATTTATAATCGTTACTTCATTGGAGGTACACGCATGAAAATCCGAATTACAAATTTGTCCGCAACTCTCGACGACGAACGCCCGATTAATGAACTTCTCGCCGAACATCTGAAAATATCCGTCGAAAAAATTTTGTCCGCGCAGATTGTTCGCCGTGCCGTTGATGCCAGACATTTTCGCGGCGCACCGATTAAATTTAATTACGTTGTCGACGTGGAGATTCGCGGCAAAATTCGCGGGAAAAATTTTCAGCCCGTGCCCGACAAGCCTAAAGAAATTTTCGCGCAGGTTGCACACGTTCCCGAAAAAAATCCTGTCGTTATCGGATTCGGACCTGCGGGAATGTTCGCGGCTTTGACGTTGGCTCGTTGCGGTGTTGAACCGATTATTTTTGAACGCGGCGGCGACACCGATTCGCGAGTTGCGGCAGTCGAAAAATTTTTTAACGGCAGCAGTCTCGACGAAAATTCCAACGTGCAATTCGGCGAAGGCGGCGCGGGAACTTTTTCGGACGGCAAATTGACGACGCGATTAAATGACCCGTTGATTGATTTCGTGCTGAAAACTTTCGTCGACGCGGGTGCCCCCGAAGAAATTTTGAGCGAACAAAAACCGCACGTCGGCACGGACAATTTGCGCACGGTCGTCAAAAATATTCGCAATGAAATTTTGTCACGCGGCGGGAAAATTTTTTTCAACGCGCAGGTTACGGACGTTGAAATTGTCGACGGAAAAATTTCGGGCGTTATCGTCAACGATTCGGAAAAATTTTCGTCGGACGCGATTTTTCTTGCCGTCGGGCACTCGGCTCGCGACACTTACGAAATGTTAAATCTGCGCGGCGTCGCAATGTCGGCAAAAGATTTCGCGGTCGGCGTGAGGATTGAACACCCGCAGGAATTCATCAATCGCGCTCAATACGGCGAAGATTTCCGCAACCCGAAATTGCCCGTCGCCGAATACGTGTTGACTTTCAAGGACGAAATTCGCGGGCGCGGCGCGTACAGTTTTTGCATGTGCCCCGGCGGTCAAATCGTTGCGGCAACATCGACAAGCGGGCACGTCGTAACGAACGGCATGAGCAATTTTCGGCGCGATTCGGGCACGGCTAACGCAGCTTTGGTCGTCACCGTCGGCACGAAAGATTTCGGCTCGGACATTTTGAGCGGCGTTAATTTCCAAAAAAATCTTGAGCAACTTGCGTTCATTCACGGCGGGAAAAATTATCGCGCTCCGATTCAAACCGTCGGCGACTTTATCAACGGACGTACCGGCTCAAAAAATTTTTTGGTCAAGCCGACTTATCCGATTGGATTCACGCCTGCCGACTTACATGAAATTTTGCCGCGTGAAGTTTGCTTGACGATGATTGACGCGCTGAAATACTTCGACAAAAAAATTTCGGGCTTTGCGGCGGATGATATTCCGTTGACCGGCGTTGAAACGCGGACAAGTTCCCCCGTGCGAATTCTGCGCGACGACGTTTCCCGACAATCCGTCAACGTAAAAAATTTCTATCCGATTGGCGAAGGCGCGGGCTATTCCGGCGGCATTACAAGTTCGGCAATCGACGGCATCAAGTCCGCAAAAATTTTTTTGAAAAAATTTCTCCAAACCACTTGATAATTGGTATCAAGTCTGCTATACTGCGTTCAGGCTTTCGTTAAAGCTCTCCTAAAATATAATACATACGCTTGAAAAAAGTCCCGTGCTGCTCACACGGGGCTTTTTTGACGGCAAAATTTCTTCGGCGAAAAAATTTTCTTCCCAACCAAAAACTTTCATGGTATAATTCGTGCAAGCGTATGAATCAACAATTATATTTTTGGAGGTTTTATATCATGGCAAAATATGTTTGCAGTGTTTGCGGCTACGTCCACGAAGGCGACGCTCCGCCCGCACAATGTCCGCAATGCAAAGCTCCCGCGTCAAAATTCACCAAACAAGAAGGCGAACTGACTTGGGCGGCTGAACACGTCGTTGGCGTCGCGAAAGGTGCTCCCGATGACATTATTCAAGATCTCCGCGCAAACTTCAACGGCGAATGCACGGAAGTCGGAATGTATCTGGCAATGAGCCGCGTCGCTTATCGCGAAGGTTATCCGGAAATCGGCGAGTACTGGCGTCGTGCCGCTCTCGAAGAAGCTGAACACGCAGCCAAATTCGCGGAACTGTTGGGCGAAGTTCTCACCGACAGCACGAAAAAGAATCTGCAAATGCGCGTGGAAGCCGAGAACGGTGCCACCGCCGGCAAAACCGATCTTGCGAAACGTGCAAAAGCTCTCAATCTCGACGCAATTCACGACACGGTTCACGAAATGGCACGTGATGAAGCGCGTCACGGCAAAGCGTTCAAAGGTCTCCTCGACCGTTACTTCGGCAAATAATTTTTGACAATCGGCGGGACTTAAAATCTCACCGTCACACGAAAAATACCGGACTGCGTTCAAATTTCGGACGCGGTCTTTTTCGTTGCCTGACTGAATTTAAAACTTGACAGAAAAAATTTGGCGTGATAACATTGCACACGTTGCGGAGGAGTGTCCGAGCGGTTGAAGGTGCTTGACTCGAAATCAAGTGTGGTCACAAGCCACCGTGGGTTCGAATCCCACCCCCTCCGCCATAAAATGAAATTTACAAGCTCGTCGAAAGGCGGGCTTTTTTCGTTGCAAAGTTAATGTTGCTGAACGGCTTGCCGAATTGCAAAGTTGCGTTGCCCCGTCGACAATCGGCGGACTTTTTTCGTGCGAAAAATTCAATGTAAATCAGCGACCGTCATTCGTAACAATACATAAATAAGTTCGCGTAAAAAAATTTTCTTCGGTAACCTTTCGCCGTATGTCGTAAAGTCGCTGTCCAAAATTCAAAAAATTTTTCCAAATCCTAGACGTAACGGCGATTGTTATGCTATCATAGCGGCGATTGATTTATATTGACTTTCCTTTTTCAGTACACTAAAATTCTTAACGCACGACAAAATTTATGACGAAAGAGGAAGCTTGCGGAGGAGGCGATTGCTCAGATTTTTCTGCAAGGTTTTAAACTACCGCACGAACGGCGGAAAGTCATGCCCGACACACGGGAACTCGAAATTTTTTCGGGAAGTTCAAAACGTTGAGATTGGCGGTTGGCGAGACGAAGAGTTCTTGCCGCAAAATCTCAAGCCACAAAAATTTTAACGCCGCCACGAAAAGGAGGAAGCAATTTTATGCAGTGGATGAACAACATGCGAGTAGCGTACAAGTTGTTGATTCTCAACATTATCGCACTCTTCGGAATGATTATCATCGGTGCCGTCGGCTACAACGCCGTCATGCAGGCACAACATGACCTCAACACCATCAGCCAGACTTACTTGAAAGGTATCTTCGAAATCGGTCGTTGCCGCCACGCCGTCCGTTACGCGCAAATTCAATCTTGCTTGGCACCTTTGACGGTGGATCAGGCTTTGTTCCAATCACGCGCATCAAAATATGACGACGCGGTTAAGGAACTCAACGAATCACTTGCGATTTACGAAGACATCATCAAAGACGACCCGCAGGCTCGTGCACAGGTTGACGCGGCAAAACGCGATTGGGTGAAATTCAAAGAAGGCGCAGACAAACTTATCACACTGCGTCCGCCCGCGAATGCCGCCAGCGACCCGGTTGCACTCGGTCAACACACCGATGCCGCAATGACGTTCTATGAAGAAAACGTTATGCAACATGCAGTTGCGACCGGCGGAGCAATTTTGGCAATTCAGCAAAAGGCTTATCAAGATTCGGAAGACACGATTGCACGCAGTGACGAGGGCATTGACGCGGCGGTTCGCAACTTGTTCATTACTCTCGCCATCACGTTCGTCGTCCTGATTTTCTTCAGCGTCATGATTACCAAAGCCGTCACCACTCCGCTTGAAAACATGGTTAAAGCTTTGAAATTGCTCAAGAGCGGTGACTTCCGTCTTACCAGTCTGCTTGACGTTGACCGCGCAGACGAATTCGGCGAAATGGCAAATGCACTTCGTGACATGCGCCAGACCATAAGCAAAGTCATTCAAAAGACCAGCGACGCGGCAAACCAATTCGCCGCCTCGTCCGAAGAGCTTACCGCAAGTGCTCACCAAAGTTCACAGGCGTCCGAACAGGTTGCTCAATCCGTCACCAGTTCCGCAGGCGCGGTTGTCGAACAACAAGGTCTCATCAACGACGCAATGGATGCAATCAATGTTGCGACGAAGTCTATCGAAACTCTTACCAAAACTTCCGACTTGGTTGCCTCAATGGTCGGTAAAGCCATGGACGAAGCCAACGCCGGTACCGAAGCCGTCGAAGCCTCGGTTGCTCAGATTATCAGCGTTGAACGAATCGTTAATGACTCCGCTTTGACTGTCGACAAACTCGGCAAACGTTCGCAGGAAATCGGACAAATCGTCGAAGCTATCAGCGGTATCGCCGAACAGACAAACTTGCTTGCGTTGAACGCGGCTATCGAAGCTGCCCGCGCAGGTGAACACGGTCGCGGATTCGCCGTCGTTTCCGAAGAAGTCCGCAAGCTCGCCGAAGAATCGCAGGAAGCGGCTCAAAAGATCGCCTTGCTTATCGGCGAAATTCAAAACGAAACCACAAGTGCCGTCGACTCCATGCAAAAAGGCAACGCGGCTGTTCGTGCCGGTACTCAATCCGTCGAAAGATTGCGCTCCACGTTCGACAGCATCAAAGACGCGTCCAGCAAAGTCGAGTCCGAGGCGAAAAACATGGTCAGCGAACTCAAGGCTGTCGAAACTGCAACCTTCAAGATTCGCGATTGCAACGACAAGACTTTGGAAAAAGGTCTCAGCGTCTCCAAAGAGATGGAAAGCGTTTCCGCAGCGGCAGAGCAACAGTCCGCGTCCGCAGAAGAAATTTCTTCCGCAGCCGACGAACTCGCTCGTCTTGCGCAAGATCTGCAGAATTCACTTACGGCATTCCAGCTCTAAAAAATTTTCAACCAAAAAAATTTCAACCGGCAGGGCAATTTGCCTTGTCGGTTTTTTTCATGTGTCTAACCTCCAAAGAAGCATCGATTATAAATTTAAGTTTGCGGCGACAAAATTTGATTTGCGATAACTCTGCGGCGCGTCAACTGTTTCGTCGCTTTTAAAGCGACCGCGTCAGCTGTTTGGTTACTTTTTAAAAGTAACTCGACGACATTCGCCGCAACGCAAAAGGCGGAAGTTTGCAACTCCCGCCTTGAAATTTCTTTGTTGGTGGAGACGGAGGGATTCGAACCCTTGACCCCCAGATTGCGAACCTGATGCTCTCCCAGCTGAGCTACGTCCCCAACGCGTGCGATTATAAACCTGCGCGCCGTCAAAGTCAAGGAAAAATTTTTCGTCGACGTGACTGCCCGAAAAAAATCTTTGCAATTCCCTGCGGCAGTCTTTATAATTAAAACCTGTGTGAATCGTAAATTTTACACGGAACAACAGCGAGAGGAGATTTGCGTATGAGTTCATTAACCGTGCAAGAAGTCAAAAGTTGGATATTGTCAATCGCGTCGGCGGTGATTGTCGCGTTGCTGATTCGTCATTTTATCGTTGAACTGTACGTTGTGGACGGGCCAAGTATGCAACCGACTTTGCTCAACGGTGAGCGTCTGGTCGTCAACAAATTTATTTATCATTGGCGTGACCCGATGCGCGGCGAAGTCGTCATCTTCAAGTATCCTCGTGATCACGAACGCGATTTTATCAAACGCGTGATTGCCACGGGCGGCGACACGATTGAAATTAAAGACGGACATGTTTTTGTTAATGACGCGCTTGTCAACGAAGATTACATTTCCGAAAAAACGCGCACCGAATACCCGAAACAAACCGTGCCTGAAGGTACGCTTTTCGTGTGCGGCGACAACCGAAAAAATTCTTTGGATTCGCGTTTTCCGGATGTCGGATTCGTGCCGCTTGAGCTGGTCAAAGGCAAGGCAGCTTTGATTTTCTGGCCGATTGACTACGTGGCGGCTCTTCCGTGAACGCAAATTTTTACGCGGCGATAACAATCGTTCTGTGGGGAGCAATGCCCGCATTGACGAAAGATTTATTGAACGCGTTGCCGAAATTTGAAACTCTGGCGTTAAGCAGTCTGTTCGCATTTTTGTTTTTGTTCGCGGTCAATCGTCGGACACATGCGCTGAAAAAATCAATTAGGAATGTGAAATTAGGAATGAGGAATGATTTGGCGACATCAAAATTCCTAATTCCTAATTCCAAATTCCACATTGTTTTTACGGCAAGTTGGCTCGGATTTTTGGGACTGTTTTTATATTCGGCGTTCTTGTATGTCGGACTTGAAAGACTTTCGTCGCAGGAAGCGTGCGTGCTGAATTATCTGTGGCCGCTGATGATTGTCCTGTTTTCGTGCCCGATACTCGGCGAAAAATTGACGCGTCGAAAACTTTTGGCGGTCGGCTTGAGTTTCTGCGGCGTCGTATTGGTTATGTCGGGCAACGTGTCGACGGAAAATTTTTCTGTGGAAAAAATTTTGGGCGCGTTGAGTTGCGTGATTGCGGCGGCATGTTACGGATTATTTTCCGTGCTGAACAAAAAAATTCGGCTTGAACAAAAATTTGCAATGATGATAATCTGGTTGACGACGGCAATTTGTTCGTTCGCGGCGGGATTTTTTTTCGAGACGTGGCAGTTGCCGACCGTCAATCAAATTTTCGGCTTGCTGTGGCTCGGCGTGCTGATTGACGCGGTCGCTTACCTGACGTGGGCACTTGCGCTTGAAAAATCTTCGGACACGGCGCGCACGGCGAATTTGGCTTATCTCGTGCCGATACTTGCGATTTTTATTTCGACGCTGGTTTTCGGCGAAGAACTTTCGGCGGCAGTCATCCCCGCGTTAATTTTGATTCTTGCGGGAATTTTCATAGGCAGAAAATAAATTCGCTGCAAATCAAAAGAGACTTAACGGATGTTCGATGCAAAATCCCCGAACTTAAACGCCCAAAGCGACTCCGAGACAGTCTCTTTTATCGGAAACGGGATGTTCGATGTCACAAGCCCCGAACCGAACGTCCGAAACGACTCCCGTTTCCGCTACGAATTTTATCACAAACAACTTTTAAGTGACAATAAGAATTTTTGTGAAGGAGTGACGAGGTTGGAAAATTTTTCTGTAAGCATTTTGGGCAAAAATATTGTCGGCATGAAAGATTTTTCGGCGGACGAAATTCGGCTTGTCCTGAACACGGCGCGCAAGTTCAAGCAAGTCATTCGCGGCGGCGACAAAAAATTGTCAAACCTGCGCGGCAAGGCGATTGTAAATCTGTTTTATGAGCCGTCGACACGCACGCGCACTTCGTTTGAACTGGCGGGAAAATATCTCGGCGCGGACGTTGTCAGCATCAACAGCGGCACAAGTTCAATCGTTAAGGGTGAAAGTCTTCGCGACACGTTGCGCACGATTGAGGCTATGGGCGTCGACGCGATTGTCATGCGGCACAAATCGGAAGGCGCGGCGGAATTCGCGACAAAAGCCGTCAAGCCGATAATCATCAACGCGGGCGACGGAGCACACGCTCACCCGTCACAGGCACTTTTGGACTTGTTCACGATTGAGCAGGCCAAAGGTCGTCTCGCAGGTTTAAAAGTTGTAATCGTCGGCGACATTCTTCACAGCCGCGTTGCGCGTTCTGATGTCTACGCAATGACGAAAATGGGCATGGAAGTTCACTTCGCGGGATTTAAAACGATGTTGCCCAGATTTTTTGAGTTTGACGGCGTGACGGTTCACGAATCACTTGAGGAGGCGATTGCAAATGCCGACGTGATAAACGTCCTGCGAATTCAGCTGGAACGACAGCAAGCCGGACTTTTTCCGTCGACGCGGGAATATGCGCGGGTTTTCGGTATCAACGACGAACGCTTGAGACTTGCCAAAGACGACGTTTTAATCCTGCACCCCGGTCCGCAGAATAAAGGTTTGGAAATTTCGTCGGAAGTCACTTACTGCGCGAATTCGGCGATTCACGATCAAGTTCAAAACGGCGTCGCAATTCGCATGGCATTGCTTAATTTGACGTTGGGAGGCGCGGAATGAATTTTATTTTTAATCACGACGGCACCGAGGCAATCAACTGCACGGCGGTCAGAAAATTTTCCATTATCCTGGACGATTACCAAATGCAGGAAAACGGCAAAGTTACTTCCGTCGCGTGGGTTGTCGCAGAATTGGACAATTCGCCCGTGAATGAACTTGGCGAAGTTATCGGCGTTAAGTTGAAAGAATTCAAAGTCGGCGACGCGTCGGAAAATTTTTCTGCAGCGCAAGCGTGGTTGACTGAACTTATTGACAAACTGAACGGAGGAGCAAAATGAAATTTATCATCAGCCAAGACGGCACAAAAATTATCAACAGCGATCTTTTGAGAACGGCTTATATCGAGGAAGGTTATTACGACCAAGACCACAAACTCGTTCACGTCGAAGCCTCAATCAGAAATGATTCGAGTGACGCCGAAAGCCGTTTCCGCGACGAAATTATCACGCTCGCGAAATTCGACAGCGGCAACAAGGAATCAAATTTTTCGGCGGCAAAAACTTATCTGATGAAATTGTTCGCCGAACTGAACTCGGAGGCGATATGAATTCCGCCCCGATTAAAACGGATTTGAGCTTGTCGGGAAATTAAACGAGGTGACAACATGAAAAATCAAATTTGGCAGATTCGCAAAATGGAATCGACAATCTCAACGTCGCTTTTGATTCGCGGTGGACACGTCATTGACCCTGCGAACAATTTCGACGGCACGGCTGATGTTTTGGTTGTCGACGGAAAAATTGCCGCAGTCAAGCCCGATATAAATTTCGAGGCGCATTACGAATACAACGCGGCGGGAAAAATCGTCACGCCCGGTTTAATCGACATGCATGTTCACCTGCGCGAACCCGGTCAGGAAGCCAAGGAAGATTTTTTGAGCGGCTCCAAAGCGGCTGTTGCGGGCGGATTCACAACCGTTGCCACAATGCCCAACACGTCCCCGACGGTCGACAATGCGGCTCTCGTTCGCTCAATGGTCAAGCGTGCTGAAGATGTCGGTATCGTCAACATAAAAATTATCGGCGCGGTTACCAAAGATCGCAAAGGTTTGGAACTTGCCGAAATGCGCGACATGATTGACGCGGGCGCGGTTGCTTTCAGCGACGACGGAAGTTTTGACGACAACGCGAAAATTTTCCTGAACGCGTTGGATTATCTGCACGACACGGGCAAAGTTATCATCTGTCACGAAGAAGAAACTTCGCTGGTTAAAGATGGCGTCATGAACGAAGGCAAACGCAGCGCATTGCTCGGCTTGAAAGGTCGCCCGACGGTTGCCGAAGACATTGCCGTTGCCCGCGACGTTTTACTTGCCGAATACACGGGCGGACGCGTTCACATTGCGCATATCAGTTCAGCGCGGGCAGTCGACATTGTTCGTGACGCAAAGAAACGCGGAGTCAAAGTTACAGCCGAAGTCACGCCGCAACATTTGACGATGACGGACGAACTTGTTGACCCCGCCGACACGTCAACGAAAATTAATCCGCCGCTCCGCACGCAAAAAGATTGTGACGCAATGTTGACGGGCTTGCTTGACGGGACGATTGACGCGATTGTTACCGACCATTCGCCGCACGCGCCCGAAGAAAAAGACCGTGAATACATTTACGCGCCCAGTGGTTTTCCCGGACTTGAAACGAGCGTAGGCGTTTTGTTCACCGAACTTTATCACACGGGCAAAATCGACTTGAAAACTTTAATCAGCAAGATGACCGCAGAGCCTGCAAAAATTTTCGGCTTGAACGCAGGAACCTTGTCGATTGACGCGCCCGCCGACATTACGGTTATCGACCCCGAACTTGTTTGGATTGTTGACGCGAAAAATTTCTACACGAAAGGCAGTCATTCGCCGTTTGTCGGTCGTGAACTTAAAGGACGCGTCGTCGCTACGATTGTTCGCGGCAACTTGATGAAACTCAATCAGTGGTAAAAAATTTCTACACAAAAAATTTTCCCCGTCAACACGGCGGGGAATTTTTTTATTCGCGGCGATAACGTTTGATTGCCGGAACGTCACGGCGCGAAAACTGTTTGTCCACTTTTTAAAAGTGGCGCGGCGATAACGTCAAAGGTTTGATAACATTACGTCGCGTAAATTGGCAACGTCACATTGCCGGGGAATTTTTTTATTGACACGGGCGAACGTCGAAACTAAAATATTTCCCGAAATTCAAAGGAGATGACTTTTATGGCAGACATTAAAATCGTCGAAACCAAAAACCTCAAGACGAAACCCGACGTTTCCAAAATCGGATTCGGCACGCATTTTACCGATTACATGTTCGTCATGGATTACGACGTTGCCAACGGCTGGCACGACGCCCGAATCGTCCCGCACGAAAAAATTTCGATTGACCCGGCAAATGCCACGCTCCATTACGGGCAAGCGATTTTCGAGGGACTCAAGGCTTATCGTCAAGGCAACAAAGCCGTCGTTTTCCGTGCGAGCGATCATCTTAAACGTCTCAATCGTTCCGCGCAGATTTTGGACATTCCCGAATTGCCGTTCGATGTGATTCACGAAGGTTTGTTGAAACTCGTCGACATTGACAAAGATTGGATTCCGACGGAAAAAGGTCAAAGCCTGTACATTCGCCCGTTCGTTTTCGCGACGGATGAAGTTCTCGGCGTCAGCGTCAGCAAGAAATACAAATTCATGATTATCATGTCGCCCGTCGCGGCATATTACGCGCACGGCTTCGCTCCCGTGAAAATTCTCGTCGAAGATAAATACGTTCGTGCAGTTCGCGGCGGTCTCGGTGCGGCGAAAACTCCGGCAAATTACGCGGCAAGTCTTCACGCCGGTCTTGTCGCTCACGAAATCGGCTTCGACCAAGTTTTGTGGCTTGACGGCGTCGAGCGCAAATATATCGAAGAAGTCGGCTCCATGAACATTCTGTTTAAAATCAACGGCGAAATTGTTTCACCGAACCCGCAAATTCAAACGTCGATTTTGGACGGTATCACGCGCCGCACGGTCAATCAGGTTGCAAAATCTTGGAATGTGCCCGTCGTCGAACGCAGAATTTCAATCGACGAAATTATTGCCGCTCATGAAGACGGACGCCTTGAGGAAGTTTTCGGCAGCGGAACTGCGGCGGTCATTTCGCCCGTCGGCGTCCTGCGCTACAAGGAGCATGATTACGTTATCGGCAACGGCAAAATCGGTGCTTTCGCGCAGAAAATGTACGACTTCATTGAAGGCTTGCACGTCGGCGAAGTTGCAGACACTTTCGGCTTTATCGAGGTTGTCGGCGAATACTGATTCAAATTTCGCAAACAAAAAGCCCCTGTCACTTCGACAGGGGTAATTTTTTTGTCAACGATTTTTCAAAGCCGATTTGGTCTGCAACACAAGCCAATTATAAAACGCTCGCCGATTGGAAGTAATGCCTTTGCCATTTTCGGGCGGATCTCCAAACCAATTGTTCGCGATAAGATATTTTTTCCCGCCGCAAATAACATGCATGTTACTGCCGCGATAGAATCTCTGCTGACCGTTTTCGTCGAGAATATTTTCGTCGTTTTCGACTTTCCGCAGAACACCTTTCGTTTTGTTGTAAGGCATTTTAAGTTTCGGGTCGTAATTCGCACACGCCTCCGCGTTCGACAGAAATTGCATGTTTGTTTCGGTTATCAAACCGCAATCCGCAAGCAACCGGAACGCACGCTTACAAAATTCAATGTTGACTTGCCGAATATTTTCGTCGTTGTTTATGCAGTTCGCGATGCTTTTCAGTCGAGTCGACAATTCGTCTTGACTCGGAAAATTGCCGTGAACTTCGTCGGAAAAAATTTCGCTTAAAATTTATCGCCGCCTGTCGAAAGTTTTTTGGTCGCTTAACGTAAAAAGCACGAGCCGTTAAACTCGCGCTTGAATTTTCATTTTGGTGCGGTTGATGAGACTTGAACTCATACGCCCTTTCGAGCACTGCCCCCTCAAAGCAGCGTGTCTGCCTATTCCACCACAACCGCAAAGTGATTGTTATTTTATGGTGCGGTCGATGAGACTTGAACTCATACCCCCGAACGAGGACTGCCCCCTCAAAGCAGCGCGTCTGCCTATTCCGCCACGACCGCAAATCTGATTGTCAATTTTACTTCCAAAGAACCTGCATAACTTCTTTGTAAACGTCCTGCGCGTAATTGAGAGCCGCAATGATGAAGCCCATCAACGCCCGCGCTTGGAAATTGCCTTCAATGACTCCCAACACGACATCACCGTCAAGACTGACATCACCGTTCGGTTGCATGTAGAGCTTGAAGAAATTGTATTTGGCATTGAGTGAATTGAACAACTTGAGACATTCGACACGTTTATTTTCGTCATCTGCATTTGCAATTCCGACAACCAGAACCTTGATATTTTTCTCCGCGAAAATGACTACGACATTCACAACGCCGCCGTTTTTGAGCTTTTGCGGGATGCGGATAAATTTGTCGCCGTGTTCAAGCTTGTCTTCCATGTAATGAACTTTGTTTTCGTCCAGAAAATTTTTAAAGGCATCGTAGTTGTCCATGAAATTCACCTTTCGCCTGAAAAATTCAATCTTGGTGCGGCAGAGAGGACTTGAACCTCCACGGGGTTGCCCCCACCAGCGCCTGAAGCTGGCGCGTCTGCCATTCCGCCACTCCCGCACGGTTCAGCTGTTTTCTTTTAGCCAATCGACGACGTTATCGGGCATCCACCCGCGATAATTGTCGCCCATTTCTATTATGAAAATGTAATCGTCTTTGTGAAGATACCGTGCCAAATCTTCGTGAATGTCGTCCGCCGTGCCCTCCGAGCACACGAACCATTGATTGTCGAAAATTCGGCAAGAATCGTCATATTTTTTCAGAGCTGCGACAAGGCTGTTATGATCCCGTGTTTCCAAATTTTTTTGGTCAAGCTTATAGGAAACCAAGTATACAGCCATGCCAGTCACTCCCGAAAACTTTTGGTGCCGAAAATCGGAATCAAACCGGCACGAGGATTTTACTTTTGCGAGATTTTAATTTCGCCATTGCCGCACGTTTCAACCGTTTTCGTTGAACCAATCGACAACGTTATCGGGCAAGAATCCACGATAATTTTTTCCAACCTTTGTAATGAAGAGATAATCACCATCATAAAAATGTTGAATCAAATCTTCGTGAACGTCGTCCGCCGAACCGTCCGAGCACACAAACCACAGATTGTCGAAAACTTGACAATAACCGTCGTATGCTTCCAGAGCCTCAACGAGATCATCATAATCTTGATTCTCGAAATTTTCTTCATCAATCTGGTATGCCACCAAGTAAGTCGCCATATCAGTCACTCCCGAAAATTTTTGGTGCCGAGGACCGGAATCGAACCGGTACGAGATTTTACTCTCGCAGGATTTTAAGTCCCGTGCGTCTGCCTGTTCCGCCACCCCGGCTGATTATTTTTTGGAGCGGGTGATGGGAATCGAACCCACGTGATCAGCTTGGAAGGCTGGAGCTCTACCATTGAGCTACACCCGCATATATCAGCCGACTATAGGACTTGAACCTACAACCTACTGATTACAAATCAGTTGCTCTGCCAATTGAGCTAAGTCGGCATTTTATAAACGCATTTTACTGCGAATATTTCGAATGGTGCCTCAGAGCGGAATCGAACCACTGACACGGGGATTTTCAGTCCCCTGCTCTACCAACTGAGCTACCGAGGCATTTTATCAATCAACGTATGCGTTCAGGTACCGAACTCCACTCTTGTTGACTGAGTTTTTCAAAATATCTTACGAGATTGTATTCAACGGGATTTTTATCCAAATACTTTGGATCTTTTGCGCGAATCGTTCGGAAGACTTCTTCTCCATTCTTGTATAAAGTAACCGTCTGTCCAACGTAAACCTCATAATTTACAGTGCTGTAACTATTGCTTCCCGACCAAACAGCTCTCACAGTGCAGGTATAAGTGTCGCCGCTATGCCACCCTTGAGTGTACTCGTTCGTAGTTCTGATGGAAGAAGTGTCCAGATAAGCTTCTTGACCGCTGTGATAGACACCGAGATAGTAATCAGCGGCTTCAACGCAGTTATTATAACTGCCGGCGAAAAGAAGAGTGATCGTCAAGATCAATATCCCACAAAACTTTTTCATGAAATATCACTCCTTAATTGTCCGACAGAAACTTTCAAATGGCGACCCGGATCGGACTTGAACCGACGACCTCCGCCGTGACAGGGCGGCATTCTAACCAACTAAACTACCGGGCCGTGCGTCTTCTGGTGGGCGATGACAGGCTCGAACTGCCGACCCCCTGCGTGTAAAGCAGATGCTCTTCCGGCTGAGCTAATCGCCCGTATAAAAATGGTGACCCGCCGGGGAATCGAACCCCGAACCTACTGATTAAGAGTCAGTTGCTCTACCAGTTGAGCTAGCGAGTCATGTCGTATTGTCAAAAATGGCTGGGGTAGCTGGACTCGAACCAACGATGCGGGAGTCAAAGTCCCGTGCCTTAACCGACTTGGCTATACCCCACTACTCCATTAAAAAAAATGGCTCCCCGGACTGGACTCGAACCAGTGACTCCCTGATTAACAGTCAGGTGCTCTACCGACTGAGCTACCGAGGAACATTTACCGGCGAATACCTATCCTCCCGGGGCGTCGCCACCCAAGTACTTTCGGCGTATGAGTGCTTAACTGCTGTGTTCGGAAT
>JAFUYE010000151.1 GCA_017470715.1 Selenomonadaceae bacterium
AGAAATACAAAATTTTTCGTTCGCGGCTTGTCGACGAAAAAATTTTACTCGACGCGGGACAAATCAAAATCGACGGCGGAAAATTTTTTGTCGGCACGGGCGACGGTGTCATTGAGATTTTGGAAATTCAAGCTCCGAACTCGAAAAAACTTTCGGCAGCCGATTTTTTACGCGGTCACAAGCTCACGGCTGAAAATTTCGATACCGGTAATTAATTGACAGTGTAATTTGAGGCCGTCATGGATGACGGCCGCCGCCCGCGCAATGATACAGGATGTATCATCGCGGGCACCAGCGGTACGGGTTGCCGATTACTCCGAATAACGAGGCGGTATCCGCTCCACGCGCAGTGGCGAACTTCTTTGCTACTTTCTTCCTTCGGTGGAAGAAAGTAGATTTCAAAAACTCAAAATGAGAATCACGCCGAATCGAAGCAACAAACTTCGACAGTTCACCGACAACCCCCAAAAGCTCACGGCTGAAAATTTCGACTAAAAACACTTGTCCCTTTACACTTTTCCCTTGTCCCTTAACAAAGAGGTGATTTTTTGGACGAACGAATAATTTCCCGCGACGCGCAAGTTGCCGACGATTGGCAATACAGCTTGCGCCCGCGCAGATTGAGCGAATATATCGGTCAAGACAAAGTCAAGCAAAATCTTTCCGTCTTCGTCAAAGCCGCGCTGAATCGTCGTGAAGCTCTCGACCATGTTTTACTTTACGGACCGCCCGGTCTCGGCAAGACAACTTTGGCGGGAATTATCGCGAACGAACTCGGCGTAAATTTCAAACAGACTTCCGGACCGGCTATCGAACGTGCAGGCGACCTTGCCGCGATTTTGACGAACTTGCAACCGCGTGACGTTTTGTTTATCGATGAAATTCACCGCTTGAGCCGCCAAATCGAAGAAATTTTATATTCGGCAATGGAAGACTTCGCGCTTGACATAATCATCGGCAAAGGCGCGGGCGCACGTTCAATTCGTCTCGACATTGCGCCGTTCACGCTCATTGGTGCGACGACAAAAGCCGGTTCGCTGTCCCCGCCGTTGCGTGACAGATTCGGTGTCATCAGTCGACTTGAATATTATTCGACGGACGCTTTAATCGAAATCATCACGCGTGCCGCAGACATTTTGAACATCCCGATTGAACTCAACGGCGCGCAAGAAATTGCCCGACGTTCGCGAGGCACCCCGCGCATTGCCAACAGATTGTTAAAACGTGTTCGCGACTTCGCGCAGGTTGAAAATTCCGCGACTATCACAGACGAAATTGCCGACCGTGCGTTACTTGCTTTGGAAGTTGACCGCATGGGACTTGATCACACCGACCGCAGACTTTTGGACGCGATGATTCACAAATTCGGCGGGCGACCCGTCGGTTTGGACACGCTTGCCGCCGCAATCAGCGAAACCCGCGAAACGATTGAGGATATTTACGAACCGTACCTGTTGCAGTTGGGATTTATTATGCGCACGCCGCGCGGTCGAATCGTCACCGAGGCGGGCTGTCGACATATGGGCGTTGCTTACAAAAAATCCGACAATTCGCCGACGCTGTTCGATTTTGATTAATCGCCTTCGGGCGATTTTTTTTGCACAAAAAAACTCTTCGCCAACGTGACGGGGAGTTGTATTTTTGAAAATTATCATATTGACTTTTTGGATTATACATGCTCTCGGCAATCTCAATTCGCAGAACGGTACCATCACTTCAGCTAATCAAGACGACTGGTATCACGTCGAAGGCAGCGGCAGAAAGTGTATTGCGAATATATCGCGCCGATTTGTGATTCGCACAACCGCGAAAAAATATCTCGAAGTCGATATTGGTGCCGGTAGAACTTCGACTAAAATCAAAAAAGCCCTCGATCTTCGTTGCGGAGATACGAGGGTTTTTTGTTGCTTAAGCTTGAAATATTTCTGAACGTATGCTATATTCAGCGCGGCAGGTCTAGGTGGTCGGCTCTCCTCTCGAAAGAGAGGGGGTGACGCTATGTCCAAGTATGAAATCATTTCCCTCGCAATCCAGTTTGCAAACTTGGTTCTGACGTTGCTCACGTACCTCGACTGAGGCACGAAAAAAGCCGCCTGAACCGTAGGCGACCTTCAACAACGACGATTTACTACTAATCGGGAGGAAGTCGACGTTCACGCACCGACGACCTACCTTCGGAAATTTACTTTGTTCTGCGGAACAAATTTAGCATAAAGAGTTCGGATTGTCAACGCCAAAACAAAATCCCCGTGCTTCGCTGAAATGTGCGGGGTTTTTTCGTTTATGTTATTCCGCAACCAGCCCGAAAAATTTTCTTGAAATATTTATGAACGTATGCTATATTCAGCACGGCGGGTCTAGGTGGTCGGCTCTCCTCTCGAAAGAGAGGGGGTGACGCTATGGACAAGTTTGAATGGATGATGCTTACGCTGACGTTGATTCAGACCGTTCTGGCATTGCTCACGTTCCTGAAGTAATTCGGGCAACGAAAAAAGCCGTTCGTAACACGGCTTCCAAAAAATTCCGGCGTTATTAATCGGGAGGAAGTCGACGTTCACAGCACCGACGACCTGCCTTTGGAAATTACTTTGTTCTACGGAACAAATTTAGCATAAACGTTTCGGATTGTCAACGCCAAAACAAAATCCCCGTGCAGTCGTCAAGATGTGCGGGGTTTTTTCGTCTGTGTTATTCCGCAAGCAGGACGGAAAATTTTTTCGCAGATTATCCGCAAATGTCGACGACGCCCGCCGAATTTCAATCGGTCAGTTATGTGACGAGAGATTTTGATTTTTTTGACGTTAGTGCCTGTCGCAACTTCAACCGGTGAAAAATTTTTCTCGGAGCGATGAACTCGTCGCAAAAAAAATTTCGCCGCCGGAAAAAAATTTTTTGACCTGCACCGACTAATTTAATAGGAAAAAATTTTTTCGCCGCCCGCGCCAAAATTTTTAATCAAATTCTTAGAAAAACTTTCGGTCCGGAAAAGTGACACGTGTATATTATTACAAACTTTAAAAAGACGTTGAAAATAAGATACCC
>JAFUYE010000152.1 GCA_017470715.1 Selenomonadaceae bacterium
AACGTTATGCGCAAGATTTTGGCGACATTCACGAAGTCACGGAAGCGATTTTGCCGATTGACGACGACGACAAAAAAAATTTCCCGCGACTTTTTGCGGACGTTGTCAACTGTCACGTCGGCTACAAGCAGATTCTGCCCGAAATTAATCCGCACGACACCAAAGCGAAAGTTTTCATCGGCGGCGGCGCGGATGAAGTTTTCAACTATCGCGACCTGTACAAAGTGGGCAAAAAATGTTGCAACGGCGTTCGCTGGAAACAAAGCGTCCAGAATTTTGAACTGCGACTTTTCAGCGGTACAGTCGTCCGTCGTCGAGCCGTTTTGAGCGGTAAGTACAAATTTTCTCCGTATGTCCATTTTACCTTGTGCGAACGCGGGAAAGTCCGACCAATCGACGCGCCGCGTATTCAAGACCGACAAGTCGAAAAAGTCTTCACGCAAAAGGTTTTGTTGCCGCTTTACTTACCGAGTATGATTCACAACAACGGCGCAAGTCTCCCGAACAAAGGTTTTCATTTCAGTCAACGAATGTTGGTCAGGGATTTGTGTCGCCACTTTCGCAAGTACGGACGCGAAGGCGGAATTATTCTTGCGGACGAGAAAAAATTCTTTCCGAGTGCGAATCACGAATACATTTATTCGCGCCACGAGAAATTCATCACGGACGACGAATTAAAAGCGTTCGGTGACGCGGTTGTCAAAACCGTACCCGGCGGTGTCGGAATGCCGCTGGGCGTCGAACCAAGCCAAGCCGAAATGATTGCTTATCCTTCGGAAATGGACAATTATTTGTCCGCGCAATGCAAATTGACGGGCGGGCATTACATGGACGATTTTTACAACCTTTTGTCGCCCGCAACGATGACGGCAACGGACTTGAACGATACCGCTTGTCGCACGCGATTATTGACACACTCGGCGGATTCAACGCAAATTCCGACCGCTGGGAAAAAATTTTTGAAAACGAATTGGCGCAAAAATATCGGCGTCCCGAACACCAAGACTATTGGTTGTGGAGCGACGCCTTTTTTAATGCTCCGATTGATGATTTGAAACAAATTGCCACACTTGTCGGCGTGAAAGGAGTTTGAGCCATGTACAAAATCATTGACACGAAAGACGGCGCAGTTATCGGAAGAACTGAAACACCGCTTTTCATTCGCAAGAAAGAGACTTCCGGCTGTTATGTGCAAACCAAAGCCGAATTGGCGCAAGGTGTCGCTTATTTGGGAACGCCTTACAATCTTCAAGGACGTGACGGCGTTGGCGCGGAAGATACCGTGATTCTCGTCGAAGTTGACGCGGGCACCGAAGCAGACAAGACGACGGCGGCTTTGGCTAAGAACAGCGCGGCGATTGACAGCTTGATTATTTCAATGTTGGAGGGCTAAATCATGTTTGAGCGACTGAAAAGACTTTACGACGAAGGCAAAATTTACGAAGCGGCAATCCGAAACGCCGTCGAAAAAGGCTGGTTGACCGAAGAACAGGCGAACGAAATCCTTAATCCTTCCGACGAACAAAAAGGTTGAAGTGCCGACGGGCACTTTTTTTGTGCGACGAGAGGAGCTGATAACATGTGGAAATTTTAGAAATCTGCGTGAGCGTCACGGTCGTGTTGACGGCTTTGGGCGGGCTCATTGTCTTTTCGATTGTTCGTACGCTGAACAAGTCGAATGACGATTTACGGCTGATGATTGGCGAACTGCGCGATTTGATTGCTGAAATCCGTCACGATTTAAAAACCAGCAACGAGCGTGTTCACCGACTCGAAGGCGAAGTTCGCGAACTTAAATATTCTTCGCAAAAAGCCCATGACCGAATCGACGCGTTTTTGAAGGAGGCAGCAGCTCATGAAAGATTGGGACACTGACAAAATCATTGGCACGGGCTTAATCGTTGCGCTGATTTTTTATTTCACGACCGTTTTGATTATCGCCATTGTTCGCGGCGAAATTATGCCGTTGGAAGTGGCGAGCAACATCATCACCGGTCTAATCGGCTACATGGGCAAAACGCTTTTCGACAAGATAAAGCACCCGTCCGACGACGAAAAGAAAGGAGAACCCAATAAATGAAGATTTTCATTAACCCCGGTCACGACGTGCAACTTGACCCCGGCGCGTGCGGTAACGGACTTCGCGAAGCTGACGTTGTCTTGAAAATCGGCAAGCGCGTTGAAGGTTACCTGCGGGCTGTAGGATATGACGTGAAACTGTTTCAGTACGACGGGCTCGGCGAAATTTGTTTCGATTCAAACGCGTGGAAAGCAGGCTTGTTCGTTTCAATCCACTGCAACGCGGCGACGGGCACGGCTAAAGGTACTGAAACTTTTTCATCGGGCGGCGCGAAAAGCACACGACTTGCGGAAAAAATTCAAGCGCAAATCATCAACTCTTTGCCCGTCGTCAATCGCGGAGTGAAGACTGCAAATTTTTACGTGCTCAAACACACGGACGCGCCTGCAGTTCTGGTCGAGACAGCTTTTATCGACAATCCTGACGACGCGAAACTTTTGGTTGACCGCGAAGACGACTTCGCCCGTGCAATCGCTCGCGGCGTCACGGATTATTTCGCCAACGAAAAGCCGTTGCCAGACGTTGTTGACACACCGATTAAATCCGGAGCTGTCGGTTCGCATTTCAACGCATCCGAATTCGTATGTCACTGTTGCGGGCAAGTTCGGTTGATTCGCGCTTGATTGAACTGTTGGAGCAATTGCGTGCGAAAGCAGGCAAACCGGTTCACGTCAACTTCGGTTATCGTTGCTCGAAACACAACAAAGAAGTCGGCGGCGTCCCGAATTCTCAGCACGTGCTGGGAACTGCGGCGGACATCACAATTCCCGAAATCGGCTTTAAGCGTGCGCGTGAATTGATTGAGCGCATTGATTTTGATGGCACGGGCTTTTATCCGCCACTTGAAATGGGCGGCGCGTGGTTTATTCACGTCGACGTTCGCGACGGCGGTATCGAATTCGGGACGTGTCTATCGCAACTTTGAACTTAAGCAAACACCGCCGTGCTTGTCCGTTGCGATTGATGATTTACTGAAATTGCTTGCGGACGAACAAAGAAATTCGACGTAAAAAATTACCCTCGACGAAAATCGAGGGCTTTTTTTATTTGTCTGCTTTGTCTGCACGTTGTCTGCAACCCGATATTTTTTCGCTGAAATACGGTTATGAACAGTTACGGCAAATATCC
>JAFUYE010000153.1 GCA_017470715.1 Selenomonadaceae bacterium
TTCGGACTTTTTGCTGTGAAATTAAAACGTCGGAACGCGGCGACAACGTTTGAATTGCAGAGCGGTAACAAAACTGTTTGGTTACTTTTTAAAAGTAACTTTTTGCGGACTTTTTATTTTGAGGTGACGGCATGACAAATTTCAGGACGATTGCGGACGGCGAAATTTTTTCTGCGGCTTACGAAGTCAACAAGTCAAAATTTTTGGCGCACGTTCGGCACGTCGACGACGAAATTTCTGCGCGGGAGTTCGTGCAGATGATTCGCAAAAAATATTTCGACGCGACGCATAATTGTTCGGCGTGGATTCTCGGCGAACGCGGTGACAAACAAAAATCCAACGACGACGGCGAACCCGGCGGCACGGCGGGCAACCCGATTTTGGAGACGATTAAAAAGAATTCGTTGACGAACTGCGCGGTTGTCGTCACGCGATATTTCGGCGGAATAAAACTCGGTGCCGGCGGACTGATTCGGGCTTATTCGCACACGGCGGCACTCGGAATTTCCGCGTCAAAGATTGTCGAGATGGTGACTTTCCGAAAAATTTCCTTGACGCTCGAATATAACTTTTTGGCGACGGTCGAAAACTTTTTGCGGCAAAAAAAAATCCGCGTCGCGAACACCGATTATGCCGATGTCGTGACGCTGGAGTTATTGTTGTTGCCGAATGAAGTCGAAAGTTTTTTGGTCGACATGAACGACTTAACCGCCGCGAATTTTTTGTGCGAAGAACTCGACGAAATTATTCTGCCTGTCGAAGTGTGAAAGAAATTTCATCTTTAAAGTTCGTGCCGCCAAGCACATCGAAATTTTCAACCAGGATTTTGGCGAACGTCAAACAATTTTCCGTGTTAAAACCGCTCGTCATGTAAAAACCGTCGTCGATTTTGAAATTGGTCAGCGTCGTGGTGAACAAACTTTTGCGAACGTGTTGCGTTGCCTGACGAAAAAGGTCTTTGTCCAGCTCGTAAAGTTTCTTAACGATTTCGTACAACAAAGCAATCCACGTTGGCATTTGCATTTCGTTGCCCAAGATTGACAGCGTCGCGGGTTTCCTGCCGGTAAATTTGCCGAAGTCCGAATCAAGGTTGAGGATGTTTTCGTTGTGTTGAGCGACCGCGTTGAACTGTTCGGGTAGCGTCCAGATTTTGAGCGCGTCGGTTGCCAAACGTTTCGCTCGCGCCTGAATTTGTCTGCTTGTCCAAACGGAATAATTTGCCGCCGCCCGGGTGCAGGAAAATTTTGACTGCGCGTAACGGGCTTTTTTGTTATCGAACAAATCTCTGTTGCCTATTTTACTTTCCGCGAGCGTCAAGTTGCCGATATTTTTACTCCAAAGTTCGGGAGACTGCGAATCGTTGTGCGCCGACAAATAATTTTTCCACGCGGCATTGGGCTTTGACGGCAAAATCTCTTCGACGACAGTTTCCGAATATGCGGGCAAGTTCGGCGTTTGACCGTGACGTTCCGACGCGTACAGAAAATATTTGCAGTCGTCTTTGTTCAAGCGTTCGTGCAGTTCGTTGCTTGCCAAAGATTGTTGAAACGTCGCGTCACTCGGAAAAGCACGGTCGCCCTTGCCGAAAGTTATTGCCCGCCAAAAATTCTCGACGGTCAGCGAAGATTTTTCCAATCGCGCAAGAACGTTGCCCGAAAACTGTCCGTCGATGCTGCCTTGCTTGCAAACTTTGCCGCGAAATGTCAACGAAATCAGCGCGTCGACGAATTTAATAAAAGTTTTTTCGTCGAAGTCGCCGCGTTCTTGTCGGTCAAGCAGATACATCAAAATAATCGGCGCATTCTTCGCATTGAGCAGAAACGTCAGCTCGTAAAATTTTTTCTCAAGCGCGGGCAGTTCGTTGAAGTTGTCGCTTTCGTCGAAAATACATCGACGGAAAAATTCGGCGTAACGTAAAAGTTCGCGCAGGAATTCTTCAACGCGATTGGAGCCGAAATTCTTCGCGAAAAATTCTTTGAACGGCGCATAAATTTTTTGCTTGCTCAACTGCTCTTGCTTTACGGCGTTCGATTTTCGCTTCGCTATCATGTACTGCACGATAAAATTTTCCACGTTGTTTGACGGGCGCAGAAGTTCTTCGATTTTGAGCCAATAATTTTTATAAAGTTTTTCCTGTTGCGCGGGAACGAGCGGCATGAGCAAAAAATTTCGTATCAAGTCTGCCTGCGTTAAGTCAAGCCCGGTGGAATTGAGCGACTCGAAAATTTCTTGCGGGTTTTCGCCGTCGCCCAAACAAATGCTCACGACGCTGAGTTTGTACAACGCCTTGTAAAGATCGTTCGGCGAAAGATTTGATGTAGAAATTTTTTCGCGGAAGTAAACGAAGTTCATGTACATGGCGGATTTTTTTTCGTCGTCGCTGAAATCCGTCGCGCCATCCATAATTTTGGTGAAAACTTTGCTGTCGTATTCGGTCGGGCGCAAACGAAATTTATTTTTCATGTCGCCGGACGTGTGTCGAAAAAATTTCGCGTTGAGGTCGTTTTTCAAGTCATCATCGGCAAAATTATACAACGCCCGCGCAAAAAGAATCATGCTGGTGATTCGCTGTTGCCCGTCGATTATGACGAACTCTTGAAAAATGTCGTCAACCGCCCGTTCCTGATAGACGATTGCACCGATAAAATGCGCCGCGTTTTTTTCGACGGTCTCGGTCATGTCGCTGAAAAGTTTCGCGCAGTTTGCAACTTTCCAGTCGTAATTGCGCTGATAAACGGGAATGACAAGCGTCCTGTCTCCGTAAATGAATTTGGCAAGATTCGTGTCGTTTGATTTCATTGGACAACATCTCCGAAAAAATTTTCGCTTATTGTAGCACATTGCGCCTACGTTCGTGATATACTGCGAAAAATTTTGCAACGGGGGTTTTGACATTGGACAGACGCGGACTTGTAATCGTGCACACGGGCAACGGCACCCGCTTTAAAAGCGGGGGAACAGTTGACGCGATTGACTTTTTCACAACCGTAAGTCATTCGCCGCGAACTAAAAATTTTTGGAGGTTTTGACATTGGACAGACGCGGACTTGTAATCGTGCACACGGGCGACGGTAAAGGTAAAACGACTGCGGCACTCGGTTTGGCAATTCGGGCATTCGGCGCGGGACTGAAAGTTTTGATTCTGCAATTCATCAAAGGCAAAAAAATTTCGGGCGAAATGAACGCTTTATCGCAACTCGGCATTGAAATTCGGCGACTCGGCTTGGGCTTCGTCACCAAAGAAAATTTCGACGAACAAAAAAAATCTGCTCACGCGGCGATTGAACTTGCACGGGCAGAAATTTTGTCGGGCGCGTGGGACTTAATCATCCTCGACGAAATAAATTACGCGGTAAAATTCGGGCTTGTCGACGCACCGGAAATTTTATCGCTGCTTGAAATTCGTCCGCCGAAATTGCATTTGGTCTTCACGGGACGTGACGCCCTACCGGAATTGATTGATGCCGCCGATTTGGTAACGGAAATGAAATTAATCAAGCACCCGTTCCAACAGGGAATCGCCGCACAATCGGGCATAGAGTTTTGAGCTGTAACTAACGAATAAAATTTTCTTCAACGTTACGGCGCGGCGATAACGTTTAAGCGGGCGATTGAAAAACTTTTTACGCTGTGATAAAATTTCGCGCAGATTTTTACCGGAGGTTCTTTATGGAAAAACTTAAAGTCGTGCTCGTCGTGTTGAACAAAAAAAATTTGACCGACGCGCTGTCGATTTTGAATTACGGCAAAGTTACGCCCTTCCTCGTGCTCACCGCGGATGGCGACGGAAAATTTATCGCGCTCGACAAAAATGCCGGAGTTCAAGTTTTACCGTTCGCGCTGATAGATCAAGCCGTTGAGTACGGCAAAAATTTTTTATGGCTCATTTGCGGGCAATCGGACATTGCCGACGCGCCCGACAAGATAAAAAATTTTTTGACGGCAAACGGCGTGCCCGAAAAAAATATCGTCAACTTTAACCTGCCGACGACTTTGAATAATTTTTGGTTTGCGAATTTGCGTGCGGCTCAAACCGGTCAACTGCAAGCTTTTGCGACGGGCGACGACCTCACCGCTCGCGGACTTGATTTTAAAAATATTCACGGCATCAACGGCGTAAATCTTTCCGCACCGGGACAAGACCTGCGCCAAAGTTTAAAAATTGCTCGACACATATTTAAATCCGTCAAGCGCGGTTCGATTAAGTTTGTCTTTATCGGGCTTGCGCCTTATTCTTTGCACGCGGACGGTCGTAAAAATTTTTCGACAAGCTCGAACGATATTTTGTACGGGCTTGCCTTGCGCGAAAATGTTTCCGTAACTTCCGACAACGAAAAAATTCTTGCAACAATTCTCGGCAGTAATGTCATAAAAATTTTTGAAACGCTCAAAAATGAACAGCCGGATTTAAATTTCGACAAAGTTCGCGCCGCATACGACAAAAAAATTTCTGTCGGCGATATGGCGATGTGGCACGACGAACTTGCACGTTCGGAAAAAATTTTTGACGCGTCGACCGTCGAAAATAATCTGCGCGTGCTGGAAGAATACATCAAGCTTTGTGTCGACAACGGAGCCAAACCGATTGGGATTTTGTTTCCGTTCGCGACCGTCCTGCGCGAAAATCTCAGCCGCGAAAATTTGTTTATCCTGCGCCGCGAACTGAATCGGCTTGAAAAAATTTACAACTTCACGTTTGTTGACATGTTTGACGCGCAGATTGGTTACGATTGTTTCAGCGATATGACGCATCTTAATTTGAAAGGCGCGGCAAAATTTTCGCGTGCCGTCGATTTTGCGTTGTGCGGAAAAAATTTCCTGCCCGTCGAAGAAATTTCCCGACTGAATTACGAAAAGATTTTTGACGTGTCGAATTTTTTGCCGAAAGACATCTACAACGCGGCACTCGAAAAATATTTCGGCTTCGTCGTGAAAAAAATTCGTGCGCAGAAACAAATTCGTGTCGGTTTCGTTTCCGACGATCCGTCAATGTGGTGCGGCGATAAATTGTTTAATCTCTTCGCCGAAAACAAACGTTGCGAGACGACTTTTTTCCTGTGCCTGCAAAAAAGTATGCGCGGACAATCGCTCGTCATGGAAGATTTTCAACGCGGCATTGACGCTTTCAAATCACGCGGAATTAATGTTGTCGGCATTACAAACGACGAACAAACCGTGCCGAAACAAGACGTGCTGATTATGTTGCGCCCGTATTTTAATTATCTGCCCAAAGCTTTTGCGCTGTCGTCAATCGATACGGAAACTTTGCTGACGTATATTCCTTACGGCTTCAACATGACGGTTTGGAACATTTACGACACGCCGATTTTTCATGTCGGTTGGAAACTTTTTTTGGACAGCAAATTTCATATTCGGTTGCTTGACGAAAAATGTCGCACGGGAATGCCACGCGGAATTTACAGCGGTTATCCGAAACTCGACGCGCTTTACGACACGGCGAACAAACTTGAATTCGATTGGAAACTTGCCCGCCCCGACGCGAAAAAAATTATTTACGCGCCGCATTGGTCGATTGCAAGCGGAATTTTTTACGCAACGTTTCAATGGAATTACAAATTTATGTACGAGTTCGCCAAAGCTCATCCGGAAATTTCGTGGGTGCTCAAGCCGCACCCGAATCTTTTGGCGTCCGCTGTCGGGCACGGAGTTTTTCCGTCCGAAGACGCGTTCAAAAAATATCTTCAAGCGTGGGACGATTTGCCGAACGCGCAGGTTTTCACCGGTGCTTACTATCAAGAAATTTTCGCGACTTCCGACGGCATGATTATGGATTGCGGCTCGTGGATCGGCGAATATCAATACACGCACAAGCCGATGATTTTTTTGACACGCGACACGCAAAAATTCAACGCGCTGGGCAACGAATTGATGAAAGTTCTTTACCGCGTCGACGGCAAAAATTTAAACGCAATCGGCGCGCTCATGCAAAAAGTTTTCGTCGACGGCAACGATGACATGTTCAATGCCCGCATGAAATTTTTCGACAAACATCTGAATTATTTCAAAGCAAACGGCATGACGGCAAGCGAATTCATTTTCAAGACGCTGTCAAAAGAATTACGACTCAATTAAGGAGGGATTTTATGGGCAAAGGTGCCAACAGGCTTGACGCCATAACTCAGCAAAACGAATTGCTCAAGGAGCAAAACGAATTACTTCGCGAACAAATTGAACTGTTGAAAAATTCTTCGGCTCAACCGAAAAATGACGGACGCGAAATTTTTGTCGAAAACATTGACCGCGACGAAATGCGCAACGGTTTTCTCGTCACCAGTCACCGTAAAAAATTGTGGAACGTGCAAATCGGTTTGATTAACGAATTCGCCCGTATCTGCCAAAAACACAATCTGCGCTGGTTTCCGGTTGGCGGAACATTGTTGGGCACGGTTCGGCACAAAGGTTTTGTTCCGTGGGATGACGACGTTGATTTGGCAATGTTCAGACCCGACTACGAAAAACTCAAACGCGTGATTGCCGAAGAACTTTCGGGAAATTTTTCCGTCTATCTGTGGAATAATTTCAAACTGGAAAGCGACGAATTAATCGGAATAAAATCTGATCCGACGCTCAAAACAATTCCTGCGGAACAAGAAAAAAAATATCCCGGTTGGCAACCTTTTTTCCCGTTAATGCGTCTTATCGACGAACGCACGACGATGCTCGGTCCCGACGACCGCCAAGGAATTTTTTCGGGCATATGGATTGACATACTTTGTTTTGACCCGGTGCCGCCCTTTGTCAACCGGCAACAGAAAATAATTTTCCAAACGGCAAAAATGTTGCTCGTGTCCACAATCTATCCGAATTTTATCCGAAAAGCCATTGAAGACGGAAAAGAACTCGGCGTCTCACACGAAGAACTGCAAAAATTCCTGAACCTGCCGTATAAAATGCGCGGTGCCCAATACGAAAAATTTTTGCTGAGAAACTTTTTTGAGTCGGAACGCGTCGGCTACATCAAAGACCACATATACACAAGTCACAAGTCCTATGAGACTGCTTCGTTCAAAAAAGTTATTTCGATGCCGTTCGAGAAAATCGAATTGCCGGTTCCCGTCGGTTATGACGAAATGTTGACGGCGGATTACGGCGACTGGCACGAAATGAAAGTTTATTTTTCGCACACCGTGGACAACAGCGCGGACATTTCTTACGTCGAATACTTTCAAAAAGCGGCGAAAAAAACTTTGGTGACTGACGAAAATAATAAGCAGTCCATCTTAATCGAAGAGAAAAATAATTCGTGAACACTGCGGGAGGTGAATTGCGGCGAAAATTTTTTTGCCGCGAATTTTTATGGCGAACATTGCTCTTATCATGGCGGGCGGCTCCGGCGCGAGAATGCATCAAAATATCCCGAAACAATTTTTGACGATAAACGATCGCCCCGTCATTGTTTACACGCTGGAAGCTTTTCAACGGCACGCGGACATTCACTCAATCGCCGTCGTTTGCATAAGCGGCTGGGAATCCGTTTTGCAAGCCTACGCCGACCAATTCAACATTACGAAACTCAAACACATAATCCCCGGCGGCGACAGCAATCACAATTCGATTCGCAACGGTTTGTTCGAGGTTGAAAAACATTACGCGGCGGACGACATTGTTTTGATTCACGACGGAATTCGCCCGATGGTTTCCGAAGAAATTATTTCGGACTGCATAATCACCGCGAAAAAATTCGGCAGCGCAATTTCTTCCGTGCCGTGTTACGAACCTGTCATGCGCACTGAAGACGGTTTGCAAACTTGCGACTTTTATCCGCGTGAAAAATTGCGTCGTTCGCACACGCCGCACGGTTATCCGATTAAAAAAATTTGCGACATGTATCGTTTGGCTGCCGAGCGCGGCATAACAAATTCCACATCATCAAACACGTTGCTTTTCGAGTTGGGCGAACAGGTTTATTTCTCCGCCGGCTCCGAAAAAAATATCAAACTCACGACGGTCGAGGATATTGAAATTTTTAAAGCTCTCCTTGTCGCGAAGAAAACCGAGTGGCTCAAATGAGGTGGCACCGTGTACATCAAGCATGAACTTTACGCGGCGGACATTGCGGGCATTGCTGCCGAAAATCTTCCGTGGGAAAAACTTTCCGGCAAAACTTTATTGCTGACGGGCGCGACGGGTTTAATCGGCACGGTTATCGTTGATTCGCTCATGAAAAAAAATCGCGACGGTTTGAACGTAAAAATTCTTGCCGCCGGTCGCAACGAAAAAAAATCTGCCGAACGTTTCGCCGATTACGCGTGCGACAAAAATTTTCGTTTCGTCAAGTTGGACGTGAACGCCCCGATTGAAATTGCCGAGCCCGTCGATTTCGTGATTCACGCGGCGAGCAACACGCATCCGTTGCAATATTCGACAGACCCCGTCGGCACGATAACCGCGAACATTTTGGGCACGCACAATCTTTTGGAATTCTGTCGCGTGAAAAATGTTTCGCGTTTCGTTTTCGTCTCAAGCGTCGAAGTTTACGGCAAGGCACTTCATGCGGAAGATATTTTCGACGAAAAATATTGCGGTTACATTGATTGCAACACACTTCGCGCAGGTTATCCCGAAAGCAAACGTGCGGGCGAGGCTCTCTGTCAGGCGTACATCAGCCGCCACAATGTCGACGTTGTGATTTCGCGTTTGTGCAGAATTTACGGCGCGACAATGCGGCTTGACGATTCAAAAGCCATGAGCGAATTTATCAAAAACGGCGTGCGCGGTGAAGATATTGTGCTTAAAAGTGAAGGCTTGCCGAAATTTTCTTACTGCACGGCGACGGACGCGGCACGGGGAATTCTTTACTGCTTGCTCAACGGAAAATGCGGCGAAGCTTACAACGTTGCCGACTCAAGCGAAATTTTGTCTCTGCGCGAAATTGCCGAGTATATCAGCGGCTTGAACGGACGCAAAGTTATTTTCGAGTTGCCGAACGAAATTCAGCGCAAAGGTTTTTCAAATTCGGTCAACGGCATTATGACGAACGACAAATTGCGCGCTCTCGGTTGGTTGCCGAAAGACGACACGCGTTCCGGCGTGAAAAAAACCGTGGAAATTTTGAAGTCAATCATAAAATAATCGCCAATCATTTTGAGCGGGCGAACCGTTTGAGGAGTGAATCACTTGCTGGAAAAATTGCGGCGCGAAGTCTACGAAGCGAATATGCTTTTGCCGAAATTGGGGCTTGTCAATTTCACGTGGGGAAATGTTTCGGGCATTGACCGCGAAAAAAATTTGTTCGTCATAAAACCTTCGGGCGTCGAATACGAAAAACTTTCGCCGGAAAATATGGTTGTCGTCAATCTTTCGGGACAAGTCGTCGAAGGCGATTTGAAACCTTCAAGCGACACTTTGACGCACATGGTGCTTTACAACGAGTTTGCGAATATCGGCGGAATCGTGCACGTTCATTCGCCTTGGGCAACTGCTTTCGCTCAAGCGGGCGTCGACATTGAACCGCTGGGCACAACTCACGCCGATGTTTTTTACGGAGCAGTGCCGGTATCCGCGACGTTGACGAAGCAAGAAATTGAAACCGCTTACGAGGAAAACACCGGCAAAGTTATCGTGCGCACTTTCCGCGAAAGACAAATCGACCCCGTTGCCGTGCCTGCGGTGCTTGCCGGCAAACACGGACCTTTTGCGTGGGCAACGACGCCGCTCAAGGCCGTGGAAGTCGCCAAAACTTTGGAAGTCGTCGCGGAGATGAATTATCACACTTTGCAGTTGACGCGAGCCGATGTTCGTTTGCCGCAATATTTGTTGGACAAACATTATTTCAGGAAACACGGCAAAAATGCTTATTACGGTCAAGAAAATCCGACCAAAGGAGATTAAATGTTCGTTTATCGCAAGCCGACGTTCGCGGACGTTGACGAAATTCATGAGTTAATTGCGGGCTACGCGTCGCAAGGTTTGATGTTGCCGAAACCGCACAGCACGCTTTACGAAACTTTGCGCGAATTCGTCGTGGCTGAAGATGTCGACTCGAAAAAAATTGTCGGCGTCGGTGCACTTCATTTGACGTGGAATGAACTTGCGGAAGTTCGCTCAATGGCTGTCGACGAAAATTTTTCGCGTCAAGGTATCGGCTCCGAAATCGTCAAAAAACTTTTGGCGGAAGGTCAAACCGTCGGCGTCAAAAAATTTTTCACGCTGACTTATCGACCGGAATTTTTTAAGTCGCTCGGCTTTGAATTGACGACGAAAGAATCATTGCCGCACAAAATCTGGAAAGAATGTATCGACTGCCCGAAATTCGCCAACTGTGACGAAATCGCCATGATATTGAACTGCAATTAGGAATTAGGAATTAGGAATTAGGAATTAGGAATCGAATCGCGTAATCATTCCACATTCCCAATTCCTAATTCCACATTGTTTTTATGGAGGTATTTTTTATGGAACAACGCAGAATTCACGTCACCGGCACGGGTCGCGTCGCAAAATCGCCCGATTTTGTCGTGCTGAGTTTAAATTTGAGCGTGTGCAACGCAGAATACGCCGATGCCGTCAAAATCGCCGCCCAACAAGTTGAAATGCTCCGCGAATCGCTGGTTGACGCCGGTTTTAACGCTGACGACTTGAAAACCGCAAATTTTAACGTCGAAACGAAATATGAGCGCGAAGAATCAAAACGTTCACGAGAAATTTTTGTCGGCTTCGATTGTCGGCACGATTTGACTTTGAGCTTTGATTTTGACGCAAAAAAACTCGACGCGGCACTTTCTGCGGTGACAAATTGTCTTTCGCAACCGAAAATCGCCGTCGCGTTCACCGTCAAAGATTCTGCCGCTTTGTACGACAAAATTTTAAAATCTGCCGCCAAAGACGCTCAACGCAAGGCAAAAATTCTCTGCGCGGCTTCGGGAGTGACGCTCGGCAAGCTTATCGAAATAATTTACGCGCCCGAAGAAAATTTTGCTCCGCGTGAAATTGTTGCGGCTTCCGTCGACAATGCGGCGTTCAATTTTCAACCCGATGACTTAATTTTGAGCGACACAGCGGAATTTTTCTGGGAGATTGAGTAAATGGGCAATCAAATAAAATTTTCCGTCGGAAACACTCAACGCGGCTACAAATCCGTCGAAATTTCACTTGGCGATACAAAAATCGAATACAAAATCTTGCGAAACGGCTTAAATCCCGTCAAAAAAAATTCCGTCGCCGTAAATGTCGATAAAAATTCGTCGGACGCTTTGGATTCGCTGAATATCTTCGCGTGGGAAAAAAATTACGTCGGCGACAAAATTTCGGGCGAACAATGGAGTTTGACGCTTCAAAACGGCGAAAAAATTTATCGCGGGCGCGGCTCGAACGCTTATCCCGATAATTGGGACGATTTTCTTGATTGGCTCGACGTTTTGATTCCCGAAATGAAATTTATTGACGGAAAACGCGTCGACGCCGTCGAAATGAGTTTGTCACGCGCTGACGATGAAATTTTTGAGGATTTGACCGTTAATCGCCGCGAAAATCTCTTGACGCTCGAAAAAAATTCTTCGACGCACACTTATCACCTCAGCATTGACGAAACGAAAAATTTTCTCGACGTTTGCCAAAAATATTTTGAAAATCTCGAAGTGAACGCCGCTGAAGATTACATCCCGAAAATTTTCGTCAAGTTGCAACGTCACGACGGTTCGACGACCGATTTCAGCGCGCCTTACAACGATTTTTCCATGCCGGACGTTACGAAGTTCTCCGAAGACATTCACGCGTTCGCATCCGATTTATCTGCCGAAATTTTTTCGCCCGAAGCTCTGCACATAACCAACGACGCCGAAAAATTTATTCTGTGCAAGGTTCAGTTCAAAGGCAACTACAAATCTTACACTTACCGCGCCGAAGACGAAACTTTTGCTGTCGGTGAAATTGTTGACGTGCCTGTCGGGCGAAATAACGACGTGACGCAGGCGAAAATCGTCGACATCGGCTATTTTGACGAAGATGAGCTGCCAATTCCGCTCGACAGAATCAAAACGATTATCGGCAGGCACACCGGCAACGCTTGGGACAATTATTGAGCAAAAAATTTCCCCGTCGACAACTCGGCGGGTTTTTTTGTGCAGATACCAACTGCCCCGATTACGTTCATTGCGTACAATGGCGACGTGTTTTTTTAGGGTTTGTCGGTAAATTAATTAACGTCAATCAGAGGCCGTCAAGGATGACGGCCTCGCCCGCGTATTTCGCGTGATGCGAAATTTGCGGGCAAAGGCGTTACTCACACGCCGGTTTCTGTGACAACGCACTGTGTCGCCCGCCGCGCAGGTGGCGAACGCGAACTGGTGAGCGTGAGGTTTTCTTTTTGTTACTTTTTCTTTGGGCACGCGAATGTACAATCCAAGTGCAACAGATGAAAAACTCACGGTATCCTGCTAAAATGTTTGTAATTCAAAAAGGCAGGAAATACCATGAGTTACAAA
>JAFUYE010000154.1 GCA_017470715.1 Selenomonadaceae bacterium
AGAGACCGCGAAAATGTTTGGGTTACAAATCACCGTGGGAAGTGTGGTTTTCTACCCCGTTGCACTTCGTTTGACAATTCAAGCAAGCAAAGAAAAGTAACATCTGAAAACTCGAAGTCAACACGTCGAAACGTTCAATCGCCGAAAAATTCATTTTCCGCCGCCAAACATAGCATGTGATAAATCGGCAAGTGAAATTCCTGTATCGTGTGCGCTTCGTCCGCCGGCACGCAAATTGACGCGTCCGACAAATGCCGCAATCTTCCGCCACGCCGACCGGTCATCGCCACGACGGTTATTCCCATGATTTTTGCAACTTCGACCGCGAACAAAACATTTTCCGAGTTGCC
This sequence comes from Selenomonadaceae bacterium, assembly GCA_017470715.1. Lineage (GTDB taxonomy): Bacteria > Bacillota > Negativicutes > Selenomonadales > Selenomonadaceae > Quinella. The sequence continues at coordinate 351 of JAFUYE010000154.1, forward strand.
CGACGTTGAAATCGCCAAAAGAACATCGCCTTTCACACCGAGCCCGAAAATTTGTTGCGCGAAAATCAATCGCGGCGTCACGTCATTTGCAAACGCGGTAAGCAGGGAAGTTTCGCCGACCAAACTCACCGCAGGTAACGTGCCCTGAAGATTCGCCTTGAAATATTCCACGTCGGCGGGAAAAAGTTCCTGCGCACGCTGAACGAATTCGGGACGACAATTTTCAATCCGTCGCGGCAAACGAAAACTTTTCATCAATTCGCCGACAATGTGCATTGCGTCCGCCGCCGAGCCGCCGTTTCCGCAAGTGATAAGTTTGTTGCCGCGCCTGAAGCCGTCGAAAATTTTTTCCGCCACGTCGAAAAGATTTTGCCGACAAACGTCCAGCGCGGGATAACGTTTAATCAATTCGTCGATAATTTCTGCCGTTGACTGTTTAATTTCAATCGCCTCCGTTTATTCAGTTAGGAATTAGGAATTAGGAATTAGGAATTAGGAGTTGGGAATGATAACGCGAAATTAATTCCTAATTCCTAATTCCAAATTCATAATTACATTAAAAAGACTGCCGACCGCGTTTGACGTGACCGACAGTCGAAAATTTTATGACGTTGTCGAAAAATCTTATTTGACGTTGACGACGATGTCCGCTTCTTCAGCGTCTTTGACGATTTTAACGCCGCTGTCCTTGAGAATTTGCGCCAACGTGTTTGCAACGACACTTTCGCCCGACAGGAACGCAGTCTTGCCGCTCAGCGCGGATTCGCTTGCCTCGACGATTGAAATTTCGTCGCCGATGCGAAGTTTCGGAATGGGTTTGTCTTCCACGTGCAACGAACCTTCAAGCAATTCGTCTTTGTCGTCGTTGAACTTAATGACGATATGACCGAGGCTTTTGATGTTGTTGTTGACTTCGTTGCCGACGTTGAGAATTTTGAATTCGTTTTCGCCGATTTTGAGCACGTCGCCCGGTTTAATTACGTCGGTGAGTTTGTTGCCGCTGTGCAAAACGGAAAACTCGCGAAGTTCCGGCAAGACCATTGAATCATCGAAGATGACGAGCATTTTGACGAGACCGGTGAATTTCGAGACTTCGCCGCCGATGCCCACGATTTTTGTGCTGTAATACTTTTTCGCCATGAAAAGTCCTCCCGTACACCAAATGAATTCTTCAATAAAATTTACGGAAGAATTCTTCAAGCCTGCGATTAATCCTGCCGTGCTGTTGCCAATATTGAAAAAATTTTTTGCGGCACGCTTTAAAGTCGAATAAACGCCCATGCTAAAGGAAATTTTGTCACTGCGTCGAAGAAATGCCGCGAAATATTTTTTTAGGGAGTGGATAACCATGACTGACTTGGCACGCGAACTTTTGGACGGCGTCAACCAAAATGATTACGTCAAAATTCGTTACGGCACCGACAAAAATCAAGACTCTGCGGAAGGCACCGTTACGGGCTTGACGGAAAATTTTTTGACGTTGACCAGAGCCGACGGTAGCCGACTAAAAATTCGCGTCGACGACTTGCGTTCTTTGGATATGCCGCCCGCGCCGAATAATTTCGCTCCGCCCGCGCCCGTGCAAAATTTTTCTCCGCCGATGACGCAAACCGTTATGCCGTTCACAGCCGGCGGAATGAAAATCGCCCGAAAAACCGTCAACCTCGCGCCCGCTGCGCCGTATAATTTCATTGCCAGAGATTGGCTCGAAAAAATTCGCGATGTTAAACAAAATATTTTCGACCAAAAACTTAAACGCGACGTGAATAACATTTTGGCTTCGATGAAAACCGCCGTAAAAAATCGCGACATTGCTTACAAATATCACGACCTGCGCGCAAAAATTTTGAGCACCTGGAACGATTGCGATGTTGATTCCGATTACGAAACTTTTTATTTGATGCTCGGCGTGCTGGCCGTTTGCGCCAAAGAATACGCCAATTCATTTGAGCCGCTGATTCGTGTGCGGGAATATTCGTTGGCTGCTTTTGCCGCGTCCGCCGCCGCAAAATACGATTTCGCGGAAATTTTTCTGTTCTGCTCGCTTTTGAGCGGTCAAGAAAAAACAATCAGCCGTCAAGTCGCCACCGTTTGCGCGAACAAACGTGACGTTGTTTTGTTGCAAGAAATTTTGGACGCGAACAGTGACGACGAAAATTTTTGCGAACAAGTTGCCGCCTGCGCAAAATTGATGTTTGACGTTGCACGCGTCGATATTGATTTGGACATTGATGAAAATCTTTCCGGTTACGACACGGCGAAAAAATTTTTGGACGCCTTCCCCGAAAATCTCAGACGTGACAGCGGCATTTTGAATTATTGGCGCGAATATCAAAGTTACACGTTCCCCGAACCGAAAATTGTTTCCGAGGCTCCCGATTACGAATCCGGCCGTTTGACGGGAAGAATTTCAAGCTACAACACTCAAGGCGCATGGGGTTTCATTTCGCCCGAATATTTTTTCCACGTCGGACAAATTTACGATTACACCGAAAGCGGAATTCTTCTGCGCAAAATGCTTTATCTTGACTTGTGGCAACAACTTGAAGTTTCGTTTTCGCTCGGCGAAAGTATCAAATATCCCGGTCGCACGGCGGCAAGCGGCGTCGAACTGACCGAAAAAGGTTACGAAGAAGCGCAGGAACTTTTGCGTAACGGCAGACCCGCGCCGATAAAACACACCGGCGTTGTCGAAGCGTATTTCCCGCTGTACGCGAACGGGCGTGTCGTTTCAAACGTCGACGGAAATACTTATCTGTTCAAGCTTGACGACATTGTCGACCCGTGGCTCAAAGCTTTTTTCCGCAACATTAACGACCGCAGTATCGAAAATCAGGAAATTAATTTCGAGGCGTCCGGCAAAAAAGCTCTTAATGTCTGCTGGCACGAGCCGCCCGAATTTTATCGCGAAAGTTGCGAAGAATTTGTAACCGACGAAGACCGCGAAATTTGGCAAAGATTTTTGTCCGCGCAGGAAAACGCAGATCAAAAGCCCGAATTGCCCGCCGAAGATCCTTACAGAGTTTATCGCTACGTTGCGTTGCCCGAAGTGAAATCTTCGCCCGCCAACGAAAAAATTGCTCCGCTTGCTTGGCGAAAAGATTTGCCCTGCGAATGAGGCGTCGACATGAACACAGACCGACAACTTGCCGCAAAACAATTTTCGTATCAGTGGAACGGGCACGGCGACGAAGACAGCGATTATCAGGATTTTTGGCGCGACCTGCTCCATAACGTTTTCGGCGTCGAACAAACCACCGGCTTTATAAAATTTCAGCAACACATTGATGACACGCAGTTAAGAATCGATGCCGTCATTGAGCGCACAAAAGTTTTGATTGAGCATAAAAGTTTCGGCGTCAACCTCGACAAAAGAATTCGTCAAGCCGACGGTGAATATCTCACGCCTTACGAACAGGCGAAACGTTACGCCGAGGCAATGCCGTATTCAATGCGCCCGCGTTGGATTGTCATTTGCAATTTCGACGAGTTCAGGATTTACGACCTTGCCGAAGTGAATTCGCTGGAATATCTTATCGCGCCAAAAAGTTATAAGCCGGAAATTATCAAGCTTGCCGAGTTGCGATACGATTATCCGAAGCTGAATTTTCTTGTCGACCCGAATGCCAAACTCAAGCCCGAAGTCAAAATCTCTGCCGACGCTGCCAAAATCGTGCAGAACATTTGCCTTGCCGTTGATAAAAATTATCGCGAACAAAACGACGATTACCGCGACACGCTCTGTAAATTTTGTGCGCGACTGGTTTTCTGTTTCTACGCCGACGATTCGCAAATTTTTCGGCAAGTCAAGTTTGGTGACTGGTTTAAAAAAATTCCGACGAACAATCTGCGCGAAGAACTGCAAAAACTTTTTGACGTGCTTGATACGCCCGACAGTGCCCGTCCAGAAAATCTTGACGATGACTTGAAAAAATTCCCGCGAGTGAACGGCGGACTTTTCGACAAGAAACTTGCGCTCCCGACGTTGAATCAGGATTTTAAGTTTGTAACCGACCGCGCTCACATGATTAACAGACCGCGTTTGAACGAGGCAGGCGAGTTCGTTCGTTTCAGCTGGCGAAACATAAGCCCGACGATTTTCGGCGCGCTTGTCGAATCAATTTTTAATCTTGATACCGACGCCGTCGCCAAAGCCAAAGCTCAACGCGCAGGCGGTATGTATTACACGTCCGAAGAAAATATTCACAAGGTGATTGACCCGCTCTTTCTTGACGACCTGAGCGAAGAACTTGCCGCCATCAAACGTAAACACAACAGAGACGATAAAATTCGTCTGCTGAAAATTTTTCAAGACAAAATTGCCTCGCTCAACTTCCTCGATCCGGCTTGCGGCAGCGGAAATTTCTTGACTGAAACTTATTTGAATCTGCGCGGGCTTGAAAATGATGTGCTTGCCGAACTGCGCAAACTTCACGTCGAAATTCCCGACGACCCGATTAAAGTCACGCCCCGACAATTTTACGGCATAGAGATTAACGATTTCGCCGTTGCCATTGCTCGCCTTGCGCTGTGGATTTCCGAAATTCAAATGCGCCGAAAGACTTCCTGGATTATCGGGCGCGAACTGCCCGACCTGCCGTTGAGCAAATATATTTCCGTCGACAAAGCCAACGCCAATCAAATCGATTGGAAAACCGTCGCTCCGAACGTCGATTACATTATCGGCAACCCGCCGTTTGTCGGTGCGCGAAATAAATCCGACGAACAATCACGCGACATCGGCAAAGTTTTCAGCGGCTGGAAAAATATCGGCAACCTGGACTACGTGACTTGCTGGTACAAAAAATCCGCCGACTTCATTCAAGGCACGAAAATTCGTTGTGCGTTCGTGTCGACCAACTCAATTTGTCAAGGCGACAGTGTCGGCACGTTGTGGAAAAAACTTTTCGACGACGGAATTCATATCGACTTTGCTCACCAAACGTTCAAATGGCTCAGTGATTCGGAAAATATGGCGCACGTTCACTGCGTCGTTGTCGGATTCAGCAAGGCTCCCAATTCCAAGCCGAAGAAACTTTTTGACGGCGACAAATTCACAATCGCGCAAAATATCAATGCTTATCTTGTCGACGGGGAAAATATTTTTGTCGAGAGCCGCAACACTCCGCTTTGTGACGTGCCGACAATCGGTATCGGCAACAAACCAATCGACGACGGAAATTATTTGTTCACGCCCGACGAACTGGAAACTTTTTTGAAGCTTGAACCCGCAGCCGCAAAATTTTTTCATCCGTGGTACGGTGCCGACGAATTTATCAAGGGCAAGCGTCGTTATTGTTTGTGGCTGGGCGACACGCCGCTTGACGAAATAAAAAAGTTCCCGCTGTGTTGGGAACGCGTTCAAAATGTTATTACGTATCGACGGGCAAGCAAAAGCCCCGGCACGCGTAAAATCGCCGATAAGCCGACAAGGTTTCACGTCGAGAACTTCCCGCACGGAAAATTTATCGCGATACCTGAAGTCAGCGGCGAAAATCGCCAATACATTCCGATTGGTTTTATGAACGATTCAGTTATCTGCAGTAACAAATTAAAGTTGATTCCCGACGCGCAGATTTATCATTTCGGGATTTTAACGTCGTCAATCCATATGGCGTGGATGCGTGTGAATACTTGTTATCGCGGAACAAGTTACAGTTACTCAAATCAGGTTGTCTACAATAATTTTCCGTGGTGTGAGCCGACACCTTCGCAACGCCGCTTAATCGAAGAGTCCGCGCAAAAAATTCTTGACGTGCGAAAAAAATTTCCGACGTGGACATTTGCCAAACTCTACGACGAAGACACAATGCCGGACGAATTGCGGTCGGCGCACAAGTGGAACGATTACAATGTCGCGCTTGCATACGGCTTTGAAAAATTTTTGAACGACGAACCGCGAGTTGTCGCCGAGCTGATGAAACTTTACGCGGCGTTGACAAATTAGCGTGCGTGTGATAAATTTTCTGCAGTCAACAAGACAAATTTAATGGCATGGTCGTCGGTGTGTGCGTGTCGACTTCCTCCCGATTGATAATGGTACTACCGGTTGAAGAGCCGTGTCACGAACGGCTTTTTTCGTGCCCGAATTAACTGTTCAGGAGCGCGAGCAACGCCAGGATTGTGTTGACGATGTTGAGAATGAGATTGAGCCAGTCGAACTTATCCATAACGTCACCTCCTCTCTTTCGAGAGGAGAGCCGACCACCTAGACCTGCCGCGCTGAATATAACACACGTTCAGAAACTTTTCAACAAAAATTTTCGCGTGGCGTGCGACGTTGACAAGTCGGGTTGCGTGTGATAAATTTTGAGCGTCGAAAATACGACAACTGCAGTGTGTAAGGCTCGCAGTTCTAACATGATTTCACCGAACGAATAACCCCGCGTAGCTTGGGAAACTGCGCGGGGCTTCGTTTTGCCTAATCGCCGGGACAGCGATTATCCGGGGCAATAAGTCAGTTGTTTCTGCCGCTTAACGACGTTTGTTGATGATGTAGTCAAGGATAAGACCGCCGACCACGATCGCCAAAACGTCAAAGCCGAACTGTGTAAGGCTCTCTAACATAATTGTCACCTCCCTCCGCAAGCGTTACCGCCTTCGAGAGGTGCGGCATTGACGCGATTATATCAGAAAAATTTCAAACAAAAAACCTCCGACGCGTTGTCGGGGAATTTTTTTGCGTCACGTGGAAAATCTGATATAATGTCGGCAAAATTTTCGTTTGAGAGGAGCACGTTTCTTGAAGTTCCTGAAAAAATTTTTCGACGGCATTCAGCGCGACTTGCGATTGTTTTTGTTCGTCTTGATACTGCTGGAAATTTATCGCGGCGTCTTTATTTTCATGATGTCGAATTATATCGGCGCGGATTCGGGCGCGTCACAAATTTTTACGGCAATGTTCGCGGGCTTGCGGCTGTCGCTGAAAACTGCGGGCGCGGTGACTTTAATTCCGTTCGTGCTGTGTTCAATCGGCGGATTGAGTTCGCGAATTCGTTTGGGCGTCGGAATTTTTTCGTCGCTGATATTTTCGTTGCTGTTCTTGCTGCGGTTCCCGTATTATCGCACGTTCCAATCGACATACGGGCTTGAAGTCGTGCAGGGTCTTCACGATGACTTGTGGTCGATAATCGTGACGATGGTTATGGAGTACGGAATTTTTTGGCGATTGTTGGTTGCGCTCGTGCTGACGATTCTTTGTATCGCGGCGTTAAGCAGAATTTTGTTGCCGAAAACTTTTCAGTTGCCCGAAAGCGTCATGTCCGACAACAAAAAGCTTGCAATTTTTTCGACGGCTCTTGTCGCGGGAATTTTTATTTTCGGGCTGTTCGTGCGTTTCGGCGGCAGTTTCACTTACGGCGGCGGAATCAACTGGGAAAATGCGGGCGTCACCAACGATAATTTTTTGAACGAATGTATTCTTGACGACGCGCAGGCACTTTACCGCACGCGCTCAATGGCGAAACGCATGGAGGCGGGCGAAATTTCCGGCGTCAATCCCGAACGAATTGCCGAAGCCGCGCAGATTATCGCAGTCAACAAAGAAATTACCGAAAAAAATCTTGCGCCGTATCTCGAACGAAAAACTTCCGGCGAAAAAATTCCGAAGCCGCGACACATTTTTATAATTTTGGGCGAAACTTTCATGCAGTGGCCGATGCTCGGCAAATACGATGAACTTTTGCTTGCCGAAGGAATTAAATCTCTTATCGCTGAGGAAAATTGTTATTACAGCCGAAATTTCATGCCGAACGGCGATTTCACGTCGACGGCGATAACGGGCATTGTGACGGGCTTGCCGGACGTGAATATCCGCGTCAACTATCAGTCGCGCACTTATGAAAAACTTTATATCACGTCGATGGCAACGCCGTTTAAGGAACTCGGCTACAAAGTTGATTTTTGGTACGGCGGAATGCCTTCGTGGGATTCGATTGCAAAAATGTCGCTCGCGCAGGGCTTTGACAATTTTTACGGCTATCCGGATTTCAACGCGCCGAAACAGACGACTTGGGGCACGAAGGACGAAAATTTGTTTAATGCGTTGCTGAATCATTTGGACGGGGAGCCGCCGACGGTTCATGTTGTCATGACGACGACGAATCATCCGCCGTATAATTTGGATTTGTCGGCTGAAGGTTTCGACGTGAACAAGACGGTTGAGACGCTGAAAAAATTCCCGAACATTGACGACGCGAATCAGCTTGCGATTGAGCTGGGACATTATTGGTACATGGACGAAGTCATTGCGCGGTTTGTTCACGAAACTTTTGCGCGTTATCCCGAAAGTATTTTCGTCGTGACGGGCGACCATGCGATTCGTTGCGATCCGTCGACGCACCCGACGATTTTTGAACATCAAAGCGTACCATTTGTTTTGTTCGGCAACGGAGTCACGAAAAATATTTTGCCGCCCGACGTTGTCGGTGACCACATTTCGATTGTGCCGACGTTGCTTGACTTGATTGCGCCGAAAGATTTTGCGTATTATTCAATCGCGCCGAGTTTGTTTAACAGTGACGGTGTCGGCTTCAACACGGACGCATTTTTGACGGCGAAAGTTGCGGGCGAAATTGATTCGGACGTAATTGAATGGTTGCCGCACGTTGCCTCGAACGAACTTGACAACATAAATCTTGCGGACGAACGCGCACACGCCACGGAAATTATTTCGGCAATGCGAACAGTCGGCTGGTGGATTATCACCAAAGGATTATTTTTCGGCGGCGATACTGCCAAATAAATTTCGGCAGAGAAAAATTTTCCCCGTCAATGCGGCGGGGAATTTTTTTTGTGCAAACATTTTCGGGCAAAAAAAATCGGGGACGAAATTTCTAACGTCCCCGAAAAAATTTATGCTGATAAAAATGGCAATCAATTTTTGGTAAAAGTTTTGTCGACGACATCACCGACGTTGATTTTAAATCGAATTCATGTCGAAACGCGGCGACAACATTTGAATTGCGACAATGACG
>JAFUYE010000155.1 GCA_017470715.1 Selenomonadaceae bacterium
GTCGCCGAAGAAATTTTTATCCTTGGTCGTTTCCACTTCAATTTCGTTGACGACGTTGATGATCTGCCGCAAAAGTGTGCCGTCCTTCATGTACTGGTTGACTTCGTCGAAAACTTCGCGGACGATGGCTTTCTTTTTGGGCGTCATGTTCGTGACGGGCAAATTTTTAAGTGTCGGGAAAAGTTCGTTGTTGACGAAGTCCAAAAGCTCGGCACCGGTAAAAGCTTTGCCGTCTTGGTTGTCAATCGCCCAATTTTTCCAGCGCAAATTTTCGGGAATAATGGATTGATATTCGTCGTCGTAAACTTCCCACTCGTCCTCTTTGGCATCGTAAAATTTCAAAAAAAGAATCCACGTCAACTGCTCAATCCGCTGAGCATCGCCGTTGATTCCGCTGTCTCCGCGCATGATGTTTTGAATCTTCTTGACGAAATTTCCCAAATTCATTTCAGCACCTCAAGCTGCCTCGTAAATTAAATCTTTCAACTGACGCACTGCCTGCAAATAATTTTTCTTGCCGCCGAAAAGGTCGACGATATTTTTCGGGCTTCCGAACGAATCAAAAGGCGCATTTTTCAACACCTGCAGATTTTCAAGCTCGTCAATTCCGTTCGCCGAATATTTGTCCAAAAGCGCGTTGAGGACAGCACGACATTTTTCGGAAAATGTTTTCAGCACGGCAGAATTTTTAACGCTTCCTGCGCGTTGCCGACGAGTCCTGATTTTTTTGCCGTAAGCGACGTGCAGAATCAAATCAAAGTCGTCAATGTTTTCGTCGAACTTGTAGGCGTCGCGCAAAAAGGCAAGAAAAATTCCTTCGGCGGTCAATTCGTCAAGGATAGCCTGTTTTTTGTCCGCTGCGTTCCAAACTTGCAGAAAATTTTTCAAGTCGGAGTACCTGCCCAAGATATTTTTCCGCGTGTAGTCGATAAGATTTTCGGTGATAAGTTTGCCGTCCTTGCCGAGATAAGAAACAGCTTCGTTGACAATCTCAACGTCGACGCCGCGCACATGAAATTTTTCCCGCGAATTTTCTTCGACGGGATTATTTTTGACTGAACCGCCCGATGAATCGCTCAAAATAATTGCAGGGTCGCCGTCGAAATCGGGATCGTAAAATTTGTCGGTAACGCCGCGAAAGTCCATGATGGTGAAAAAATTTTTGTCGTAAGCAGGAAACAGGCGCGTCCCTCGCCCAATAATTTGCTTGAACGAAATCATTGACTCAATTTCTTTGTCAATCACAATGAGCTTGACGGTCTTGCAATCAACGCCCGTCGATAAAAGTTCGGCAGTCGTTGCAATAATCGGTGGCGTTGCGTCCGGCTCGATAAAATATTCCAGTTGCCGCTTGCCTTCGTCGTCGTCGCCTGTAATTTTCATCACGTACCGCGGATTGTCGCGCATGAGTTCGGCGTTTTCGTTGGCGAGAGCGCGGCGCATTCGGTCGGCGTGCTCCGTGTTCCTGCAAAAAACTATCGTCTTGCTGAACTGCCCGTTTTCTCTGAGCCACTCGGTAATTCGTCGCGCAACCAATTTCGTTCGCTCTTCAATGTAAAGATTTGAATCAAAATCTTCTTGCCGAAAAGTTTTGTCGGGCAGATTTTTGCCGTCGATATCGGTCTTGCCTGCGGGCGGTCGCCAACCTTCCAAATCTTTGTCGAGATTCACGCGAATGACTTTGTACGGGGCAAGAAATCCGTCAAGAATCCCCTGCTTCAAGCTGTAAGTGTAAATCGGCTCGCCGAAATAAGTTTTGTTGCTGACTTCGGTCGTTTCTTTGGGCGTCGCCGTCAAGCCGATATGAATCGCGTCGCTGAAGTAATCCAAAATTTTTCGCCACTCGGAATCGGCTTTTGCACTCCCGCGATGACATTCGTCGACGATTATCAAGTCAAAAAATTCCGGCTTGAATTGACGAAAAGGTTCGTCGCCGTCTTCGCCCGCCAACTGATGATAAAGGCTCATGAAAACCTCGTAAGAGCTGTCGAGATGTTTGTTTTGAATTTTGCACATGACTTTTTCCAACGGCTTGAAATCCTGTGCCATCGTTTGGTCAATCAAAATATTTCTGTCGGCAAGGTAAAGCACTCTGCGAACTGTACGCGATTTCAAAAGTTTCCAGACGATTTGAAACGCCGTAAAGGTTTTGCCCGTGCCCGTCGCCATTACGAGCAACAAACGCTTTTGACCTTCGGCTACGGCTTGAATCACGCTGTCGATTGCAATGCGCTGATAGTAACGCGGAATTTTATTTTTGACGGGGTCATAATGGTCGGGCGTAAGAATAACTTTTTCTTGCGCCGACTGAAATTTTTTGTTCGCGCAATATCGTTTCCAAAGTTCCTCTTCCGTCGGGAATTCATCCATCGCAATTTCGCGCTCAATACCCGTCAAGAAATCGTGTTCAATAAATTTTTTGCCGTTCGAGGCGTACGCAAAAGGCACATGCAAAATTGTCGCGTAATCTATCGCCTGTTGAAGACCGCTGTCCGCCGTATACTCAAGCTTTTTTGCTTCCACGACGGCAATCGGAAATTCGCCGTTCTTACGCAAAAGATAATCCGCCTTTTTCTGCTTTCCGCGTTCGACGACGTTGCCGGCAATCAAAATTTGCCCGTCAGTAAAAGAATACTCCATGCGCATGTATTCTTTTTTCCAACCGGATTTTTCAAGGGCAGGCGTTATGTATTGATTTTTGATGTCCTCTTCCGACAGTTCGGAAATATTTTTCATGACGGCACCTCAAAACACATGGCATATTCAAACAAGCAGATATTTTCTTTGACGAAGTTCAAAGGCCTCTTTACCGCCTTCAAGAATATCACAAATTTGTTGCTGAATGCCCTTTTCATTCAATACGCCGCGTAAAGGCTTACCGTCGTCACCAAATATTGGCGAGACATTTTCAACGGCTCTTCAAACTGATCGGAATAATTTGGGGTATCGTCGCCGTTTTGATTGGCAATAATCACTTCTTCAGCATCTGCCCCGATAACGACATTGGCATTATGAGTGGCCACGATAATTTGCCGTTCGTGTTTCTTGTTTCTCAAATATTTGACGAGGTCAGTGTAAATAGGGCGATTGTCCAAATCATCTTCGGGTTGGTCGATAAGAAGCGGACAGTTATTGTTATCCAAATTAACAATCATTTCCAGTAGAACCAACGCTTTTTTTCCCTGAGACATGCGGTTGATCGTATCGTCGCCACTTTTAACAATGTAATGCACATGAAACCAATCGGAAAATAATCGCTCTAAAGCGTTTTGAACAGTATTCGCTCCCTTGAACGCCAGAACTCCGCCAATCATCACATCCCAAATTTCCTCGAAGACCTTATCACTAATTTCCAAATTGGATTTGAAAGCGTCATAGCCGTATTTGTCTTTGAAGGATCGGGATTTTCTTTTATCAAACAGATTTTCTACCGTATCAGCGAATTCTTTCTGCGACTTTACGAGCTCGACATCAAATTGCAAAGTCGTGTTCAGACTTTCGACCACACTACGGACGACGGTAATAAAGTCATCATACTCCATTTTTATCGACTGTAGGGAGTCAAGAATCTTTCGTTTCAGTGAATCGGCTTTTGTTTCATTCTCTTTTTTCGCTTCTTCCACGTCAATGGCTTCTTTTAATTTGCTTCTTTCGCCTTCCAATTGTAATTCAATCTTTTTTATTTCGTCACTACGCGAGATGAGCTCTTTTAGCTTTTGATATTCTTCTTGAAGCGGTGAAAGTTCGTCACGGCAAATTTTTGCTTCTTGATCAAGCTTTTCTTTCAACGATAGCCTTGCCGACAACCACGTTTTGAAAATTTGCTCGTTCATTTGACCGACAATGCGTTTCAGTTGTTGTCCCGTGATTTGCATTCCTTCAAAATTGTATTTGGGCTCATTGTCGTTCCCAAATGCCGTAAAACCCGGAACAAACACAAACGGTAAACCTACTGCCGAAAGCGACGCGGCTTCTTGAATAATTTTCTGCACTCTATCGTTCTTTTCGGCAATCGATTTTTCCAGTTCGGTATATTTTTTTAGCTGCTCTTCAGTGATTTTCATCTCAGCAGAAAAACTTTGGCGGCTACTCTCCAAGCGTTCGATTGTTGCCCGATATGCTTCACTCCCGCCGATTTCACGAAGCTTTTTCTCGCAAGCCTGAATTTTTTCACGCGCCGCAACGTAATCAATGATATTTTTGCGGGTTTCAGTCGTTATTTCGGCGATTCGAGCTTTAAGATGAGTGTGCGCTTTGGCAATTTCATCCTGTTGTAGCAGTAGATCTTCGAGCATGTTATTCAACTGCGAGTCACCGGAATCGTCATCAACAACACGATTTAACCACGATTGTGGAATGTAGATGATTTTTCGTTTATCGGATCCCCCGTCTTTCCAAAGAACTTCAACGTCTACATTCATTTTTTCTCTTTCCGGTGACACCAGACTCTCACGTTCATCTACCTGCGTTGAATCGAGGTGTCTGGCAATATTGCGCAGAAAAATAGACTTGCCTGTAGATTTCCCGCCAATAACAACGTTAAGCCCCCCATTCAAGTAAATTGGCGTCGAAATGATCTGCGGAGATTTAAAAATGACATGGTCAATAATTTGATGCATTCGACGGCGTTAATGAGAGTGGGGTATTAGGTTCCAAAAATACATTTAATCGACGAAGAAAATTATCCTCAATATCCGTAATGTTTATCTCGTCCGAAAAAAACACATGATAATTGACAGAATGACCTTCTACGCCAACAAATGTGTCAAGACGAATTTCAATGTTCGGGAAAACAAAAATGCGCATTACTTGTTCGCGCAACTCATCTTTTGGAAAAAGCGACTTCATTTTATCGGGCTTGGAGAGATACTCCTGCCTAATCCGCTTATAACCGTCAATGAAAAAATAATCCGTTATCCCGATGGCAACGACGCTTTTCTCTACCGCTTTTGTAAACAAAATCTTGACATATTCGTCAAATTTTTCTTCGCTGTCGTCACGAGTCGGATCGAACCCAAAGCTGGTACTCAGCCGAGAATATGGGGTATGGACGTGAAAATCCCATTTATTCCACGTGGAACCTCCTTCAATTCGCATGTACGTTCACCTTTTTAAATGTGCAGTAGTGCTTCAAATTCGTTGTTTTGCAGAATCAGCTTGAGCCAGCTCTTGTATGCGTTGCAAGGGTAAGCCGGTATCCTCATGAATTTCGTCGAAAGGTCTGCCACGGCGGATAAGTTTGGTAGCAAAGTTTTCGCGTTCTTGTTCGCGAGCCTCTTCTTGCCAAGCTTGTTTGGCGTCATCCATGTTCCATTCCAATGCCAACATGTCAAAAACCTCCTCCGAATGTTCTACCAGATAATCGCCCATTATTCCGTTGGCGAGACAGAATTTGACGGCACGAATTATCGCGTTACGTAGCGACAATCCTTCGGCAAGTCCGTTTTTGACTTCGCCGACCAACGTGCTGTAATCCCGCAGATACGGGCATTTGCCCAACAACGGCGCATTCGCTCCGCGATTGATGTTGTACGCCGTAACTATCAGTTCCAACGACGAAAAATCGCCGCCGAAAGAGTCCGACAGCCGCATTATTTTTTCAACCGGCTCAAATTCGTTCCCGTTGTACAGCACGAAGAATTTCGGCGCGGGAAACCGAATCAGCTGTTCTTTGTAAAGTTTTCGCTTGTCCGTAACCAGCTTGTTGAGCAATTCGG
>JAFUYE010000016.1 GCA_017470715.1 Selenomonadaceae bacterium
AATCGCAACGGCGCAAAATATTCGTCGGCGTCAACATCTTTCGGAGCAGTCGAAGAATTTTTGAACGCACAATCTTTAAATTTGCACTCGACAAATTTCGCGCCGGCAAATTTCACACCGTCAAAACGCGACGAATAAAATCGGCAATGCGAAAATCCGGCGTCGGCAAAATTCAAATTCGTGAACGTGCAATCGCGGAACAGACAATCGTCAAAGTTACAGCCGCGCAAATTTAAATCCGCGATATTTTGTTGCCGAAAAATTTTTCCGCGAAAATCTCGGAAAGTCATATCTTCGTTGGCGTCGGGATTCAGCAAGTCAACTTCGGGCAAGACGGCGCACAATCGATTTTGCCAATCCAAATATGTGCCGCAGGTGACGTAAAAATTTCCCGCTTTGGCGAGTGCGGCGAATTCGGGCGAAGTTTTCAGTTCCGTCGCAAAATATTTCGCACAGCAGGTGAACAGGAACGCCAACTTGTCCAGCGTCATCCAAAACAGCGACTTAATTTCGACCTGCGTGATTTTGTTGCGGACGAAAAATTTGTCGTCGAGTGCATCGGTCGTAAATTTTTTCCAATGCGTCAACAAAAATTCCGCATTCATGCGACTGCGTGCAAATGGTTCGCCGAAAACCCATTGCCTGTCGTAAAAATCAATTTGCAAAATCGGTTGTGCGACCGACGTGTTGAGAAATGAAACGCTCATGTACGCGCACGAAATTTTTTTGTCGCGTTGAACTTCGCAAGCCTCCGACAAAGCTTGTCGCCACGCGGTTAATGTGCGAGATTTAATAGTCGGCAGGTCGTCGCTCAAAGATTTTTTCGTCGCCGTGATAAATTCAAGTTCAAGCGGCTCGTAGCGTTCCCGCGTGTAATCAGAAAAAGTGTCAATCATTTTTTCAGCTTGTCGATGTACTTCATCTTGTCTTCGAGGCTCATCTTGTCGTAACCGGGCACGTTCGCCAAAGTTTTCTTCTGCTCGTCGGTGAGCTTGTCGTAAGCCTCTTGGTACTCATTGGCGTCGTCAAGTGCACTTTGAACAGAATCGTTGACGTACGTGTCCATGACGTGATCGGTAATTTCTGTCGCCTTGTCGACCGAATAAGTGTCACTGTCGGCAAGAACATTGGGAAGTTTCGATGCGTCTTCGGCACCCGTAAGGCCTTTGTCGATCTTTTGAACAACTTCGTTGTCTTCGACGCCCATTTTTTTGGTCACAGTCTTGAAGGCGGTATGGGTTTCGTTTGCAACCTTGCCTGCCGTTGTCGAAACTTGATCCATCATGGCGAGATACGAGAATTTGAAGGTTGGTCCTGCGACGAAGACATCAAAAATCGAAGCCGCTTTACTTTGCATGACCAGCGTGAACGTGCCGTTGCCGTCTTTGTCGGTGTAATTTTCTTCGTAGCTTTTAACGAAAACTTTGTCATGCAGGACGGCTCGAAACTGCTGATCGTCGACGGAATAGACCGTCACAATTACGCGGCGCAAGTAAGAATCGTTGTATTCCGCTTTCATTTTCTTTTGAATTCCGGCCGAGAGCAGGAGCGATTCGCCTTTTGCCTCTTTGGTGGTGATGTCACCTTTATAACCATCTTCGACCTCGCTGCTGTATGTCGGTGCCAAACTTGCCCACGCCATGACTCTTGCCATGCTTTTCAGGCGCGTTGCTTTGGCGGCAGTCTGTGAGAATTCCGGCGCAAAAAGAGTGCCCTTGACGGTTATCGTCGTCACCAGCGAAGAGTCCAGCGTATTGTATACCGTTCGGTTGAATACGCCACTGTTGAAGACTTCGCGCTTGATCAGCTCTTTTTTGATTTGCACGCTTTCTATCATCTTGCCGGTAATGGCTATACCGGTCTCGCCGATTTTTGCAGGGTCGGCGTAACGGTCGTAAATATCCACACCGATTAAATTTGATGCGGCATTAATGGCTGCCGTCGCGGCGTGTTCCTTAAGATCAACGTCGCCCGCCAATTTTTTAAAAAGTGTCTTGTTATCTATGTTTCTGTCTTGAATGATGTAAACCGAAAAGTCCAAAGTTAAATCGCCTCCTTAACTGCCGACAATTACAGTGCCGGCGCCCATGTCAATTTGGTTGCTCAACATTTTAATGTGCGAGTCCCCGATTTGTGACGTGATTTCTTTCTTCGCAACCATCTGGATTTTGCCGTCTGCCTTGAAAGAAATGTTTCCGTCGGCAAAAATCGTGATGTCATTGGCGGAAACGACGCTGATGCCTTTGGCTTTGTCGAGCTTGATAAAAGTCTCTTGGTGTTTGGCGATAATCTCAACACCTTCGTCGGTCAACAAAAGTTCGCGCCCGCCCGGAGCTTTGAGACTTTTGTTGTGCGGCTTTTCAAGCGGCGCGGTATTGATTGAACTGCTTGCGAAGGCGTCACCTGCCTCCTCGGTCGGAAAAATTATTCGGACAAAATCTTCGTCTTCGGGCATGACGTACCAACCCGAACCGTCGGCACTCGAATAAGGCGTCGCGAACGGAAACCACGTCGTTGAATGCTCGTCATACTTTTTGTCAATGTCAACAAGGTGCGCTTGGATTTTGTCCTTGCCGACTTTCTTGACCTGTGCGCGAAGAATTCTGCCGCGAAGATTTTTCTGTGACGCAATCGGCACGACAAAAGCGTTATTGCTGACCAAGGTGTAGTTGACTTTCAACATGCTGTTGACAAATTGCGCATCGACGCGCTTGATGCGATATTTCTTGTTGTTAAACTTGACCGAGTCGCCGAGTTGAAACCAAGGAAAATCGCCGCTCACGTTCACGACAGAAAAATCTTCGGCAACGACGTTGACGCCGTCGGCAAGCAAAGATTTGTTCGCGTTGAAGAAATTGAATTGCTCATCGTCGTATTCATGCGCGACGGAACCGCCAATCAATACATCGCCCTCATTTTCGCCGGGCAAACCGTCTATCGACTCATCAAGTAGACTTAAAAATTCGACTTTGTTATCGCCTTTTTCTTCGGGCAAACCAATCGTCACGAGCGGTTTGGGAGCAGTCAAATCAGTGAAAACACTTGCGCTGAATCGCGACGCCATGCGAAGGAGAAATTCCCACGGCGTTTCGTTGAGCTGAACAATCATCTTTCCAATTTCTTTGTCGTCCACGTTGAGCAGAAGCGTCGTGCCTTCAACGTCTTTGAGCGACTCTTTCAAAATGTCTTCGTACTCGGCTTCGAGATTTTGAAAAGAACGGCTCATGCGTTTCCGTTTCAAAAGACACGCACTGTCGCAAAGATCCAAAACCAAACGATTGCCGTCGGCTCGCGCTTCAAAAAACGCGTTCATAAGATAACCGCAGAAAAGCACGACATCTTTTTTGCCGTCTTTGGCGGAAATTGTTATCGGGTCGTCTTTCGGTCGCGACAAAAAAGTTTGAGCTTTCTCCGCGTCCGTCGACAAACTCAAACTTGCAACGGCGCATTCGTTGACTTCGTGCCAAATGTCCAATTGCAAAACTTGCGCATCTTTAACCGCGCCTTCGACTTTGACCGTTTGCAAAAATATCGACATGTTTGTCCTCCTAACCGACCGAAAGATTTTTGTAGTCGGGTAACGGCGGATTTTTTTCTAGCGTGCGATTTCGATCTTTGTCACCGTGTTCGACGTTGATTTTCGCAGAACGATTGCCGGGATTGCCGCCTTCAAATTTGCTGAGCGAACCTGTGCCGCCGCCTGCCGCGGAAACGTACGCGACTTTGTTGAACACGCGAGTTTTCAAGTTGAATTTGGAACCGTCCAAAGCAATGGAGCTGTCTTGCACCTGTTGAATCGTCGAATTTTCCTTCGCGTCGAATTTCAAAGTTCCGCCCTCGCCGCCGCCGTCAGCTTTTTCTTCCGCTTGCTTGTCTTCCGCTTGCTCGTCTTTGCGACCGGTAATTTTGTTGAGTTCTTCGGCAAGGTCGGAGAGTTTAACTTCTTCGGCTTTGGCACCTTCGTCTTTGATTTCCTTTTCGAGTCTGCCGACGGTTGAGGCTTCGGGATCGAATTGCACGGGCGAAGGTTGACCCAACGCCGCGGTATATTGTGCGTAACCCGCCATTTGCGGCGCGACCATCTTCAATTGATTGTCAAGCATGAGACCTTGAGCCGATTGAATGTAAATGCTGCCCATGGCGGAAAAAGTAATGTCTTGATTCGTTTTCAAGGAAGTACCTTTTTCGTCGTGAGTCATTTCGGTTTTGTATTCGGCTTCATCAGCGGCTTTGGCGGCGAACGAAAATTTTTTCGGGTCGAAAAGAAGCGACGCGGTTTTAATTTTGAACGAGCGATTTTGGTAATCGTCACCGACTTCGTTTGTGCGCAAAGTGAGTAAAGCGGCATTGCGAATTTTGTCGACGTAAACGAAAATTTTTTCGCCGTCGTCGGGCATGGTGTACAGGTAATTTCCCGCGCACGTCTCGAACGGAAATTCCAAAGCGTCGTCTTTGCTCTTCGTGTCGTCTTCGTCGAACTTGATTTTGACGTTGGTGCCTTCCGACTCAAGGACTTTGCCCGTCAAAAAATAAAACTCGTCGAAATGTTTCATGACATCCCAAGCGTCAGCGCGACAACCTTTCGGATCTCGCAATTTGATTTCGTTGAAAAGATTGACGCCGTCGACATAAATTCGGCTCGCTATAACCGCCAGTTTTTTTTCGTCGTAAGTGACTTCGCTGCCGACGCCGATTTTCAATTCGGGCGTTACCAAATCCGTTTCAAGGAAGTAAAGCGAACGCGCTTCCGCGTAAGTGTTTTGCTCAAGCCGCTTGTAAAAATCCATGGGCAAAACTTGACGCACCAACTTGGTTTTTTCCTTGTCGCATTTGAAATTGGCAAAAGCCTTGTATCCGACGCTCAACCAAAGCTTGTCGGTTTTCGAGTTGACGAACAGAGTTTGCCCCATTTGTTCGGCGAAACTTTTGAGAAAATCCCAATCCGTCAATTTGTCGCGGTAAACCAAAAAGGAATGCACGTTTTCTGCCCACAAATCGAATTGTGCGCCCGCGTAAGATTGTTTCACGTCGTTGACAATGTCCGAACGTTTTTTCTTCTTTGACTGGTAAACCTTGCTTTTAATCGCCGACTCCAGTTGACAAGACAGCGTCAACACCCGCACGAACAAAATTTTGCCTTCGGGTCGCTCGTCAAGTTTGCAAAAGCTTACAAGGCCGCAAAAAATAATGTCGGTTTTGTCTTTGGTTTTGGCTTTGACGGTCACTTTCGTTTTGTTCCACTGCAAAATTGTCTCGGGGTCAAAATTCGCGGGTAAAGCGAACGTCAAATCGCAAATGCCGTGATTGTGAAGAGTCTCGGCAATCGTTATGTTCGTCAAAGGATTGGGCGGCAGACCTTCAACCGTCAAATCGTTAAGCGTCATTGGAATTTAATCGTTCCTCCGATTGTGCACGTCAAAAAGCTGTCTTTTGTCAATACGGGGGCGCCTCCGACGAAATAATGCATGTCGCAATTTTTCCACGCCATGATTATCGCGGGCACGCACGGACCGGGACCCGAAGGCGTTTGCAAAAGTTTGCACGTCCCGAACGGCAAAATATTCATGAACGGGACGTGATCATTTGCGTTGAGAACCGGCAGATGCGTCTTGCACGAAATTACTCCGTGACTTATCGGCAACATCACCGTCGTCGGAACCATCCCCATGTTGCATTTCACCGGTGACATCGCCGTCATGTACTCTTTGCTCATTGTATCTCCTCACTTCGTTTTGAACTCGCAGAACGTCTTCGTCCAAAAAAATTCTTCCGGTCATAAAATCATCTCAATTCGGTTTCAAACTGCGGTAAGTGACAATAAGTTCCGTCAACCTGTCCGCAGTCGCAATGTCGATTGACTCTTCGTGTTGCAGTTCGACAAATTCCCCGTTGGCAATTGGCTCGTTCATTTTGACAAGCGTGCAATCGGACAAATTTTCGACGTAAACGCCGTTTGCGCTCGGACTGAAAATTATTTTTTGCGCGCCTTGAAAATCCGTTTCGACGTGCAAAGTTTTTAAAACCTTCGCCAAATCAATCGGAGCGGAAGAATTCAGCCTGAACAGATTAAAAGTTTTCGGCGACGGAAAATCTTCGTCGGAATTTTTGGTGACGTAAACAAGCAACTCGCCTTTGTAAGAAAAATTCTTGTTGCGAATCAGCGACGGCTTGATTTTGACGAGTGACGGAATTTTTCGCGGGTCAATTGCGGAAGTCTTGCCCGTTGAAAAATTTCCCGTTGCGGGCAAATGATTTTTCCGATAGAGCAAACCCGACAAAATCAAAATCACCAGAATTGCCGCCGCAGTCAAAGCCCACATAAAGAAATTTTGTCCGGCAATTTTTATTTGCGCGGTGTCGTTGCCAAGAAAAGTTATCCCCGCGTCCTCGAAAAAAACTTTTTGCAAAGAAAGTTCTTCGTTCTCGCCGACGCCGACTTTTATCGTGCCGTCAAAAATTTGTCCCGTGAAAATTTCGCCGTCAAGTTGAACACGTATATTTTTGTCGTCAAAAAATTTGTTGCCGAAAATTTTTTCGTCGCCGTGAACGGGCGTGATTTCCAAAACATTTTCCGCAAAAAGTTGGGGCATCAAATTTGTTTGCAATTCGCCTTCGATTTCCGCCAAGACATCGAGCGTCAAGCCCGTGCCTTCGGGAAAATTCATGTCGAAAGAAAATTCGTCTGTCGTTGGCGAATTGACTTCAAAAATCTTGATGAAATTTTTTCGGGTTGTTTTTTCGACGTAGAAATTTTTCGGTTCGACGGTGCCGACGTTCGACGAGAGCAACAAAAATTCCAGCCGCTTCGCCGCAACGAACGGAATCTTGCAAGTAAATTGTCCGTTGGTCGGTTTGGGCGTCAAAACGAATTGCGCCGCGTGAAAATCGTCATGAACCACGGTTCGGAGCGTCGTCATCAATTCCGAATGAGCACAGGGAATTTCTTTGGCGTCTGCGGCAAACGAATGATAATTTTGCGGTTCGCCGTAATATCGCAAATTTATAATGTAAACGGGTATGTTCCACCACTTCGCTTGTTGCAATCCGGCTTGAAAATTTTTCAGCGAATCGAGGTTTGCGGCGGAGTTGCCGAGAAAAATTTCGCCGTTGGAAATGACGACGATACTTTTTTCGGAATGAAATTTCGACGTGAGCAAGTCAAGTGCCGACAACAGCGCGGCACCGGCGTTGCTTTCGCCCGAATACTCGAAATGAAAATCGGCGGGCGCGTCTTTGATTTTCGACAGCGGTCTGACAACAATCGGTGCGTCTTTGAAGGCAATGATTCCTAGTTCGTCATCTGCGTTAAAAATTTTTGCGCTCCACAGAAGACTTTCTTCAACGACGTGTGACGGATCCGACTTCGCCATCGATTGCCCCGTATTTATCACGAAAACAATTTCTCTGCACTCGCCGACGGATTTAGACAAAAAAATACAAGCCATTACAATCAAAACGACTCTGAAAATTTTTACAAGGAAAGTATGCACGCGGTTCACTTCCAGTTAAATTAAAATGTGACAAAAATTATAGTCAACGTGTCGGAAATGAGCAAGTTATTTTTTTCAAATCGTCGAATTGAAAGCCGGCTTGCGGCAAAATTTTTTAACGTTCAAATTCATGTACTCAGCCGACGTTGTAAAGCCTGTACATTTTGATTTCTTCGGGATTGTCGGAAATGTTCCAAACGCCGCACGGACACACGCCCGCGCAGATTCCGCAACCGATACATTTCGTTTCGTCGGAAAAATATTCCCAAGTGCCGTCGTCGTGTTCGATTCGGCTGATAGCTTTTTCGGGGCAAGAATTCAAGCACATTTTGCAATCGCGACACGTGCCGCAACTCACACAGCGCAAATGTTCATGCAACGGGTCGGGCAACTTGCAATGATGACATTTCTCGAAAAATTTTTTTGATAAACTTTCGGGCGGGACAATTTCTTTTCGGACAGGCAGAGAAATTTTTTCGCCGCGCAGAAATTTATCAACGGCAATCGCGGTCAATCTTGCGTCACCGATTGCGTCGGTTAGTCTGCCCGGCTTAATCACGTCGCCCGCCGCGAAAACTTTCGGCAAAATGGTTTTGTCTGCATTCGGGACGAGCCAATCGCGAAATTTTTTAATCGTCGGGTCGTTCGGCAAAAAATCAAGCACGGGAGCTTCACCGATTGAAACAATAACTTGATCGGCTTCGATAAATCTGCCGTCGTCGGAAAAAATTCCGTCGTCGGTGATTTTTTTTGTCACGAACGGCCAAACGATTTTCCCGCCGAAATTTTCGAGCCTGCGAATTTCTTTTGGGAACGCGGCAGGTTTGACGACATCAACGACGATAACATT
>JAFUYE010000017.1 GCA_017470715.1 Selenomonadaceae bacterium
ATCGGGGCAACGTGACGTTGCATCCAACTTGTGCAACCGCTCAACGCTCAAACTTTGTCGTAAAATTCAAGCTGAAATTTTTTCGGGCGGAATGACGGCCTCCAAAGATTTTATCGCAACTTCAAGCATTGAATCATCGGGTTCGCGTGTCGTCAAATACTGCAACCACAGCCCCGGCAACGTCGCCAAACGCACGAAAGAATTCGTCGACCGCGCAGAAAATCGAATCAGTTCGTAAGAAATTCCCGCCACCAACGGCAACAAAATTATTCGCGACAAAATTCTCAGCCACAGTTCCGGCCATCCGAGAAACGCGAACACGAAAATACTTACAAGCATGACGATTAACAAAAACGCAGTTCCGCAACGTGGATGAAGTCGCGGAAATTTTTTTGCGTTTTCAACGGTCAACGGTTCGCCCGCCTCGTAACAAAAAATTGTTTTGTGTTCCGCGCCGTGATATTGGAAGGTTCGCCGAATATCTTTCATCTGCGAGATTGCGAACAGGTACACCAAAAAAATTATCAGCCGCAGAAAACCTTCCGCTAAATTTAAAATTATCGGGTCGTCGGTGAACGTGTGGAAAATTTTCGCCGCGCCCGTCGGTATCGCCAAAAATAAAACGCATGCCAACGCAATCGCCAAAATCACCGTGCCGATTATTTCGCGGTCGGAAAGTTGTTCGTCCTCTTCGCCCGCCGCTTGTGCTGAAAAACTTAACGAACGCATTCCCAAAATCAGCGACTCGAACAAGGCAACCGCGCCGCGCAGTATCGGCAATTTCAAAATCGGGAAACGTTCGGCGATTGACGTTACGGCTTTGACTTGCACGTTGATATTTCCGTTCGGTTCACGCACGGCGGTTGCAACTTTGCCGAATCCGCGCATCATTACACCTTCGATGACAGCTTGTCCGCCGACGATTGGTTTATCCATAAAATTGCCTCCGTAAAATTACATTGCCGAACAACCAACGCGAAACGCTTGCGGCATTGAACGAGCAAATTAAAACAAGCAGGGCGATTCGCTCACCCTGCCTGAAAAATTTTTGCTCAATTTTTTTTGTAACGTTTGTTGAATTTTTCAATGCGTCCGCCGGCTTTAACGTCGCGTTGGCGACCCGTGAAGAATGGATGACATTTCGAGCAAACGTCCACGCGCAATTCTTTTTTGGTGGAGCCGGTTTTAAAAGTATTGCCGCAACCGCAAATAACCGTTGCTTCAAAATACTGCGGATGAATTTTCTCTTTCAAGCTGAACACCTCACTTTCTATTTTGTTCCCCAGACGATAATGCAATCGTCGTAAAAGGCGGGCGGATTTTCGGGAATTGCTTTGGAGCCGGGAATCATTGCCAAAATTTCTTCGACTTCATAGCCGTCATTCCAACCGTTTCTCAGTAATTCGGAACGGTTCCATGTCATGTAGCCCGCTTTGGAGTTTGAGATAACTTTTTCAATATAAAACTTTTGCGTTTCCCGCGTAAGTTCGGCGAAAGCGTAATTGCTGATAACCAAATCGCAGGGCACGTCGTTATAAAGATGAGTTCCGTCAATATAGCGAATGTCGCCCGTTTGGTCAAGCTCCGTTAAAAATCTTTCGGCAAGCAAAATCACTTCGGGCAAGTCAATCAAGTCAATCAAGTTGTAACGCAGGTTCGGCAAAAAATTCATCACAATTCGACATTGTCCGCCGAATCCGATACCGATTTCCGCGACGGTTTGAATTTTGTCGAAGTCAAACAACGAAACCAAGTCGCAAAAAACTTTTATGTAGCGAAGAGTGAGCGCAGAACTGCAAATTGTCCCGTTGCCGAAATCGTAAACATAACGCGGCGGATCTCCGAGTGAATCATTTCGCAACAAGGCAGACCACATTTCGTCACGAATTTTGAAATCGTAATCGTTCAAAATCATTTCAAGATATTTTCCGCCGAGTTCGGGAGTTACACCTTCCACGACGCCCAAATACAGCGGTTGACTTCTGAAATCTTTAAAGACCTCGTCGGTTCTTGCGGCACAGTAACACAAGTTGCGCCAATCGCTGATGTCGATTACTCCGGTCTGTTTCATATATCGAACCTCACAAAAATTTTAGCGTGCGCCCCAAACGACGACGCGATTTTTTGTTGATGTCGTCACGGGGGTTTCGGGTAAAATTATCGCATCTTTCGGCAGAAACGAAACAAATTCTTCAAGCGTGTAGCCGTCGTAAAGTCCCGCTTCCGCGAAAAAATCGCCGTCCCAAGTGACGTAGCCCGATTTCGACTTCGACAAAATTTTTTCGATATAAATTTCCTGCGTGGGTTTGCCCAGTTCCGAAAAAGCATAATCGCTGATAAACAAGTCACAGGGCGCGTCGTTGTAAAGATGCGTGCCGTCAAGGTAACGGACAGCGTCGCCCGTTTGATTGAATGCGATTAAAAATTTTTCGGCAAGCGCGAGAACTTCGGGCAAGTCAACCAAGTTGTAGCGTCGAATCGGCAAAATGTTGAGCAAAATTCTGCATTGCCCGCCGTAACCGATACCGACTTCCGTGACGGTTTGGATTTTTTCAACGTCAAAGAACGTAATCAAATCGACCAAAACTTTCACGTAACGAAGCGTTGTCGGTGACGCGATAATCATCGAATCGCCGCAAACGAATTCGGAAATGTACGGGTTGCCGACCGAATCATTTTGCAGGAAGAACAACCAATCATCTTCCGAAAAATTCACGACGGGATTTTTTAAAATGAACTCGAAACATTCTTGACCGAATTCCGGCGACATGTATTCGACCACGCGATTATAAACGGGATGCCGCTTGAAGTTGCGAAAAACATCTTCGTGCCGCGAGGCCGTGTAACAAAATTCCGGATACCAATCGTCGTCAAAAACACTCGTGCCCGTCGTCGCCATTCACCGCCGTTCAGTCTAACTTTAAGTTGACGCGAAAACCGCGCAGGGTGTATTATACGCGCTGTGATTTTTAATTGCAAGTTTTTTATCGGCACCACAATCAAAGGAGATTTTTTTCAAATGACGATTGACACTTTTCATTGCAGCATGTGCGGGCGGCGAATCAAAGTTCAAAACCGTTCCGACTTGCCGATTTTTGATCCGAATACGGGTTTCGGCATTTGCAAAAGCTGCGTAAAAAATATTTATCACTGGATTGAAGACGAAGACGCCAAACGCGGAAAGACGTCGAAAAAAGGTTTCTACGCCACGTTGGGCAACTTGTTGGAAAAAAATAAACCGCACGTTATCAAGGCGTATCTCGACGAATTTATCATCATGCAGGAGCGCGCGAAAAAAATTCTGTCCGTGGCGGCTTACAATCATTACAAGCGCATGAAATACGAGTTGGACAATCGCGGCAGCGAAGACGAAATCGAAAAATCCAACGTCATTATTCTTGGCCCGACCGGTTGCGGAAAAACTGCCATGCTCAGCCACCTGTCGAAACTTTTGGATATTCCCTTCGCCGTGACGGACGCATCAAGCTTGACGGAAGCCGGTTTCGTCGGTTCGGACGTTGAAGTTGCCGTGAGAAATCTTTACTACGCGGCGGGCAAGGACATTGAGAAAACCGAACACGGGATTATTTATCTCGACGAGTTCGACAAAATTGCACGCAAGTCCGGCGAAAACAATTCGATAACCGCCGACCCCGGTCATGAAGGCGTTCAACAAGGTTTGCTCAAAATGTTGGAAGGCAGTTTCGTCGAATTCACCGAACGCGGGCAACGCAAACATCCGGAAGCCCCGACGATTAAAGTCAACACGAAAAATATTTTGTTTATCGTCGGCGGCGCGTTCGTCGGCATTGAAAAAATCGTTGAACAACGCGTCAAAAAAGGCGACGCGGCTATCGGTTTCGGCTCCGAAGTTCCGTCGAAAGAAGACACCGACAAAAAGTTTAACGAATTGATTCACCAGGTGCGTCCCGAAGATTTGATGAAGTACGGAATTATTCCCGAAATTATCGGTCGCCTGCCCGTTATTTGCACGCTTGAAACTTTGGACGAAGATGCCTTGCTGAGAATTTTGACCGAGCCGAAAAATGCGCCCGTCAAACAGTACGAAAAACTTTTGGCAATGGACAACGTCAAACTCGAATTTGAGGAAGCCGCCTTACGTGCCGTCGCGAAAATGGCAATCGAACGCAAAACCGGTGCGCGTTCACTTAAAGGCATAATCGAAGATGTCATGCTTGAAGTCATGTTCGACATTCCGAAGACGAACGAACCTCGCCGCGTCGTGATAACCGAAGCTTGCATCAAGGGCGAAGAGCAACCGCAAATTTTCCCGCTCGACGAAATTAATTTGTCGAAGGAAACCGCATGATGTCGGACGAAATTCAAGCAATTGAATTCGCGATAATCGGCGGCTCCGGCACGTTGTCAAGTGACTTCCCGAAAAATTTCGCGGACGTTGAGATTTTGGCGGAAGATTTATTTTTCGACACGCCTTACGGAAAAAGTCCCGCGTTCAGACTTTGCAACGTCGACGGCAAAAATTTTCTGACGTGTAAAATGCACGGCTGGCGAAGCGGCACAACACGCGCAGATTCTTCACGGCAAATTTTTTGGACGTTCCGCGAACTCGGCGTTAAAAAAATTTTTTCTGAAGGCGGCGTGGGCTCCGTAAATCGTCTGCTCAATCCGCGTGACGTGCTTGTTCCCGATGATTATTTGGACATGTCGACGCGAAAAGACGTGCAACTTGACGGGCGGTATCTGCTGATTATGCGTGACGCGTTGTGTCCGAATCTGCGCGGACAACTTTTAACGTCGGCGAAGAAATTTTTTGACGGACGAATTTTCGATCGCGGAATTTACGCGGTGACGGACGGCCGACATTTTGAAAGTCCCGCCGAAATTGCAATGCTCAAAGGTCACGCGGATATTGTCGGTCAAAGTCTTGCGCCGGAAGTTTATTTGGCACGGGAAATCGGCGCGTGCTATGCAAATTTGTCGTTCGTCGTCAATTACGGCGAAGGTCTCAAAGTTTGGTCGCATGAAGTCATGAAAGATATTTTCTTCGACGACGCGGAGTTAATCGGAAAAATTTTACTTGACGCGCTGAAAAGTTTGGACGCCGTGCAAAATTGTCAATGCCGCGAACTTCGCAAGGAAACTTTGCTCAAAGAAATTTATGATGCGCAATCATAGTGACGGGCAAAAATTTTTCATGACAAAAAATTTTTTCACGGTCTGCGCGGACTGTGGAAATTTTTTTTACCCTGTTGTAGAATAGCCGAAAATTTTTTCATTGGAGTCAACAACATGCATGAAATTGATTTGACCGCGAAGGTCAAAAATATTATCCGTTTCACGTTGCCGACGCTGATTCTGCTTGCGGCGATTATCGGTTACGCCGAATTCAAATATTGGCACAGGAGCGAAACAATTCGTCTCGACGACGCGAAAGTTGCCGGCACGATGGTTTCGGTTCGCGTCTTGACTAACGGCAAAGTCAAAGAACTTTTGTTCGACGACGGCGCGCAGGTTCAGGCGGGCGACGTGATTGCGCGGCTTGAAGTCAGCATCACCGACGAAGAAATCAAGCAACTTGAAAACACGGTTCAGCTGGCGAAAAATCGTTACGCGGAATTGCAAGGCGGACAAATGGTCAAAGTCGCCGTTCAGCGCGAACGAGTGACTTACAAGCAAGTTCCGCAGGCACCGAGCAGCGGCAGTTCGTCCGGAAATTTGGCGAAACTTGAGGAACGCGCCAATCGAATGGCGGAACTTTTTGAGATGGGCGCAGTCAGTGCAGTTGAACGCGACAAAGCACGTCGAGCCTACGAAAACGCACGCGCCGATTCTTCGCCGTCGTATTCGTCTTCCGAGCCGGTTGTCGAATATTATACCGAATACGTCGACGAATTTCGCCCGACGCCGCCCGAAGTTTTGGCGGGAGCTGAGCAAGCGATTAAGCAGGCAGAACTTTCGCTGAACGTTGCCCGACAGGAAGCACGCGAGACCGACGTTATCGCGCCCGTGAGCGGAGCAATTTATTACGGCGTCGAATCCGAAACAGATTTGTTGGCGGGCGATTTTGTTGCACGAATCGGCGATAATCGCGAGCTTTGGGTTGAAGCCGAAGTCACGGAAGAAATTTTCGACAAAATTTCTTTGGGCAAATTTGCAACGGTCACGATTGACGGAAAAGAATTTTTCGGCACGGTCATGGAAAAACTTAAACCGAACGTCACGCAGTCAACCGACGACGACGAAAATTCCGAAGAGCCTTTGGAACTGCCCGAAATTCCCGACGCGACAAACAAGCCCGCGCCGTTGATTGGCGACAATCCTTCGCAACAGCCCGACGAAAATTCGACAACACCCAACGAAAATTCTTCGCCGCCCGAAAATAAGCCTGTCGAAAATTCCGCTTCGACGCAGGCTCAAGCTCCGCCCGAAGAAACTCCCGCGCCGGAAAATCAATCGGCACAATCGACGGAAACGCAACCTGCCGAAAATAATCCCGAAGAAAATTCTTCGCAGACGCCGGAAAATCAGACGCCGGAAAATTCGTCAACCGAAACACCGTCATCCGACGCGCAAAAATCGGAAGCTCCGAAGTTGCCGAAAATTCCTGCCGCAGAAACTCAAGCCAAGCCTAATGACAAATTTATCATAAAAATTTCGTTGCCCGTCGACCGCGACATTGACTTTAAGCCGGGCACCGCAGTTACCGTCGAAATAAAAATCTGATATACAACAGGAATTGTTATGCTTTTCGGCGAATAATCCCGCGTTCCCAAAATTTTTTTGCAGGAGGTTTCAAAATGGACTTCTCAACTTACTTGAAAAAATATCCGTCACAGTCGGGACGCTTCGGACGTTTCGGCGGCGCGTATCTGCCCGAACAACTCGTGCCGGCAATGGAAGAAATCACGCAGGCTTACTTGACGATTTGCCACTCGTCGCAATTCATCAACGAACTTCGCAGAATTCGCCGCGAATTTCAGGGACGCCCGACGCCCGTTTATCACTGCGAAAATCTCAGTCGCAAACTCGGCAACTGCCAAATTTATCTCAAACGCGAAGATTTGAATCACAGCGGTGCGCACAAACTCAATCACTGCATGGGCGAAGGTTTGCTCGCGAAATTCATGGGCAAGAAACGCATCATTGCCGAAACCGGCGCAGGTCAACACGGTGTCGCTTTGGCTACGGCAGCGGCTTTCTTCGGACTCGAATGCACGATTTACATGGGCGAAGTCGACATTGCCAAACAAGCTCCCAACGTCGCCCGCATGAAAGTTTTGGGCGCACAAGTCGTTCCCGTGACTGCGGGTTTAAAGACGCTTAAAGAAGCCGTCGACGCCGCGTTTGAAGATTATCTGCAGAATTACAAAGACACGATTTATTGTATCGGCTCGGCGGTCGGTCCGCATCCGTTCCCGATGATGGTTCGCGATTTTCAAATGATTGTCGGTCAAGAAGCACGCGAACAATTCCAAGACATGATGGGATTTCTGCCCGATGTCGTTACGGCTTGCGTCGGCGGCGGCTCAAACTCAATCGGATTCTTTTTGCCGTTTATCAATGACCCCGTCGAAATTGTCGGCGTGGAGCCACTCGGTCGCGGCGAAAAAATCGGTGATCATGCGGCGTCGATGACTTACGGCGTCGAAGGCGTCATGCACGGCTTTGATTCAATCATGCTCAAAAACGAAGACGGTCAGCCCGCACCGGTTTATTCAATCGCCAGCGGTCTCGATTATCCGTCGGTCGGTCCCGAACATGCATTTTTGCGCGAACTCGGACGCGTCAAATACGACACGGCAACCGACATGGAAACGATTGATGCGTTCTTCAAACTCAGTCGTTACGAAGGAATTATTCCCGCGCTCGAAAGTGCTCACGCATTGGCTTATGCAATGCGTCGTGCGAAAGAAATGGGCAAAGGTTCAATCCTCGTCAACTTGAGCGGACGCGGCGATAAAGATTTGGATTACGTCATCGAACATTACGGCACCGGCGAAAATTTTAAAGACTTCGACACGACGCCCGTCACAAAATCCGCCGGCAGCGAGGAAAATTAATTGGAGCAAGTATCGCAGGCTTTTTTGAGTTTCATTGACGCATGGGGCTATGTCGCCGTCGTGATTTTGATGGCTATGGAAAATGCGTGTATTCCCGTGCCCAGTGAATTAATTTTGGGATTCGCGGGTTACTTGGTCAGTGCGGAAAAAATGACTTTTACCGGCGCAATGATTGCCGGCATGGTCGGCGGTATGGCGGGTTCGATTTTCGCTTACGTCGTCGGCGCAACGGGCGGCAGAAAATTCGTCGACAAGTACGGGAAATATTTTTTCGTCAAAAAATCTCACGTCGACCTTGCGCAAAACTGGTTCGACAAGTACGGAATTCGCGCAGTATTTTTCAGCCGCATGTTGCCCGTTGTCCGCACGTTTATTTCACTGCCGGCGGGTTTCGCACGCGTCAACTTCAAGCAATTTCTGTTTTACACGTTCGCGGGTTCGTTGCCGTGGACTGCGCTGATTTTGTACGCGGGACTTTTGCTCGGCGACAACTGGGAATATCTGCTTGAAATCGGGCACGAATTCAGTATCGCGTTTATCGTCGTCAGCATTGTAATAATTGCTTGGCTTTATTTCCGCAAAAAAAGGAGCCGTCACGGATGACGGCTCCGCCCGCAGTTGAAACAGGACGTTTCACCTGCGGGCACAAGCGGTACGGGGTGCCGACAACGTTTTTACAACGAATGACTAACGCCCCCGCGAGGTGCCCTTTCTTTTGCAACTTTTCTTTGGGCAAGCAAAGAAAAGTTGATTTCAAAAACTCAAAATCAACGATTGAACTCGATACAGCGACAACGTTTCGGATGCAAAAATTTTCTTTACAAAACTTTCTTGAATGCAAGCAAGAAAATTTCACGTCAGCAAAAAATAAATCGCTGTAAGTGTAAAATACGGACCGTAAGCAAAATAACTGTTGCGGTCTTTTTTCTTAGCCAAAATCATCAGCAACGCCGAAATTCCGCCCGCGATTGACCCGATTAACACGACGTTTAAAAGTTTTTCGCAACCGAGCCAAAAGCCCAATGCCGCAATTAATTTCACGTCGCCGCCGCCGATTGCGCTCGTCACGAACGCAAACAACAAAAAAATTCCACCGCCGATAACTGCTGCAAGTACTCCGTCGAAAAAATTTGTTTGCCACGCGACCGGTACGCCGATTATCGCAAGCGGCAATGTCATCGAGTCGAAAAGCATATATTGTTCAAAATCGGTGAACGTCATTAACGTAAGCAAAAAAATTGCCGCCGATATTCGCCAATCCGTCGACAGGCAGAAAAAAATTGTCAGCGCGCAGAAAATCAACGGTTTGCGGAATTTTGAACGCTCGGAAATTTTTTCGGGAAAAGTCAACTCCGTGCTCGTGCAATAAAGTTTGTCAATCCACATCGAACCTGCGAACGTCAACATTGCCGAAAGTACCGCGTTGAAAAAAATTTCCATGAATCTGCCTCCGCAAAAGTTTCCGTCATTGTACAACGAAAGCCCGCCCGTTGAAAATATTGTATTCACACGTAAAAATATTGCAATGTCTAACAAGCGTGTTATAATTCGTGGCGGTTTTGAAAACGTTTATTATCGGGAGGCAACAATAATGAAAATAGGAATTCTCGGATACGGCAACCTCGGACGCGGCGTTGAATGCGCCATCAAAGAAAATCCCGACACGGAACTTGTTGCGGTGTTCACCCGTCGCGATCCTTCGACAGTAAAAATTCAAACGCCCAATGTGCCCGTCGTCAACGTTGCGGATGCAAAAAATTGGACTGATAAAATTGACGTGATGATTCTTTGCGGTGGTAGCGCAACCGATTTGCCGACACAGACGCCGGAATTTGCCGCAATGTTTAATGTCGTTGACAGTTTCGACACACACGCGAAAATTCCCGAACACTTCGCCGCAGTTGACGACGCCGCAAAAAAATCCGGTCACGTCGCGATAATTTCTGTCGGTTGGGATCCGGGATTGTTCAGCCTTGCCCGCGCTTATGCCAACGCGATTTTGCCCGACGGCAAAGATTACACGTTCTGGGGCAAAGGTGTCAGCCAAGGTCACTCCGACGCGATTCGCCGAATCAAAGGCGTTAAAAATGCCAAACAATATACCGTGCCGATTGACGACGCACTTGATGCCGTTCGCAGCGGAAAAAATCCCGAACTCACCACGCGTCAAAAACATCTGCGCGAATGTTTCGTTGTGCTTGAGGAGGGCGCGAACGCTCAGGAAGTCGAACAGGCGATTAAAACCATGCCGAATTATTTTGCGGACTACGACACGACGGTTAATTTCATCAGCGAAGAAGAACTTTTGACCAAACACGCGGGACTTGCGCACGGCGGTTTCGTGATTCGTTCCGGCAAAACCGGCATGAACAAGGAGCACAGTCACATCGTCGAATTCAATTTAAAACTTGACTCGAATCCCGAATTTACGACCAGCGTTTTGGTCGCATATGCCCGCGCCGCGTTCCGTCTCAACAACGAAGGCAACAACGGCTGCAAAACTGTTTTCGACATTGCGCCCGCGTATCTTTCGGCACAGAGCGGCGAAGAACTTCGCGCACATTTGCTGTAAAAAATGACGTTTACTCCGCCGACACCTCCGACAATGCCCGCGCCCGCAGTTCGTCCGACGCCGCCGACTCCGCCGCGAATTGAAATGAAACCTTTCGCAAACAGGTCAAGCGACGACGTTGCAAACGAACAGCCGGTTGACGAAACTGAAGAAATTTCCGACGAAACTGTTGACGATTCGGAAACTCAAGATGAACCCGCGCCGATTGAAACGCAACCGATTGAGACGCCGCAAGTTGAAATTCCGCACGTCAATCGCAAAGTCGAAGATCCCGAAACAATGGCTCGCGACGCGGTTGCTCACGGCTCAGGGGCTTTGACGAAACGCACTGTCGAACGTCCCGACGAAACTTCGCAACAAAATCAGCCGCCCGCGCAGATTCGGGACACACAATCGGATTATGACCGCGGGCAGGACGTTTTGCGCCAATTTCGTGACGAAGACGCCCGCTCAAGTCAACAACAGTCAACGGAAAATGTTAAGCCGCAAACTGTCACCGAACAGCCGCGCACGTTCAAGCCGACGATTAATTATCACGAAGGACACGGCGGAGCTTTTTGGATTGGCACGATAATTTTCGTCGCAGTCGCGAGTTTCGTCGTCGTGAAAAAATTTTTGTTCACGGACAAGCCCGCGCTGACGAAATCGGAACTTTTCGCGGACGAAACCGACAGACTTAAGGCGGCAGTCGACAAAGTCAAACAACCGACTGCATCGTCGCCCGTCAAAAAATCTGTTGCAAAACCTGTAACAAAACCTGTGACAAAACCTGTGACGAAACCGGTTACAAAGCCCGTCACAAAACCTGCGCGGCAATCGAAGGACGATGACGACAAAGGCAAACATTTTGAGATACGAATTTAACGCAACAAAAAATCCTCCGTCATGTTGACAGAGGATAAATTTTTTTATTTCGAGGGAACGATTGACCGAATCCACGACTCGAAACTGTCGGGGTTGCGCGTTTGAATCAACACGACGCCGGGTCCTTTGAAACGGCAAACAAGTCCTTCGCCCGAAGTGAAACTGGAAATCCAGCCGCTCGACGCCTTTTCGATTTTGTAATCCATGTAATCCGGCCACGCGACCAAGTGCCCGTTGTCGATTATTATTTCTTCGCCGTCGTCAAGATTTATCGGGTGAATCACGCCGTAACTCGAAACAAAAATCGTGCCGCGACCTTTGGCGTTGAGGACAAAAAATCCTTCGCCGCTCAAAAGTCCACGTGTCAAATTTTGCGTTTTAGTTTCAATGTTAATGCCTTGTGTCGCCGCAAGAAAGCCATCTTTTTGAATCGTCAAGCCGTAAGAGCCGTCAAGTTCCACGTCCAAAATTCCGCCGGGCAACGCGTGACCGAACAAAACTTTTCCTGCACCGCGACGAGCCGTCAGTTCCTGAAAAAACATACTTTCGCCCGAAAGAAATTTGCGTGCAAGACCGCTTAAAATTCCGCCGTCCATTTTGCCTTCAACGTCAATCGTCGGGCTCATGGAAATCATCGCGTCGGATTCGGCTTTGATACTTTCGCCTTTGTCAAGGTGACATTCAACGACGGGGAACGCTTCGGGATACAGAATTTCATACTTCAAAAAAATCACTCCAAAAAAATTTTCCTGCACATTTTAACACGACAGTCAACCTTTGAAACCGAAATAAGTTTCGCGCATCTGTTGACGAGTTTTCGGAGCGTCCCAAAGTTCACCGGTTACTTTTAAAAAGTAACCAAACAGTTGACGCGACTTAGGTTACCGTAAATCAAACTTTGTCGCCGCGAATTGAAATTTTTCCTGCACATTTTAACACGACAGTCAACCTTTGAAACCGAAATAAGTTTCGCGCATCTGTTGACGAGTTTTCGGAGCGTCCCAAAGTTCACCGGTTACTTTTAAAAAGTAACCAAACAGTTG
>JAFUYE010000018.1 GCA_017470715.1 Selenomonadaceae bacterium
CATTTGCGCCTCGCCCGCAAAAATTAATTAGGAATTAGGAATTAGGAGTTAGGAATGATAACGCGAAATTAATTACTAATTCCTAATTCCTAACTCCTAACTGCGGTATCCGCCCCGCGAGGGGTCTTTTCTTTTTGTTACTTTTTCTTTGGACAAGCAAAGAAAAAGTAAATCTCAAAACTCAAAAGTTACGAACGCGCCGAATCAAAGTAGCAATACTTGCCGATTTATCGACAGCCCTAATTGCAGTTCCGCCGCTCGCGAAAGTTTTTTGCTGAAACATCCGTGAAAATTTTTGTCGACGTTAAAAATCATTAATGCTATAATAGGCAAGAATTTTCCCAAAAGGAGGAAGTGCGCGTTGCTGAAACAGCGAACTTTACAAAATAAAGTTTCCTGCACGGGCGTCGGATTGCATTCGGGCAAAAAAGTTCAGCTTGAACTTTTGCCTGCCAACGTCGACAGCGGGATAATTTTTTTGCGAACGGATTTGCCAAACCGACCAATGATTCACGCGACCGCCGACAACGTCACCGCGACAATTCGGGCAACGACTTTGTCCGAAAACGGCGCAAAGGTTTTTACGATTGAACATTTGATGAGCGCGCTCAACGTCTGCGGCGTGGACAACTGCACCGTCGCAATGGACGCGGAGGAACCGCCCGTCCTGCAGGGCAACTCGATTGATTTTTTCCGCATGATTAAATCGGCGGGCGTTGTCGAGCAAAATGCCGAACGAAAAATTATCGGCGTGGAAAAAATTTATCGCGTGGACGCCGACGACGGTCGTTTCGTCATGGCTTTGCCTTACGACGGTTTTCGCGTGAGTTTCGTCTCGGTCAATCCGCATCCGTTGATTGGAATTCAATACGCCGATTTTGAGATAACCGAAGAAATTTACGAACGTGAAATTGCGCCCGCCCGCACAATCGCTTACGAAAAAGAAGTTGCCGCGCTCCACCAAATGGGACTCGGTCTCGGCGGCACGCTTGAAAATGTCATCGTCTACAACGACGAGGGCTGGCTTAACGAACTTATTTATCCCGACGAACTTGTTCGCCACAAAATTTTGGACGTGATAGGCGACATTCGTCTTGCGGGAATTTTTAATTGTCATATCGTGGCATCTGCGTCGGGGCACGCGCTCAACACTCAACTTGCAAAGAAAATATTTCAAGGGAAAAGGGAAAAGGGAAAAGGGACAAGTAATTGAAAGACTGCTCCCTTTCCCCCTTCCCCTTTTTCCCTTATCCCTTAAAAAGGAGAGATACAGATGGTACTGGAAATCGAAGACATCATGAAAATCTTGCCGCACCGCCCGCCCATGTTGCTGGTGGACAGAATTTTGGAAATCGATCCGTTCAAGTCGGCGACGGGGCTGAAAAACATTACAATGAACGAACCGCAATTCGCGGGACATTTCCCGAATCATCCGATAATGCCGGGCGTGTTGCAACTCGAAGCAATGGCACAAGTCGGCGGCGTGGCAATGCTTTACCCCGAAGAACATCGCGGCAAAATTGCGCTCTTCGGCGGCATGGATAATATTAAATTCAAAAAAATGGTTGTTCCGGGCGACACGCTCATAACCAAAGCGGAAATAGTCAAAGTGCGCGGGCTGTTCGGAATCTTGCACACGGACGCTTACGTTGACGACAAACTCGTTGCCGTCGCCGATTTTACTTTCGCGCTCAAAGGTCGCGACGAGTTGTAATGTCTTCGGGAGTGGAGGATATGATTAAATTAGAACACAAAGGCGAACCTGCCGCGAATACAGAATCAAAAATTCATCCCAGCGCAATCGTTTCTCCGAGTGCACGACTGGGCGAAAACGTTACAATCGGTCCGTATTCGATTATCGGCGACGAAGTGGAAATCGGCGACGATTCGATTATCGGTCCACATGTTGTTATCGCCAAATGGACGACACTGGGCAAAGGTTGCAGAGTTTTTCAATTCGCCTCCGTCGGTGCCGAACCGCAAGATTTAAAATTCAAAGGCGAACAAAGCAGTACAGTTATCGGCGACAGGACAACAATTCGCGAAGGCGCGACAATTCACAGAGCGACCGGCGAAGGCAACGAAACTCGTATCGGCAGCGACTGTCTGTTGATGGCGTACATTCACGTGGCGCACAACTGCACGCTGGGCAATCATGTCATAATGTCGAATCTGGCAAGCTGTTCGGGTCACGCAATGGTTGAGGACAGAGTTGTTATCGGCGGTATGGCGGGCGTTCATCAATTCGTAAAAATCGGGCGCAACGCAATGATCGGCGGTATGAGCAAACTCGTTCAAGATGTCGTGCCGTACACTTTGGTTGACGGGCACCCCGCAAAAGTTATCGGCTTGAATAACGTCGGCATTTCACGGGCGGGCATTCCGCTTGAATCGCGCAGGCTCATCAAGAAAGCTTATAAAATTTTGTATCGTTCGGGTTTGAGTTTGCCTGAGGCAATCGCCGTCATTGAGCAGGAAGTTGATTCATGCGAAGAAGTCGAACATTTTTTGCGTTTCCTTCGCAACGCGGAACGTGGAATTTGCCGTGAACGCCGCGACCTTGAAAACAATTAGGGCTTGTCGGTAAATTGTCGAGTTTTGTTGCGTTGATTCGGCTGATTCGTTGAAATAGATTTTTTGAATGTTACTTTTCTTTGCTTGTCCAAAGAAAAGTAACCAAAAGAAAAGACCCCTCGCGGGGCGGCTACCGTCTCGCAATTCGGAGTAATCGGCTAGGGGTGCCACTCGTGCCCGTGCATTTCACATCACGTGAAATACCACGGGCGGCCGTCATC
>JAFUYE010000019.1 GCA_017470715.1 Selenomonadaceae bacterium
AACGCTTAATGCTTCGAGTTCGGTGACGACGGCATTTGTAACGTCGAGAATTTCGGCGAGGACATAGCGTTTTGCGCCGGTTGCAACGTCTTCGAGATGACGCGCCCGCGCTAAGTTTTGTCCGTTGTCCATAAAGTCGCCTCCGTTTTTCAATTAGGAATTAGGAGTTAGGAATTAAGATTTGAATCGCTGACTCAACTCCTAACTCCACATTCCAAACTGAAATTAATTCAACTTACGCGCCGAAAACGTCCGTAATCATTGCGGTAACGTCCGCAGTGTTCCCGCCCGTAGCGTTCGCAACTCTGTCGGCTTTACCGCTGATGTCGACATGCAAGCCGTCGCTTTCAACTGAAATCAGGTTGCCCGCCGTTTGAGAAATTTTGACGGTAACGCTGTAACCGTTGATGTCGATGGAATTGTCGCCCGCCGTGTAAGCGTCAATCAACTTTTCAAGGTTGACGAAGCTGTATTTGACGGTCGGATTTGTTTCCTTGTCGCCTTTGACCGCAAGCACCAAAACAGTTTTGCCGTCGAGATTGGGATTGGTCGAACCGGGATAAGTTTCCGCGCTCCACGCGAAATTTTCAACGAGCGTCGTGCCTGCTTGGTCGAGGAAAATTTCTTCGGGAAAATCGAAAGTCGCAAGAGCCGTGCCCGTCGCGTCGGTCGTGCCGAAGAAACTGACAGTGTTGCCGCTGACGCTGAGCGATTTGAACGCAGTAGCGATTTTGTTACCGAGCTTGTCGAGTTCGGTTTTCGTGCGTTGCGCCAAAGATTTAAGACCGCCGAGTTTTACCGTGTCGTTTTCGTTGTAGGTATCAGCCATGAAAAATCATCCTCCAAAAAATATTTTATTCAACGCCGCCGCCCGTCTGCAGCCGTTTGGTGACGTGGAATTCAAAATTAGTTGCCGAAAACTTCAGAATTAACTTTTATCCTTGGGCTTTTCGTCGTCGGGCGAGTGTTTCATTTTGTCGAAAAGCGTTTTGCCCATGTACCCGATTAAGCCGGTGATGATGTTGCTCGCCACTTCCAGAGGCATGATTTCACCGCGAACAATGGCGATAATCAAAACGGTCGTGAAATAAAAAATCAGCGCAACGATTAATCCCGCGCCGATGATTTTATCAGTGTCCCAGTCTTTCATGAGCCGCCGCCTCCTTCGGCAAAGCGTCAAGTCGGTCGTGCGCCTTTTGCATACCGTATTTAAGTTCGTGAACTTCACCTTCAA
This sequence comes from Selenomonadaceae bacterium, assembly GCA_017470715.1. Classification (GTDB taxonomy): domain Bacteria; phylum Bacillota; class Negativicutes; order Selenomonadales; family Selenomonadaceae; genus Quinella. Next base: position 1,235 of record JAFUYE010000019.1, read on the forward strand.
GCCGGTTGAGACGCCCGCTGGTTGCTTTTATGTCAATTCGCAGTTCGTTAATCAGCCCGCGTAATTCTTTAATCATGTCGCGTAAGTCTTTGTTCGATTGATTCAGCGGTCGGACAATCGCAAACACGGCGAGACTGCCCAAAGTCGCCACGATAACCGAAACACTTACGCAGATTTGCAAAACTTCCATGTCTATCAACTCTTTTCGTCGCATAAAAAAAGTGCCTTTCGGCACTTCAGTTGTTTTGCTTTTCGGGCGGTTTGAGGATTTCGTTCGCCTGTTCTTCGGTCAACCAGCCTTTGGTGACGGCGTTTCGGATAGCCGCTTCGTCAAGCTTGCCCGTGTCATAAAGTCTTTTCAGTCGTTCAAACATGATTCACGCCTCCAACATACTGATTAAGATTTCGTCGATAGCCGCGCTGTTTTCGTCGGTTTTGTCGGCGATTGTACCCAAGTCGAATTCGACGACCATCACAGTTTTTTCCGCGCCAACTCCGTCACGTCCTTGCAGATTGTACGGCGTGCCTTGAAATGCAATGCCTTGTGCGTCTTTTGCCGTTGTGCTGAGAAAACAACCCGTCGAAGGTTTCTTGCGAATAAAAAGCAGTCGCTCGGCACTTCCGATAACTGCGCCGTCTTTCGTGTCGATAATTTTATACATGGCTCAAACTCCTTTTACGCCGACAAGGGCGGCGATTTGTTTCAAGTCGTCAATCGGAGCATTAAAAAAATCGTCGTTCCACAGCCAATAATCTTGGTGTTCGGTGCGACGATATTTTTGCGCCAATTCGTTTTCAAAAATTTTTTCCCAGCGGTCAGGATTCGCGTTGAATCCGCCGAGGGTTTTAATTATCGCGTGCGACAAGCGGTATCGTTCAAGTCCGTTGCCGTCATCGTTGCGGGCGAAATATTCATGCGCCGCCGCGCTTCGAGACTTGCAAACAGCACGAATGCCGAACCACAACGTCCCGTCGATTTTTTCAAGTTTCGTGCCGTACGGAATGTTGACAAGTCCGCTCAAGCCACCTGTAATTGAAGTCGCGCCCGTGAAAATAACGGTCAATGCTTCGATTTGTGTTTGCAACCCGTTGTCGCCGTTGATTCGATTAATTGTTTCGGTTGAGAGCGCGGAACTCAAGCCTGAAATATTCGACGTGAAAATTTCGTCGGCGGAAGTTCGTGCGGAAGTTTCAGCGGTCAAATTTCTGTTCGTCTCCGAAATTTGGTCTTGTAAATCTGTGTCGGCGTTGAGCCGAGTAATCGCTTCTTCGTCGGTGCCGTTTTTGACGGCGTTGATTTGTTCCTGTAAATTTGAATCCGCCGCTGTTCGATTTTCGGTCTCTGTTGCAAGCGAACTGCTGACTGCAGAAATTTGATTTTGCAAGCTTGCGTCGCCGTTTGTGCGTGCGCGATTTTCTGCTGTGATGCTGTCGCGAATATCGCTGTGCGCGGCAACGTCGATTGTATGTTTCGTCAACTCGACAGCCAAATTGTCACGAACGTTGTTAATCAAAAGCGTGGTGTCGTTGAAACTTGTGTCGTGCGAGTTCAAACCTGTTTGCCCGCTGCGTCCCGTCCAAAAGTAAACAATGCGATTGGCTTCGCGATATAAAGTGTCAGAACGGTAGTTGCAATAAAATTCGTTGGTCTGGAGCGTTGCAATACTGCGCCCTTCACGAAAACCGCGAACTTCGATTGAACCTTCGAGCGGGACGTGGTCAAGTCGAATTTGCCCGTGAACAATCGTGTGTTCTTCGCCTTCAATCGCGACGGAACCGGTTATGTCGTAAGGAAAATATTTTTTCATGAGCGTAACCTCCGAATCGAAGGTAATTAATTTTCCTGTGCGCTTGACTTGACTGTCGGCGTTTCAAGTTCTGCGATCTGAGTTTCAAGTTCGTTGACGCGGTTGATTAAAAAAACGAACAGTGAATCCTGAGCTTCGCGGAGTTTTTCTTCCGAAACCGACTGAGTTTTTTTGATTTGTTCGGGCGTCAGCGGAGTTGCTAAAAATTGCGACATGAAAATTCCTCCTTTACACGGCGGGCGACCAGCCGGCAGTCCATTGACGAATTGTCGGATTTTCGCCCACCCAATCATACGAGCAAACAATTTCGGTATCTTTCGGCGCAATGCACGTGATGATTTGCGAATCCGGGTCGTAGCTGAATTCGGCGTTGCATTCGATTGTTTCTTCCTTCGCCGCGTGTTGAAGTGCGAACATCTGAACTTTGCCGGTAGCGACGCCGAGACTTTCAGCCGTGACGTGTCCCGTCGGGCGATAAATTTGAATGCGAACGTTTGAGACCGATTGATTGTTAATTTCGTCGTCAGGCAATGTGTAGAAAAAGCGCGTGAGATATGTGCCGTCATCATAAGGCTGCTTGTCGACTTCCAAAGCCATCGTGCGCCACTGTTCGCTTTCGTGCCCGTATTCGTAACTTGCGGTAATTGCCGCGCCTGCCGTCGTGTTGACGGTAATTTCGCTGACTTCCGTGTTGTAACTGAAATCCAAAAGTGGTTTACCGTTCGCGAAAAGTTGAATCGTGCTTTGGTCAACGCCCGTGTCTTTTACGCCGTCAACGCCGAGAATAAATTGCTCAATCGTGCCCGACGCAACACCGAGTTGCAAAAGTTTCCGCTTTTTGGTCGGCTTCATAAAGTTGACGAACGCGCCAATTCTCGAATCGATAAGCGGGTCGTGACGAATTGAAACTGCGCAAGTGCCGAGTGTGTGGTCATAATTCGTGATAATGCTGTAGAGTTCGGCAACTTCGCCCGCGACGGCGGCGGCTCCCATTGTGCTGCGGATAACAATCGTGTTGACTTTCGCGCTGTCGGTGCCGCCCAAAGATGTCACGCGATAAGTAATTTTGAACTGAACGATTTTGGCGTCTTTGTCTTTGGCGGCAGAAATAGGCATGTATTCAGACCAATCATCGTCGACTTTCGTGCGGATTTGGATGTCGACGGAACCTTGTCCCGTGCAAGTTGTGTCGCTTGTAACGTCGACAATTCGAGGTGAATCGCCACCCGCCGCCGCAAGTTCAATTTCCGCGCTTTCGGTGACTTGTTCGTAAGTGTCGACAGTATTGCGGACGTTGAGCGTCAACTTCGCTGTCGGCAAAATTGTCGCGTCGCCCGGCGCACGTAAGGCGATAATCGGATAAATCTTTTTGTCGAGCCATTCGGGAATGTCTTTGACTGCGGCAACTTCTTCAGCCGTGTTCCCGTTGTCGATAATGTCGTCAAATTCGCCCTTGCCTGTGTACTCGACGACGCTCGTGCCCGCGAACTTGTAAAGTTTATCGTCGACCTTGAAGACAAAACGGCGCATTGTGCCTGATGGTTGAACACCTTCGACGGTGAAACCTTCGACCGATGTGTTGCCCGTTGTATCAAGCGGCTGTTTTGCGGTGAGCAACGACTTCCGCATAAAAATGAAACCGTCGGTGCCGAATCGCATTGTATTTGATTGCAACATAAAAGAAACTCCTTTCAAATCCGATTAATCAAAGCGCGAGAGTGGTACCCGCCGTGTTCTGAGAGACGCTTTCATTGCAGTAGACGAACGCCCAGCCTGCCGAACCCGACGAACTGTAATAATAATGTCCCGTCGCAGTGCCGCCGTTGTAGGCACAATAATTTCCGAGCCACGGATTTCCTGCGCTGTAGCCTGCACCTGCGGGACAATAGCCGGCATAACCGCCACCCGTGCTGATTGCGTTTTGATTGAAGCCCGTGATTTTGTCGGCGACAATCATGATGTGTGCGCCTTGGCAATGCGTGAACCAGTTTGTGTAATACGAACCGACAATGCCGTTGCTGCCGTAACCGCCGTTGTATGTGCCCGTGCCGCCCGACGCGCCTGAGCCGCCGTAATTGCCGTAAACGGGCGTCCTGTAGCCGTGCACCAAAGCTCCGTTTGAAGTGTTGCCGATTCGCGTGCTTGTGTTCATCGTCAAGTTTTGTGCGAGAATGAAAACCGAGCCGTGACCTTGACCAATCGGAAGTTTGTCACTGTTCTGCGAGTTGCCGATAACCGCAAGTCCGTTGCGCCCGTAAGCGTTGCCGCCGCCTTTATTCGTCACGTCGATAATCCCGCCGCTCAAATTGCAAACACCTTTAACAGCGATAGCGCAAATGCCGCCCTTCGTGCCGTCGAATTTCGGAGTTGCCGAGTTCGTCGTGCTCAATCTGAAGCTGTTGAATTGCGGAATCGAAATGACTTGAGCACCGAGCGCACTTGACAGATCGAACGGCAAATCCGCGTCAATCGTCAAAACCGTTCCGTTGTCGCTCAAAACATTTGCAAGAATAAAACGACCGACGCCCTCATTAAATGTCGACGTTTTCTGAATGTAATGAATCATGACGAGCGAGCCCGCGCCAATTTGCGAAAGACCTGCTGTTGTTTGCCCTTTGTACGTGAGTTTGCGACCGCTGATTGCAGTGATTGACGCGTAGTTATTTAATTGCACAGTCGGATTGGTCACGTCGCCGACACTGCCGTTGCCGAAATTTTTAATGTTGAAGTTGCGGAACCGCGACGCGGAATTCAAGCAGTCGTAAGCGTAAAGTCCTTCGTCGTTACGCAATTTCGTTTCGGACGCGATGTAACAGCGGCAAATTCCTTGCCCTGTGGCGGAGCTTGCAGTTCTGTATTTTGCAATCATGCGCGGCGTGAAGTTCGCGATTGTTTGAGCCGCAATCAAAATCGTTGAGCCGCCAACGTTCGTGACGCCCGACGGCGCATTTTCGTTGTAAGTGACTGAAGTCGACGAGCCGCGATAAAATTGCACGCCGTAAGTCGAAATATTTCCGATACGCGACGCGCTGTTACAGTTGATATTTTTCGCAAGAATGAAGGCTGCGCCGTCACCCGCGTTGAGCATGAAGTAATCTTTCGTCGCAGAATTTTCCCAGCCCGCATAAGTTGCTGTGTCTTGCTGAACGTCGTAGTTTGTGACAGGGCGCAAGGCTTTCGACGCAACGGGAATTCCTCTGTCCGCCAAAGAAATGTGACCGCCCGCAAAAGTGAGCGTTTCCGAACACATAAGCGCGACAATGCCGCCCACGAACGTGCTTGCCGAAAAGACCGGCGGCGTGATGATTGTTCCCGATGACAGCGTCAAGTTTTTATATTGCGGAATCGCAATCGCCTGAACGTAATATCTGTTGAGTTCGGATGCGGGTAAAATTTGCGTGAAGTCTTTGTCGATAGTCAGCGCGGTTGACGTTGCGTTGGTGATTGTCGCGACAAGATAACGTCCGAGATAAGTCCTGTAACTTGTGCTTGTCGACGCGCTCACGTGAATTAAAACTTTTGCGCCTGCAGAAAAAGTTGCGTCGCCGTCCATTTGTGTCGTCGAGTTGATTGTAATCGTCGTCGATGAAATGCCGGTCACGCGTGCATAACTGTTGATTGTTGTCGTAACTGACGTAACGTCGCCGAGCCCGCCGTTGCCGTAACTGCTGATTTCATAACTCATAGAGTGTCCCTCCAAATAAAAAATGCCCGAAGGCGTCAATATTCAGTTCGATGCGTTATTAATCGTCATTGGTATCTTGAGTTTTGTTTGGTGTTTTCAAAAACGCTCCGACAATCGAGGCAACGCCCGACAACCCGAAAATTGAACCGGCAATCGGATAGTCGCTGTAAACGAGAAACCCGCCGCCGATTGTCGCCGTCATTGCCACGACGAACGCCGCCGCAAAACCAATCAAGCTGTCGCGTGATTCTTTTTCAAGAGCTTTTTTTTCAAGTTCGCGGCGGTGAAGACTTTCGGCTTCAACCAACGAAAAAATTCTGTCTGCCGCGCCGGGCAAAGTCCGTTCGTAACCTTCAAGTTCACTTGCGGGCGGATACGGTGATTCAACAGTCTGCGTGATTGTCGTTTCGAGCGTCTTTATCCGGCTCAAGGAACGTTCGTCATCAGGCACGGCGAATCACCTTCCGAAAGTCTTTGCCGATTTTCCGCCAATCGGAACGCACTGCTTGAGCAACAGTTTTTGAAGAGCGACGCGTAACTTTGTACGGGAAAAATATTTTCGTGAAGCCGCCGATTAGAAGTTCAATCAAGCGCATTTCTATCACCTCCGCGAGAATTTTAATAGCGGTAGCGAGAAAACGTCAAGCTCTCAACGTGAAGAAACCGTTTGCGGTGAACGCGCCGTCGTCGGTGACTGTGTAGGCAGTGGAGTTGCTCTGCGTCGTTTCAAGCGGGATAGCTTTTGCGACGTTCGAGCCCGTACCTTGCCACACAGTATCGAAATTCAATTTCAAGCCGCGAATATCGCCTGCACCTTGAGCAACGCCGCCGCGAATCAGCACGCTTGAGCGGATAAATTTCGTGCGCGTCAAATCATAAGTTTTCGTCAAATTGTTTTCGAGAATGATGACACAAGCGTCGCCGTTGCGAACGACGGAACGAACTTGAACGTATTCGGATTGCGCACCGTCGGTGATTGTGTACCAACTGCCCGCCAAAACGTTTTTATCGCTCTCAAGCTGAATGTTGTTAATGCCCGCGACCGCCGTCAAAACTTTGCACTCGTACAAGTCACAGCAAGAATTGTCCGCGAAGTCTTCAATAAGCATCAAGTTCGCGTGCAGTCCGAGTTCGTTTTCAGCCTTCATTTGCATGTACAGGTTGGCAACGTTGATTTCATTTTGCGTCAAGCGCGAAGCCATTTTCGGAATATCAGCCGCGTCACCACCGAGCACTTGTCGCGTCAAATTCTCCATTGTCATCGGGTGAAGCTGATTGTCGTCGTTGTTCGTCCAAACGGCGGGCGCGGTTTCCAAAGCGGTGCTGACTTGCGGAATGTTAGGGTGCGGATTTGAACTGTTGACGTGCTGAGTAAATTCAGCTTGTGAAAGATAAGCCAAGTTCGCGTCGATAACCGCCGTGATGTTCGTGGCTTTGTCGACGACTGTGATAATCGAAAGCGTGATGTCCCAAACAACCGCGCCGCCACTTGCAGGCATGTAATCCGAGGCAACGCCCGTGTTGCGATAGCAGTAGAGAACTTCTTCGCCGGTGTCAGGGTCAATCGCGAACAATCCGACTTCTGCGATATGAAAACCGTCGGGCACGTTCGCATTTTGAACTTGACATTTAACCATGACTGTGCCGCCGCCCGTGAATTGCACGTCGCTCATCGGGACGTTCATGCGGGCATGAAGTAAGTCGTTAAATTCGTAAGCCTCTTCTTCGGTCGGCAAAATCATTTGTCCGTCGACAGTTGCGTCGCCCAAAGCAACACGGGTGTAGCGCAATTCTTTGCCGGCGATAGCTTTGCCCATGAGCGCAAACCCTGCACGTGTCAAGCGTGTACCTTCTTTCGCACGGGCAACCGCATCGTCCAGTTCGTTCAGTGAATTTGCCTTGAGTGTCGCCAGATTTTGCGTCAAAAGCGTAATCTGTTCGTCAGTCAAGTTCATGCCCTCGATTAGGGTTGCGATTTGTTGAGCTGTGTCTGCCATAAGAAAATCCTCCTAAAAAATTTTTTGAACGAATAGACTAATCCGTCGCGCCTGCGGAATTCCCGTCGTCGCTGAATCCGATTATGATTCCGCCTCGTCGCACGAAATTTTGTCCGACGCGAATCGTCATAATGTGCGGAACTTTCAATCGTTGCGGCGGCACAAGGCACGTGACAATTATGCCGGTTTTCGCAAAAGCCTGCCCGTGTCGCAAGTCCATGCGTTCAACGTAATTTAAATCGTTGGAAAGAAAATCGGGCTTTGTTTCTGAACCGATTTTGATTGCGCCCGTGCGTGCGAAAGCTTGTCCGATTTTGTAATTTGCGGCGTGAGCGTCTTTGAGTTTGAGCGTTGTCGCCAAGTCGATAAGTCCGTTTCGGGCAAAAACTTCGCCGTAGTGCAAATTGAACTTTTCTGCGTAAAGTAAATCGTTGTCGGTCAAGTCGGGCTCTGTCGCGCTGCCGAGTTGAATTGAGCCCGAACGCAAAACCGCGTTGCCGTAATGAAGTCGCCCAAGCTCAGCAAACTTGAATTTGTTATCGGGATGAATTGTTTTTTTGCCGCGCCCTTCAAAAATTTGTCCGACATGGTTTGTAATTAAATAAGACGATGTCGCCTTTTCGCCTACACTTTGGATAATTTTTAAGCCGATACCAATTATCGGAGTGGCGTAATGAAGCCTCAAAATTTCGGCGTAAAGTAAATCGTTGTCGGTCAAGTCGGGTTTCGTCGCGCTGCCGAGTTGAATTGAGCCCGAACGCAACATTGCGTTGCCGAAATGCAGTCGTTCAATTTCCGACGCTTTGAAAATCGGGTCAACGTCAACGGCAACAATCCCGTGACGCCCGACAACTTCAGCGTGATAAATTTCGCCACGTTCGACGAAAAACAATTCGTTATCGGCGACTGTAGATTTCGTTTCCGAACCGAGTTTGATTAGACCGGTGCGGGCGAAAATCTGTCCGCTGTGAAGTTCCGCAAGTTCCGAGAGAAAGTGCGTGCCTTCTGGCTTGATAGTTTTCAAACCGCCTTCAAAAAAAGCTTGCGCCGCGTAATGTTTGTTGAAAATGTCTTCCGGCTGATGAAGCGAATAAATTTTCGAGCCGGTGAGATTTTGCAACGTCATAACAAAAGTTTCGATGCGCTGAAAACGTTCGTAAACTTCGGTCGGGATTTTAATTCGTCCGTCACGAGCAAGCGCAATGTCCGCCATAGCCAATTCGACGAACGGGCTTTCTATGATATTTTGATACAGCGGCAAGTCGCTCAAGTCGGCTTCAATGAACAACGCACCGCCTTTTGTGAGTGCCTGAGCCGCGTGATACAAGTGCCGATTATTTTGGAATGCAAACGGCTCCGCGAGAGACAATTTTTTAATGCCGAATTCTGCCGCGCCGCCACCGATGAAAACTTTCGCTTTGGTGTCGTGCGGATTAATTTCGGGCATAATCTGCTTGTAGCCGACGTGACAGTTGACAACGTCCGCAAAAAGTCGCGGGAAATGTTTTTTGTCGTCGTCAATCGGCAAAATCGCTTCCGTAACCTCGTGAATGTCGCCAAAATCTTGCGCATAACGTTCGTCGCCGACGTAAAGCGTGCGCAAAAGCCGACCTTCAAGCGCGAGATGTGCCGGTTTTTCTTCGGCAAGCCACGGAATAAAACCCGTAACGCCCTTTTGCGGAATGTGATTCGCGATTATCCGAATGAAACCCGCGTGCGTTTCGTCAAGGTAACAATCGAAGTCGTAATTGTCGCTTGCGAATTTTTCAAGCACGGCGGGATTAAGCGGCAAATGTACGGCGGCTTTGGAGCGCAACCGTGCGCGGCGTTCAGTCAAACTTAAATGCGGCGCGGGTTCGACGGAATATTTTCGCTCAAGATATTCGATGCCCCAAGTCGTCGACGAGATATGACTTTGCGCCCGCAGTTCCGAAAAATATTTTTCCAGTACGTCAAAATCAACGCCCAACGCGTCAAAATATGACTTGAGCCAAAAAGAATTTTCATAAATCGGCGCGACGAACCGCAACATTCGCTTGCCCGAAGTCGTGAGCGGCAGTTGTTCGACGGTGTACTTATCCATAACTCGTCAGCTCGATTGTGCCGGTAATCGGCATTTCGTCTGCGGCGAAATTGACGTTTTCAAGTCCGCCGTTCACGCGCAAATGTTTAAAATCTTCGACGCCCGCCGTGTTCAAAATCTGCTCTGAAACTTTGACGTAACGCAACGTCCCGAAACAATTTTCATCGTCCGCCAACGTCAAATAAAACGTGTCAAGTTTCGTGCGGATATTTTCTTCTACGGTCTCAAGCGTCGTGTCCGCAGAAATTTTCACGTCCAGCGAATAATTGATGGCGTTCAAAGTCGGCGCGGCAACTTCCCATTTCGCGACACCAATCGGTGCCAGTCGATTCAAATCTTTGTGACCCGTGCCGAAAATGAAAGTCTCGACTGCGTTCAAAATTTCTTTCGTTGCGGGCTGACCGTTCGCGTCCGCAATCACCAGCTTAACCGAATTTTCGCCGAAATAAAGCGGAATGCACTGTGCGAATCCGACGCCGTCAACCATTTTCGCCCAACGAACGTAATCTTTTTTGTTGCCGACGAACGAAGCCTGCCGTCCCGCATAATAATCGTCAATCCTTGCGCGTAAACTGTCGTCCGATTCAATTTCGGTGCCGCCCGAAGTCGCCGTGTTCGTGATTTTGTAGACGTTGTCGACGGGATTTTTCATGATGCTAATCGTATCGGCGCGAACGTTGCCGATTTTGCCCGCCAAAACCGATTTAACGCGGATTGTGGCTTCGCCTGTTTCGGGAACCGTCGCGTCTTCGACAGTTTCAAAATCGATTGCCGCAACAGAATTTTCGCTCGGCACGCTGAAAACAAAACCTTTCGGGAACGTCAAAAACGGGTCTGCCGTCACGATGACATTTCCGTAAGCATAAGTCGCCTCGCGTCGAGAAAGTCCGCAATCTGCCGCGCAATAATCAAGCCAAGTGCCCGTCGCCCACATGTGGAACGCGTTTTGCAGTCCCAAAACCAGCCAAAATTGAACGAGTTCCGCGCCTAAAAGTGCAGGCGGTTTGAGCATGTCGAAGACGAATCCGCCTTCGGTCGTGTCTATATTTTTCGGGATTCGCGCCAGCATTTGGCGGCAAAATTCGTCGGCGGTGACGTTTTGAAGTTCTTCGGGCAATTCAAATTCGACCAAGCTCAAAATGTCCACCTCCTGTTATAAAAGTAGTATTGAAACCTGAAAGGGTTTTGCTAAAATCCAAGCGGACAGAGTTCTTCTTAGCCTCCATGTGGTGCTGTCCACTTTATTGAGAGTGAAGACTTCGGTCTGCGGATTTTCAATAATGAGCC
>JAFUYE010000020.1 GCA_017470715.1 Selenomonadaceae bacterium
CGCCCGCCGTGATAATTTCGTCGACGGGTAATTTTTTTATAATCGCGCCCGCGCCGCCGGAATGATCTTCGTGCACGTGCGTCAGAAAAATTTTGTCGACCGAGCGAATATTTTCGTGCTTGAGGTAGGGGACGACGACGCGTCCGCCGACATCAAACATGTGTTCGCGAGTGCCGCCCGTGTCGAAAATCAGGCAATGCCCGTGCTCCGTGACGACAATCGCGCAGTCGCCTTGCCCGACATCAACGAAATTGACTTCGACATTTCCGCCGAAACGAATCAAACTTATCGCGAGCAAAATTATTATCGGCAACAAAATTATCGCACGACGAAGAATCAACGCGGCGTAATAAAAAAATCCCGCCAAAAATCCGAGCGTCGGCATTTGCACGGAACTGAGCGGCAAGTTCGCGAAAACTCGATTCAATTCCGCGCCGGCTCCGAAAGTCAACGCCATGCCCGCGAAGAAAAATTTCCCGACAATCGGCACGACAGCCGCGATTATTCCGCCCAAAAGTCCGCCGACAATTACGATTTCCAAAAGCGGCATGACGAATGCATTCGCGAAAATCGAACTCAACGAAACTTGATTGAAGTACCACACGACGACGGGCAAACTTGCGAGCTGTGCGGCGATTGTCATTGACGCGGCGTCCGCAAAAAATTTCGGCAAGCGTTCCATTCGTTCGCGCAGATTTTCGGCAAAATACATCAATCCCGCCGTCGACGTGAAACTGAGTTGAAAACTTATGTCGTACAAAAGCAACGGTTGATTGACGAGCATTGCCAAAGCGGTCAACGTCAAAAGTCGTGCGCCTTCGGCTTCCGCGTCCAAAGTTTTGGCGAAGAAAACCAAAATTCCCATCATTGCCGAGCGAAGAACTTGCGGCAACAATCCGCTTAAAATTGCATACGAGCCGATTACGAACAATCCGATTGCAAATCTTGCCGCGTTCGGGATTTTCAAAAACGCGCACAACAAAACCGTCGCCGCCGCCAACATCGACATATGCGAGCCGCTAACCGATAAAATATGCACAATGCCGGTCGTTTGGAATTCTTCGACCAATTCGGGATTCAAGCCCGCGTAACCGCCGAAAAGCATTGCGAAAATTGCCGCCGCGTCTTCGTGCGACATAACTTGTGACATTGATTCGCGATAGTGTTGACGAATTTCAGCGACCGTGCGCAAAAATTTTGTCCACAAACCGCAATCGTCAATCGCCTCGACCGTCACGCCGATTTTGCTTGACGACATGCGCGCAGTAATTCCGTCAGCCTTCATGCGGGTGACGCCGTCAATCTGTCCGGGGTTGTTGTAATTCGTCAGCAGTTTCAAATTGCCGCCCGTCGAAATTTTGTCGCCGATTCGTGCCGTGGGAATTTGTTCGCCCGCTTTCGGGTAAGCCGTCAAAATAAATCCGCCCGAAATTTTTTGTGATTCGCCTTTGATTTTTACGGCGTCCGCGTCGACGATAAAACGCACTTGAGTTAAACCGTTGGGCAAAGTTTTTATCTGCGGTTCTTCGCGAACAATGCCGACGATTTGCACGGACTGCCCCGCGAATTTTGAAATGTCGTCGGGCGGAATTGCGTCGACAGCCGAAAATCTCCACGCGCCGAGTCCGAAAAAAATTATCGGAGCGACAAGCCAAGCCGTCAAATTTTTTCGCCGCCACGTCACGAGCAAACTTATCGCGATTAATGCCGCGCAGATTGAAATTAAAAATTTCGGCGTGTAATTGAACGTGTCCATAAAAAGAATGCCCGACGCCAGCGCGCCGAGCAAAACGTTCAGCATTGAGTTTGAGATTTTGATTTTCATGGCGATAACCTTAAATAAATTTCACGACATTATTGGAGCCGTCACGTCACGAGCAAACTTAACACAGTCAACGCCGCGCAGTGGCGATTTTCTTTGCCGTCAAAGAAAAGTTGATTAAAAACGCAACGTCACGTTGTTTCATGGTTACCATCATCGATTGGAATTTCCAACGTAAAAGTCGTGCCTTTGCCGAGTTCGCTCTCGACGGAAATTTTTATTTTGTGATTGTCGGCAATCGCTTTCGCCATAGCAAGACCGAGCCCGCTGCCTTTCACCGCAGATTTTTTGTTGACGCGAAAACCTCTGTCAAAAATTTTCGACCGGTATTCGGGCGCGATACCGATACCCGAATCCGCAATGCTCAAAAAAACTTTGTCGCCTTTGACGACGGAATTAATTTTCACGGAACCGCCTTCGGGCGTGTACTTAATCGCGTTTTCAAACAGCGCACGAATCAGTTGTTTAACCGCCGCACCGTTGCCGAAAATTTTTGCGGGGTCATTTCGCGTCAGCTTGACTTCATGCGTCGTGACGTAAACTTTTGCCGAACGAATTATGTCGAAAACAATATCGTCAATGTCCAAAATTTCTTTCGAGAAATTCAGGCGATTTCTGTCACTGCGCGAAAGAATCGAAATATTTTCCAGCAAGTTTTTCAGATTGTTTGCCTCTTTGCCGATAACTTCAATCGCCTCGTTCAAAAGTTCGGGGTCGTTTATGCCGCCGTCTTTGAGCAGGTTGACATAACCCAAAAAAACCGTCGCAGGTTGCCCCAGTTCGTGCGAAGTGTTCGCGACAAAATCTTTTTGTTGATCTATACCGCCCTGCAGTCGGTCAAGCATCTCATTTAAAGTTTTGGCGAGTTCGGCAAGTTCGTCGTTCGCGGAACCGATTGGAATTCGTCCGTCCATTTTCTCGAAAACAATTTCGCGGGCGACTTTGTTCATTTCTTTTATCGGCGTCAAAGTTTTGCGGCTGAGCCAAAGTCCGGCAACCAACGCCAAAAATAATCCGACAGCGTCAATGCCGAATAAAATTTTTTCCATGCGGTGAAAAGTTTTCAGCTCCGAAGTTATCGTGCGGAAAAAATACAGCGTCGCACCTTGAGCATCTTTCGGCTCAAAACGCATCGTCCCGCAATAAATCAGCGCGTTTTTGAATTCGGAAATTTTTAAATCCGCGTCCGTGAAAATCGGCGGGTCGCGCATGATTCCCGAATTAAAATTTTCTATCGACGGATATTTTTCGTCCGTGTTCACGATTAATTTCCCGTCATCCGTGACGACACGCAAAACCACGCCCGCGACAAGTTTGTTTTTGAACGGATCCGAAGTGTTGTCGTCGAGATTTTCCAGGACGCTTGCAACTTCAACCATGCTGTAATTTATCGCACGTTCGGCGGGCGCGAACAACGCGGTCATGAAGCCCAACCACATCACGAAATTAATCAAAGCGAGCAACAGCGCGAAGAACGTCGCATACGCCAGCGCGATTTTCGTTGAAATTTCAAAGCCGTTGTATTTGCGCTTAAGTTTTTCGATAACGCTCATAAAATTTTCTCCTGCGCAGAAAAAAATTAACGCCGCAATGATATCACATCTTCAAGTTATTTTCACCGCGCAGGAAAATTTTTTATCGGGCATTAACAATTCGCCTTGCCGTAAATTTCCATAACGGTTGCTTTGTCGAGCGGGCGGAAAGTTGCAACTTTTTTCGTGCCGTTCGCGGTAACCATGTCTGCCAAAAATTTCAGTTCGTCGGCGGATTTGACGCCGATTCCAAGTTCGGTGAAGTTCGTCGGCATTTCGATTTCGCGGAAATAATTTTCCATTGCGTCGATACCTGCGCGGGCGCGTTCGTCAATCGAGCCGTCGACGATACCGAAAATTTTTTCTGCGAAATGCGCGAAACGTTCGGGCTTGTCGATGTAAACCGTGCGTGCCCACGAAGCCCAAACCGTCGTAAGTGACGCGCCGTGAGCCACGTCGTAACGTCCGCCGAGTTCGTGACCGAGTTTGTGCGCGGAAAAATCTCTGTCGCGACCGAGACCGGTAAAGCCCGTGTGTGAAACGGAACCGCACCACATAATTTCGCTCATTGCGTGAAGATTTTTCGGGTCGGCGAGCAAAATTTTCGACTGCGCCATAACGTTTTTAATCAGCGATTCGGCAACCAAATCCGTGAATTCGTTCCCGTCAATTTGGCTGAAATATCTTTCAAGCGTGTGCATGATTATATCGGCAATTCCGCACGTCAACGGGTATTTCGGCACCGTCAACGCGAATTCGGGATTCATAATCGCGAAAACCGGTCGGGGAGTAATTGCGCCGCGTTTAATTCCGTGTTCCGTCAAAACCGCCGAGTCGGAAGTTTCGGAACCCGCCGCCGCAATAGTCAACACTACACCGACAGGCAAACTTTTTTGCAGGCGAACTTTGCCTGACCAATGTTCCCAAATTTCAACTTCGGGATTCGCCGCACCGAGCGCGACAGCTTTTGCCGTGTCGATAACCGAGCCGCCGCCGACAGCCAACATGAAATCGATTTTCGCGTCAACGGCTTCGCGAATTGCTTGACGGGCGAAATTTGCGCGGGGATTCGGTTGCACGCCGCCGACAACTTTAAATGCCGTCAATCCGTTAATCATCATCAAGCGTTCGATTTTCGGAATCAGCCCGCTTTTAATCGCCGAGCCTCCGCCGTAAATAATCATGACGCGTTTGCCGCCGTGCTTGCGAATTTTTTCGGCGACGTGATTTTCCGCGCCGCTGCCGAAAACAATTTCCGTCGGGCAAAAATATTCAAAGCTTTGCATGGTTGAAATCCTCCGTTCACAAAAAAACTTTCGCGCAGATTGTACAACGTCCGTAACCTGCCGTCAAAAATTTTCATTGAGCGGGGAAATTTTTTCTGGTAGAATTCGCCCGAACAAGGAGGAAATATTTTATGGCAAAACATTTTCAGCAACAAAATCTTGACGAAAACGAACTGATAAAAATTCGTCGCGAAAAACTTCAAGGCTTCGTCGACAAAGGCGTTGAACCGTTCGGCAGTCGTTTCGAGACAACACATCACGCCGCCGACGTTCGCGCACAATTCGGCGACATCGAGGGCGAAACCGACGCGGGCGAAGTCACAATCGCGGGACGTTTGATGGCGATTCGCGGGCACGGCAAAGCAAGTTTCGCCGTCCTTTCCGACCGCACGGGCACGATTCAAATTTATTTTAAACTGGACGTTGTCGGCGAAGAAAAATATTCCGAATTCAAACTTTTGGACATCGGCGACATAATCGGCGTTCGCGGACAAGTTTTCAAAACTCAGCGCGGCGAATTGACCGTTCGCGTCGAGGATTTTAAAATTTTGTCGAAGTCATTGCGTCCGTTGCCCGAAAAATTTCACGGGCTCAAAGACGTTGAAATTCGCTACCGTCAACGCTATCTTGATTTGATTATGAACCCCGAAGTTCGCGAAACTTTCATCAAGCGCAACAAAGTCATTAAGTCGATTCGCAAATATCTTGACGAGCGCGACTTTTTGGAAGTTGCCACGCCCGTTTTGTCGACGATTGCCGGCGGGGCTGCGGCAAGACCGTTCGTCACGCACCACAACGCACTTGACGCCGATTTGTATTTGCGAATTGCCACGGAATTAAATTTGAAACGTCTGATTGTCGGCGGATTCGAGCGCGTTTACGAGATGGGCAGAGTTTTCCGCAACGAAGGCATGGACGTTCGCCACAATCCCGAATTCACCAGCGTCGAAATTTATCAGGCTTACGGTGATTATCGCGACTTGATTGAAGTCACACGCGGAATTGTCTGCGCGGCGGCGGAGGCTGTCAACGGCACGACGAAAGTCACTTATCAGGGCGTCGAAATTGACTTGGCGAACACCCCGCAACTGAGCATGAATGACGCTGTCAAAAATAAAACCGGCAAAGATTTTCTTGCGTGCGAAACCGTCGACGAAGCGCGAGCGTTGGCTGATTCAATCGGCGTTCCTTACGAAAAACGTTTCGGTATCGGCGGAATTCTCAACGCGGCGTTCGAGGCGAAAGTTGAAGACGATTTGATTCAACCGATTTTTATCACGCACCACCCGACGGAAATTTCACCGCTTGCGAAGAAAAATCCCGACGACCCGCGTATCACCGACAGATTTGAATTTTTCGTTTACGGGCGCGAACTTGCCAACGGATTTACGGAACTCAATGACCCGATTGATCAGCGTGCACGTTTCGAGGAGCAACTTAAACAGCGCGAAGCCGGCGACGAAGAAGCTCACGTTATGGACGAAGATTTTATCCGCGCACTTGAATTCGGTATGCCACCGACGGGCGGACTTGGTATCGGCGTCGACAGATTGGTTATGCTTTTGACTGACGCGCCGTCAATCCGCGACGTGTTGTTGTTCCCGACAATGAAAATTATCGCGGAATAAATTTTTGCGACGACGTTGCGCGACGTGCTCATTCCACATTCAAAATTGTTTTTTTGAATCTACTTTCTTTGTGCGGACAAAGAAAGTAGCAAAGAAAACGCGAACGCTCACCAGTTCGCCTTCGCCTACGCGGCGGGCGAGGCTGTGCGTTATCACAAGAATTGGTGTTATCGTCGCCAATTTGGCCGACGGTATTTGCATCACGCAAATGCGTCGGCGAGGAGCCGTCATCCATGACGGCTCCAAATTTCCGTTGAGGTTCACCGTTACTAACAATGAAAATTATCGCGGAGTGATTGCAGTGACAAAAATTATCTTCGTCTGTTTCGGAAACACTTGCCGCAGTCCCATGGCTGAATTCGTCATGAAACACCTTGTCGCCCACGCAGGTTGCGAAAAAGATTTCGTGATTGAGTCGGCGGGTTGTCATCCTTCAATCGGAACGCCCGTTTCCGAAGGCACCGTGAACATTTTGCGCGAAAAAAATATTCCGTTCACGCGGCGCACGTCCAAACAATTTCTTGCGAGCGATTA
>JAFUYE010000021.1 GCA_017470715.1 Selenomonadaceae bacterium
AGATCGATAGATCGATAGATTTTACTAGCCAACTATCGATCTATTGATCTAACTCCTAATTCCTAATTGCCTTATCGACGCCAGTTTCGTCGAAAGTTTTCATCTCGTTAAGCATTGTCAACGCCGCCTCGACAATTTCGACGCCCGCGCAGGATGCTTCGCCGTCAAAACCGTTTGGCGTGCCGTCGTCGGATTCGTAAACAATCAACCTGTCGACGCGCAGAATAAACGGACGAATTTCCGGACAAATTTTTTCCATGTAACGGGCAATGATGTCCGCCGCGCCCGTGTCGACGACAATCAACGTCGAATTGTGCGCCGCCGCGACAAGAGCACCGATAATCGCGCCGGTCATTGCCTGATAATTTTTCGGGACGTGACGCAAAAATTCTTCGGGCGGAAATTTTAAATCGCCGTCGGGCGTCAACAATTCGTTAGAAAATTTTTCTGCAAGTCTGTCCTCAAGCAAATTACTTAAATCAGTCAACGCAAGAATCGGCGTATCAAAAGAAATTTCTTCGGCAAGCGTTCGCCCGAAATTGAACGCGGCATTTAAATTTTCTGCGGGATTGACGACGCCCAAAAAAATTTTCATGCCGAAAGTTCGAGTTGTCGCGCTGAAATCCATTGCCAAATCGCGGCGACCGTCTTTAGCGTTCGGATTATAATTTTCGTCGGTAAATGACGGGCAGTTTTCAAAATTCGTGAAAGCAAGCGCGGCATGACGCAATTTATTTGTCGGGCAATCTTCGTTGGCAATTCCCGCCGCTTGAACTGCAATTTCTTCGAGATAGCCCAAACTTCCACGCGGTTTTGTAAGATTGTCGACACGTTCGCGGCAATTTTTCATAGCACGATCGTTTAATCGCGGCATTGTCTGCAAATAAAAATTAAACGTCCTGTCGGTTGCAACAACAAGATCATCTTCGTCTTCGCCCATAACGCGCACCGCCATCGGATAAGCGCGGGGAATATTCATCGTGTTTGTGCTGAACGGCAATTCAACGCTGTCCATGCGGTGTTCGCTGACGTGAAAGTCCACGGGAATTTCTTCAATCTGAATTTCGTCGCCGACGAATTCGCGCACGTCCTCAATCGATTTAAGTTCGTCCATATCTTCGAGACCGAGTTGTTGCTTGAGATTTTCAAGCGCGGTATCCGTTTCGGTAAATTCGCCGTCAAAATCCGCGTCCGGTTCGCAGACGAAAATATAAACGAGATTATCAAGAATTCTTGCGGCGATTGACGAGCCGACAGCTTCACCAAGTGCCAAATCCAAATTGAACAGCGGCTTCAAGCCCAAGTGATGCAAAATCGCGGCGTGTCCGATTTCCCGTCCGACGTGTGAGGCGATTAAACATTCGGTTGAGCGCGGCAAAATTTCTTCGGCGATAAGTGCGGCGACAGATGAATTAAATCCGTCCAGAATCACAAGCGCGTTGTGGTGACACGCAGAAATTATGACGCCCGCCATTGCTCCGAATTCAAAACCGCCGACTTTCGTGAGTATGTCAAGCATGTTGTTTCGATTCGGGCGATTGACTTCCAAAGCGCGACGAACAATTTCAATCTTGTGCGCCAACTTTTTATCGTCAATGTTGGTGCCGCGTCCCGTCACGGCTTCGGGCGGCAAATTCAAATAAGCGGCAGTCATTGCGGCGGCGGCTGTCGTGTTGCCGATACCCATTTCGCCAATCAAAAAACAGTTGCAACCGGCTTCGGCAGCTTTGTCCGCCAAACGTTTGCCGATTCGCACGGATTGCATTGCGTCGTTGAAAGTCATTGCCGCACCTTTGGCGATATTTTTCGTGCCACGCGCAATTTTTCTGTCGACAAGACCGGGCAAATTTGAAATGTCCGCATCAACGCCGACATCAACGACGACCAAATCCGAATAAGCAAATTTCGCGAAAACGTTTGCGGCGGCTCCTTCGTCAATCAAATAATTTTTCACCATTGCGGCGGTTGTCGACTGCGGGTAAGCACTGACGTTTGATTTCGCGACGCCGTGATCTGCGCAAAAAATAAACGTGCACTTTTTGGATTTGCCGATACTGCGATAGAGACCGGAAACCTCGGTAAAAGTCATTCGTTGCCCCTCCGCACAAGTTTTTTGACGACTTTCGCGCCCGCATTTTTCACACGCCGAAGAGGAGCCACGCGAACTTTTATTTTCGGTTTAATCTCGCGTTCAAGCCCGAAATCGCCGCGCTTGAGGAAAGTCGATTTAATTTTGTCGGGACGGAAAAATTGCCGAATTGTTTTCGCCAACTCTTCGGGGTCGTCGCTCTCCGTGCAGGTGAAAATATCGACGGCGACATAGCGCAATTCTTTGTAGACGTGCAGGGCGATATGTCCCCCGTCGAACGCACCGACAATCGAGCAGTGACTGTCGGTCAAAAATTCGCCTTGCAGTCGCGGTTCGCTACCCACGACGCTTTTCATCATGTCTTTTATCTCGTCAACGGTGCCGGCCTGTTTCATGTCGCAGTTATATAAATCCAAAGTCAACTGTCGTGCCAAAATCTTCATTGCGTCCTCCAAAAATTTTTTATGCGGTGATTATAGCAGGTATCTTTCAAAAGCACAAAAAAATAATGCGCGGCGTTGACGAAACGGCGGCATATTGCGGCGAAATTTTTCTGTGTTATAATCGGCGGCAAACAATTTCAACCTGAGGAGAAATTTTTTTGATGAACTTGGCGAAAAAAATTCTTGCGGCGATTTTGGCGGCGGCGACATCTTTGAGCGCGTTTTTCTCTGCTGCTCATGCCGAAAATTTTCCGTCGACCGTCATGCACAAACTCGACGTTTATTCGCGTGACAGCGGCGGCACGTTGATTTTTTCCGACAGCCCCGAATACGTCAACCGCAACGGGATTTTGTACACCGACACGGTCAGCGGCGAAGCGCGGATTTTATTTTATCACCTGAACAACACGGGCGTTCGCAAACGTTTCGCGATTATCTTTGAAAACGTTTCCGATGAAAAAAATTCAATCAAAATCACTCGCGGCGGTTTGAGTGTGCCAAACAGAAATTATTTGAGCGTCGGCAAAATCACGCAGACGATGTACATGCAGGGCGAATTCCGCGACAAGATTTTTCTGGAACGTTATGAGCGAAAAGTTTACGCGCCGGACGAAAAATATTTCCACATGCAACCGGGGCAGTTGATTCACGGCATTTGCGATTTGGTTGCGGAAAAAGACGTGCGGATTTATCTGATGATGTATCCCGAAAACGCCGACCCGCTCGAATTCCTCAACCGCGCAGAAATTTTGCCGAAAGACGAATATCGCCTGCGCGGCACGTTCAAAAATATGAATCGCACTTTGACGCTCAAAAAGCCGTATGATTGGGAGCGCGACGGGCTCGGTTACATTTTGATTGGCGACAACGTCAACGACCGCTTTAAAACGGGAATCGACGCAACGGACGGCTCGGCTGTCGTCAACTACGGCAATTACGGAATAAATTACACGCTGAATTTCAGCACGCGATTTATGACGCGCTTTTGTCTGAGTCCGCTCGGCGGGCACTACGCGGGAGCTTTGCGATACAAATATCACGGACGCACAGGAGTTATTCAGACGCCCGACCAAAGATTATTTTTCGGTGACAGGACGCCGCCCGAAAGTCCGAACGTGGCACAAGCTCGCGTCGAAGGAATTTCGCTTATGACTAACACCACGGAACTTTCGGAGCTGGGCAATTATCGCGGGCAGGTCAGCTTTGAATATTCGCCGCCGGGCGCGTCGAACTTGCCGATTAACATTGTGCTCATGCCGTCACAAAAATAACGGTGTTCACTCAAAAAATTTATCGCTCGATAAAAACTTCGGGCAATTTTTTTGCGTGTGTAAGCTTTATCTGCTATCATTGAAAAAATTTTTTCAAGGAGGAATCGCTCATGAAAGTCCGTAAAGCCGTCATACCTGCGGCGGGTTTGGGCACGCGTTTTTTGCCCGCAACGAAGTCACAGCCCAAAGAAATGTTGCCGATTGTCGACAAGCCGACAATTCAATACATCATCGAAGAAGCAGCGGCTGCCGGCGTCGAAGATATAATCGTCGTCACGGGACGCAACAAACGTTCGATTGAAGATCATTTCGACCGCTCGATTGAATTGGAAATGGAACTTGAACGCACCGGCAAGGAACAACTCTTGCAGATGGTCAAAGCCATTCCCGAAATCGCGAACATACATTTCATTCGCCAAAAACAGCCGCTCGGTTTGGGGCACGCGGTCTTGACGGCAAGTCATTTCATCGGCGACGAACCTTTTGCCGTGCTTTTGGGCGACGATGTTGTTGTCTCGAAAAAGCCCGTCCTTGAGCAGATGGTTGAGATTTTTAACGAATACAAAACGTCAATTCTTGGCGTGCAGGAAGTTGCCCCCGAAGTCGTTCACAAATACGGCATTGTCGATTGCAAGCCCGTCGACGACAACATTTTCAAAGTCAAAGACTTGGTTGAAAAACCTGCGCGGGAAGCGGCACCGAGTCGAATTGCGATTTTGGGACGCTACATTTTGACGCCGTCGATTTTTTCGTATTTGGAAACGCAAACACCAGGCGCGGGCGGCGAAATTCAGTTGACGGACGGATTAAAGCGGCTCGCCAAAGATGAGGCAATGTACGCTTACATTTTCAAGGGACACCGCTACGACGTGGGCACTAAACTGGGATTTTTGCAGGCGAACATTGAATTTGCGTTGCGCAACCCCGAAATCACCGACGAACTGAAAAATTATTTGGACGCGTTGCATACGAACATGGAGACGATGCTCGATTATGATTGAAATTATTCGCAACAAAAATCGCGGCGGTAAAATCGACACGTCAAATTATTCGTTCGCGAACACGGAACAAATTCGTCGCCTGCACAAGTCGCTGAACGTTTACAACGAAACTCCGCTGATTGAGCTGAAAAATTTTGCTCGCGAAAAAAATCTTGCCGCAGTCTTCGTTAAAGATGAATCGTCGCGTTTCGGCTTGAAGGCGTTCAAAGCTCTCGGCGGCGTTTGGGCGATTTACAAAGTCATCAGCCGCGAACTCGGTTTGGAAAATCCAACGCTCGAAGAAATTTTTCAACGACGCGACGAAATTTCCGAAATGACTTTTATCACGACGACCGACGGCAATCACGGCAAGGGCGTCAGTTGGGCGGCGGGACTTTTCGGTTGCAAGTCGTTCGTTTACATGCCGAAAAACACTGTCGAAATTCGCGCTCAGGCAATTCGTGACGCGGGCTCGGCGACAGTCGAAATAACCGATATGACTTACGATGACTGCGTTAAATTCACCGCGCAACTTGCCGCGAAAAATCATTGGCATTTGATTCAAGACACGTCTTGGACGGGTTACGAAGAAATTCCCGCGCAGATTATGCTCGGTTACTCGACGTTGGCTTATGAAGTTTTGGAGCAGATGAATCACGCTTCAACGGTTGAGCAAAAAATTGGTAAACGTATGGACGCGGCGATAACGTCTGATTGTCTCGAAAGTCAATCGCGACAATTGGGTCAAGCGTCACGCTTGCCCGACGCATATTTTTTTGCAAGCAGGCGTTGGCTCAATGGCGGGCGCGATTGCCGCAGTCTTCGCAGAAAATTTTCCCGACAATCCGCCGCGTGTGACAATCGTTGAGCCTGCGGAAGTTGCGTGCTTTTACGAATCGTTCAAAATCGGCGACGGAAAAATTCACTCCGCGACGGGCAACGGTCAAACGATGATGGCGGGCTTGAACTGTGCGACGCCTTGCGAACTTGCGTGGAAAATTTTGCGGCGACATGCGACGGATGCGGCGACAATTTCCGACGACGTGGCGGCTGAAGGTATGCGCGTTTTGGCAAGTCAAAAAATTATTTCGGGCGAATCGGGTTGTGCGGGCTTCGCTCTGCTCAATGCGGCTGTCGACAATCATGAATTGCGCACGACTTTGAAACTTGACGAACGCTCAAAAATTTTAGTCATCAACACGGAAGGCGACACCGACCCCGATAACTACGAAAAAATTTTGCGTAAGGCGGTTTCATCATGAAGTTTCTAAAACTCCTGTTACTCCTGCCGATAATCGCGCTGTGTTTCGGTTGCGGCTCGACAAAACCCCCCGAAAGCGACGTGTTGCGTTTGGGCACGGGCGGCGAAGGCGGCATGTATTACACTTACGGTACCAAACTTGCCGAATTAATCGCTGCCGACGGAAAAATTCGCCCGCTCGACGTGAAGACAAGCTCCGGTTCCGCCTCGAATTTACGTCTGTTCAAAGAAAAAGCCATTGACCTTGCGATAGTCCAAAGCGACACATTGTCTGACGCAATTAACGGACGCGGAAATTTTTCCAACGACGGCAAAGGTTTCAGTTACGCGGCAGTTGCGGCTGTCTATCCCGAAGTTTGTCAAATTGTCGTCCTGAAAGATTCCGGCATTCAAACCGTCAACGACCTTGTCGGCAAACGAGTTTCAATCAGCGATCTCGAATCGGGCAGCATGAAAAACGCCTTGCAAATTTTGGAAGCGCACGGCATTACCAAAGAAATGTTTTCGCCACTTTATATGTCGTTCGCGGAAGCGGCGGCGGCTCTGCAAGACGGCATGATTGATGCGTTTTTCGTCACGGCGGCGGTACCGTCTGTGCCCATTACAAAATTGACGGACGCGAAAGAAATTCGCCTGCTGTCGATTTCCGAGGACGCTCAACAAAAACTTATTGACGTTTACGGCGGATACACTCAATACAAAATTCCCGCGAACATCTACAAGGGGCAAACCGAGGAAGTTTCCACAATCGGCGTCAAAGCGGTTTTGGTTGCAAGCACGGAAGTTCCCGACAAGGAAATAAGTTATCTCACCGAATTTGTTTTGAAGAATTACGAAAAACTTCCGCACGACAAAAATGTCAAGTTGGATGTGAATTTTGCTGTCGAAAATGTCGCTGCAGGTTTTCATTCCGGTGCCGCCAAATTTTACGAGTCGCAGGGCGTTACGGTCGACGTAATTAAAAAGTGAATCGCCGTTCCAAATTAATTTAAAGGAGGGTTCACCATGAGAGCTTTAAAAATTCTGTTGCTCCTGCCGATAATCGCGCTGTGTTTCGGTTGCGGCTCCGACACGGCGAACAAAAATTTGCGCTTCGGCACGGGCGGCATGTATTACGCTTACGGCACAGAACTTGCCAAAATGATTTCGACCGACGGCAAGACGCGCTCGCTTGACGTGAAGACAACCGCAGGTTCCGCCGCGAATTTGCGACTGCTCCACGAAAAATTTCTTGACTTGGCGATAGTTCAAAGTGACACGCTCTCGAACGCCGTCAACGGTCTGGGAGTTTTCGCGGCAATTGGCGAAGGTTCAGGATACGCGGCTGTTGCGGGACTGTACACCGAGGCTTGTCAAATTGTCGTCGCAAAAAATTCCGATATTAAAACCGTCAACGATCTTGTCGGCAAAAAAGTTTCCGTCGGCGAACGTGAATCGGGCGTGTTGCAAAATGCCGAACAAATTCTTTTGGCGCACGGACTGACTTTTGAGATGCTTGAGCCGCAATATTTGTCGTTCGCGGACGCGGCGGTTGCTCTCGAAAAAAATCAAATCGACGCGTTCTTTATCACTGCGGGCGCGCCGACTTCAGCCGTTGCCGAGCTTGCCGCCAAAAAAGAAATTCGCCTGCTGTCCATTGCCGAAGAAATTCAAAATAACATGATGAAACTTTACAAAGGTTACACGCGTTGCACAATTCCCGCCGGCAGTTATCCGAATCAAACTTCGGACGTTCAGACAATCGGCGTCAAAGCGGTTTTGGTCGCGAGCACGGACTTGAAGGACGACGAAGTTGCTTACCTCACCGAATTTATTTTCAGGAACGCAAACACTTTGCCGCACAACTCAGGCGACAAAAAACTTGATACGAAATACGCCGTTGCCGACATTCCCGCAAGCTTCCACGCAGGCGCGGCGAAGTATTACGACACGCAGGGCGTCAAAGTCAACGTTTACAGCGGCAAGTCGGGGCAAACTATCAAAGCAAGTCAAGATTAATCGCGCAAAAAATTTGTCCCTTAACCGAAAGGAAGTGAGCTAATGTACACGCTCGAGTTCAATATGTATCAGACGCTGGCGGTGGCAATCGTCATGCTGTACGTCGGCACGTTCCTCAAGCGTCGAATTGAATTTCTGGAAACTTTTTGCATACCGTCGCCCGTTATCGGCGGGTTGCTTTTCGCAATAGTCAGTTGCATTCTTTACACGTCGGGAATTATCGCTTTTTCATTCGACGAGACACTTAAAAACGTTTGCATGGTTGCATTTTTCACGTCGGTCGGTTTTCAAGCCAACGTCAAAATTATCAAAAGCGGCGGCGTCGCACTGTTGATTTTTTTGGGTTGCGTTATCGGGTTGATTGTTGCGCAAAATTTTTTGGCGGTCGGCTTGTCGAAAGTTTTGGACATCAGCCCGTTTATCGGACTGTGCACGGGTTCAATTTCAATGGCAGGCGGTCACGGAACTGCGGGCGCATTCGGTCCCGTTTTGGAAGACTTGGGACTTGATGGCGCAACCACACTTTGCACGGCGGCGGCAACGTTCGGACTTGTTGCGGGTTCGTTGATGGGCGGTCCTCTCGGTCGGCGATTGATTCTCGGCAAAGACTTGCTCAAAACTGCCGTTCAAGCTGACGAAACTCCGCTCGTCGAAGAAGAACGCAAACACGAACGTTCCGTGAGCATGTACGCGCCCGCCGCTTATCAGTTGGGTATCGCAATGGGCGTCGGCACGCTCGTTTCAACGCTTTTGTCGGAAAGCGGCATGACGTTTCCATTGTATATCGGCGCAATGATTGTCGCGGCGATTATGCGCAACTGGAGCGAATTCACCGGACAATTCACGGTGCATATCGGCGAAATTAACGACATTGGCGGAATTTGCCTGTCAATCTTTTTAGGTATCGCAATGATAACTTTAAAGCTGTGGCAGTTGGCGGAACTTGCCTTGCCGCTTATCGTTCTGCTTGTCGGTCAAACGGTTTTAATGTTTATCTTCGCGTATTTTATAATCTTCAACTTCTTGGGTCGCGATTACGACGCGGCGATTTTGTCGGCGGGCAGTTGCGGTTTCGGTATGGGAGCCACGCCCAACGCAATGGCGAACATGCAGGTTTTGACGGGCAAATTCGCGCCGTCGGTCAAAGCGTATATACTCGTGCCGATTGTCGGTTCAATGTTCGTTGACTTCATCAACAGCTTGACGATTACATTTTTCATCAACTTTATTTAAGGGACAAGAGCGAAGGGACAAGGGACAAAAATTCGCCTGCACCACTTTTCCCTTGTCCTTTATCCCTTTTCCCTTACAGGAGGCTTTCACATGTTTGGCAAAGGAATGAGCAACGACCAATTCAATTCGCATTTGGAGACAATCGCGAAACTTATCGAGTCGGAGGCGCACACCGTCGAAGAGGCCGCCAAAATTGTTCGCGACGCAAAAATTTTAATCAACGATAAAGAACACTTGAAGACGGCTTTTGACTTCGCGGCGGAAAATTTGGCATTGCCCGAAGTTCGCGTCGCTCACGTCGAAAAAAAATCCGAAGATTAATTTCGTTGCGAGTTCACGAAAAAAATCCCCGCGCAGATTGATGACTGTACGGGGATTTTCGTTTCCGTTGACAAATTTCGTGCCTGTGATAAATTGGCAACGTTGATAAGTCAACACGGACGCGTAATGGAACAAAATAAAATTCTTGTTTGAAAGCTTGAATTGTCAAACGAAATGCAACGGGGAAGAAAACCACACTTCCCACGGTGAGTTGTAATCCAAACATTTTCGCGGTCTCCTGTTTAATTGCTCAATCACTGTCTGCAAATCCACTTCGCTCAGCTCGTTGAAGTCAAAGCCCTTCGGAAAATATTCTCGTAACAAGCCGTTGGTATTTTCGTTGGTGCCCCTTTGCCACGGTTGATGCGGCGGCTCGGTCGGAAGTAACCGTGCACAACGGCTGATTTTTATCGGGATTTTGCCGCGATTGTCCGATAAATTGTTTTGTAACTTATTTGAATCGGATACTGTTCGAGCTTTAGGCGATTGGCGATTTGTTCCGGCGACCAATGCAATTCGAGAAAAAGTTTCTTGACGAGTTTGAAAAGTTCGGGCTTGGCAAGTAATTTATGCGGGCAAGATTTTTTCCGCCGGCGTTGGTAACTTATCTGTTGCACTTGGATTGTACATTCACGCAAGCAAAAGAAAAGTTGATTCACAAAATCAAAAGTTACAGACGCATTCAATCAACGTGAGCGATAAAAATTGCCGAAAATCCGCGCCGCATGATATAATCGTCAAAAAATTTTGGAGGCGAACTCATGAACAAAGATGATTGGCAAAATTTTTTCGCGACGAAGGTCAACAAGTGCAAAGTGCTTGTTATCGGCGATATCATGATGGATAAATATTACTACGGCGACGTGAAGAAATTCGCCAGCGATGCGCCCGTGCCCGTCGCAAAAATCGTCAAGCGAAAAACTTCGCTCGGTGCGGCGGCGAACATTGCCAACAACCTTGCAACGCTCGGTTGTCAAACTTCGGTTGCGGGTTTCGTCGGCGACGACCACAATTTTGAAACGCTGTCCATGCAACTTTACGAAAGCGGCATTGATCAAGACGGTTTAATCGCGACGGAGTGGCCGACAACGACCAAAGTCCGAATCATGAGCGGGCATGTGCAAATGTTTCGCATGGATTTTGAAGACCTCGCGCCGCGCAGTGATGAGCAATTCGACGCGCTGAAAAATTTCGTCAAAAAACGGTTGAATGACAGCCTCGACGCGATTGTTCTTGCCGACTACGAAAAAGGCGTTTGTACCGAAAGATTTTGTGCTTCGGTGATTAAAGCGGCTCACAATCACGGCGTGCCCGTCGTCGTTATGCCTTACGGTCAGCAGTGGATTAAATACGCCAACGCCGATTACGTCACGCCGAACGTCGCCAAGATTAACAAAATTCTGCTCAGCCCGATACCGACAACCGACGACGACGCCGCCGAACGCGCAGGCCGTTACATAATGCGCAAATTCCAAATCAAAAATGTTTTGGCGACGCGCTCAGCTTCGGGTATCACGCTCGTCACGGACGAAGACGCATTTCACTTGCCCACGCGTGTCCAGGAAGTTTTCGACAGCGCGGGTGCCTCGGACACCGTTGCGGCAGTTTTTGCAATGGCACTTGCGGGCGGATTGAAACCTGTCGACGGCGCATACATTGCCAACGTTGCGGCGGGAATTGTTTTGCGAAAATCCGGCACGTATGCAATCACTCGCGAAGACATGCTTAACGAACTCGCAGGCTGAAAAATTTTTCCTCGTCATCAACGACGGGGATTTTTTTATGTTATAATCTGCGCGGCAAACGAAAACTTTTTTCAGAGGAGCTGAATCAACCATGGACGAAAATTTAAATCAAGGTTCACCACCCGAAGGCGGCGACAATTCCGGCGGCGGAACTTCGTCTGATTCCGTGACATGGAGCGGCGCAATTTCAATCACTGCGGCGACAACTCAATCGGGGCAAACTTACACTTCGACAACTTATCCCGAATGCGCGTTGCTGATTAGCACGAGCGACACGGTTTCGATAACCAATCCGACAGTTCAAAAAAACGGCGGTCCCACAAATGCGAGCGACAATTACAATTTCTACGGAATCAATTCGGGCATTTTGGCAATGGGCGGCGGTACATTGTCAATCGTCGGCGGCACAGTTACGACAACGGGCGTCGGCGCGAACGGAATTTTTTCTTACGGCGGCAACGGCGGACAAAACGGCACGGCGGGTGACGGCACAACCGTTTACGTTTCGGGCGTGACGATTAAAACTTCTGCAAGCGGTTCCGGCGGAATCATGACGACCGGCGGCGGCACGACCGTTGCGAAGAATTTGACAATCACGACGACGGGCGAATCAAGCGCACCCATTCGCACCGACAGAGGCGGCGGCACAGTTTCAGTCAGCGGCGGAACTTACAGTTCAAGCGGACTCGGCTCACCCGCTATTTACTCGACTGCAGATATAACCGTCGAAGGCGCGTCGTTGACTTCCAACCTGTCCGAAGGCGTCTGCATCGAAGGCGAAAATTCCGTTGTGCTCAACAACTGCACGTTGACGGCAAGCAACACAAAAACCAACGGCAACGCGCAATTTCTTGACGCGGTGATTCTGTATCAATCGCAATCGGGCGACGCGGCGGACGGCACGTCAACTTTTTCAATGACGGGCGGGCAACTCAACAACACGAGCGGGCACCTGTTCCACGTCACCAACACGGCGGCGGTTATCAGCTTGAACGGCGTCACAATCAACGACAGCGGCGATAAAGTTTTGCTCAGCGTGTGTGACGACGGCTGGTCGAGCACGTCGGGCGCGTCAAACATTGCAACACTTAACGCGTCAAATGAAACTTTGTCGGGAGATATTCTTGTCGGCGACGATTCAACTTTGACGCTGAACTTGACGGACTCGACAACTTTCAACGGAAAAATCAGCGGCTCAATCACGAACGCAAACGGTTCGACAATTTCAAGTTCCGTCGGCACCGTAAATGTTTCGCTCGATTCGTCAAGCAAATGGTATCTGCAAGAAAATACTTACGTCAGCAGTTTCAGCGGCACGGCGGCGAACGTCATCACCGGCAGTTACAAACTTTACGAAAACAACGTTGAAGTCACGGGCACGACTGCGACTGAAGACGGTGGCACTTCGACGGAAACAGCAATCACCCTTGCAAACACGACGGGCAACACTTTGCTCACGGGCACGGCTTACGACGATTCAATTTCAAACAGCGCAAGCAACGTCACGATTAACGCGGGCGCGGGCAACGATCGAATCAGTTTAAGTTCAAGCGCGGCAAAAGTTTTGATTCAATACGCGTCGGGCGACGGCTCCGATACGATTTACGGTTTCACTGCGGACGACACGATTAAAATTTCGGGCGGCAAATATTCTTCGGCAACTTCGGGCAACGACGTGATTTTGACTGTCGGCACCGATACAATTTTCGTCAAAGACAGCTCAGATCTTTCGACGTTTAACATTAACGGCACCTTGGCGGGCGGTTCAAGTTCCGAATCAACGTCGGGCGGTTCAAGTTCCGAATCAACGTCGGGCGGCTCATCTTCCACGACAACCGCAGTTACTCTTGATAACACGACGGGCAACACTTCGATAACGAGTTCAAAATACGCCGATTCAATTTCAAACAGCGGCGCGAACGTCACAATTCAAGCACTCGGCGGCAAAGACACAATCACGAATACTGCAAACAACGTCACGATTGACGCGGGCGACGGAAATGATTTCGTTACCAACGAAGGCGCGGCAGTTTCAATTTTCGGCGGCAAAGGCAGCGACACGCTCGCAAACACCGGCAACGCGACATTCACGGGCGGCGCGGGTTCCGATATTTTTGTTTACGCGGCGGGCGAAATGTTAATCACCGACTACGGCACGGGCGCGGACAAAATCTATTTGTTCACAGGCTTTGACGACGTGACGACTTCGGGCGACGACTTGATTTTTAGTTTCGGCGACGGCGATTCAATGACGATTGCGGGCGGCGTCAACGAAAAGATTTCTTTCGTGGGCGATAATACTTACCGCTTCACCGACCACGCGATATTGAACAGCGCGAAGACTGCGGCAACGTTGACTTCGGCGGATCCTTTCAGCGCGGCGAATTTGTCCAAGCTCGTCACGATTGACGCGTCGGGAGTTTCTGCGGCGGTCTCCGTCACGGGCAACGACAAGTCCAACAAAATTTTCGCGGGCGACAACGGCTCCACGCTCAACGGCGGCAAAGGTACCGACACTTTGACCGGCGGCGACGGATCCGATATTTTCATTCACGAAACGACGGGCGGCAGTGATGTTATCGTCAACTACGCGGCGAGCGACTTGCTTTCGATTGTCGGCGGCGAACTTTCGGACGCTTCAATAAAAAGTAACGGCGATGTCATTTTGAAAATCGGCACGGATAAAATCACCGTCAAAGGCGCGTCGGAAACTGAAATTACAATCAATGCGAACGGCACGACGGAATTTATTTCGGGTGGCGTGATTTACAATTCCGGCAAAACTTCCGCGACATTGCCCGCAAGTTTCAATTCAAAAAACAAAATTGAATTCGCCGATACCGTCACGAACATTGACGCTTCGTCGGCAAAAAAATCCGTCAACATTTCGTCGGGCGACAACGGTGCGACAATCAACGGCGGCAACGTCAAAGACACGTTGACGGGCGGCACCGGCAACGATTCACTTTTCGGCGGCAAGGGCAACGATACACTCTTTGGCGGCAAGGGTTCCGACACGCTCAACGGCGGCGCGGGCAACGATTCACTTTGGGGTGGCAACGGCTCCGACAAGTTCATTTACACGGCGGGCACGGGCAACGATACGATCTGCGACTACGCGGACGGCGACCTGTTGGAAATTCTTGACGCGAACGGTGACGCTGCAACTTTCAGCAAGGCGATTTTCAGCGGCACGAAACTCACGCTCAACGTCACGGGCGGCGGCAAAGTTATTTTCGGCAACGTTGACGCTGCGACGACTTTCAACATCAACGGCACGAGTTACAACGTCAGCGGCAAAACTTTGGCGACGACTTGACACAATCAGAAAACATTGCGTAAATTAGGAGCCGTCACGGATGACGGCTCCCGCCGACGCATTTGCGTGACGCAAATACCGTCGGCACACGACTCGCGGCTTACGAGACTGGCTTGCAACGCGATAACCAAAATCGCCCGCCGCGCAGGCGCGATTTTCTTTGCTACTTTCTTTCATCGCCGAAAGAAAGTAGATTAACAACGCGCAACGTCAAAAAATTTTCCCGTCATAACACCACGGGAATTTTTTTATGCTATAATCTTCGCCGTAACCAATAAAATTTTTCAAAGGAGCTGAACCAAACATGGACGAAACCACTTTGGCTCAAGGCACACCTCCCGATATGCCGAGCGGCGGCGACCCACCGAGTGACGGCGGAACACCTCCAGATATGCCAAGTGATTCAACCGGCACCGACATGGGCGGCGGTACTCCTCCCGACATGAACGGCGGCGGCAGTTCTTCAACTTCCGTAACCTGGAGCGGCGCAACTTCAATCACGTCTGCGACAACTCAAACGAATCAAACTTACACTTCAGCAACTGCCGACCAAAATGCTTTGCTTGTCAGCACGAGTGACGCGGTTGCAATAACAAATCCGACTGTTGCAAAAACCGGCGACTCCGACGGCGGCGACAACACAAGTTTTTACGGCACGAACTCCGCGATTCTGGTCAAAGACGGCAGTCAAACGACAATTATCGGAGGTATCGTCAACACGGCGGCGAACGGTGCGAACGGAATTTTCAGCTACGGCGGCAACGGCGGCACGAACGGCGCGGCAGGTGACGGCACAACCGTTTACATCAGCGGCACGACGATTGTCACGACGGGCGACCAATCCGGCGGCATCATGACTACGGGCGGCGGCGTCACTGCGGCGGCAAATTTGAACGTCACGACGAGCGGCAACTCCAGCGCGGCAATTCGTTCCGACAGAGGCGGCGGCACGGTTGTTGTAAGCGGCGGCACTTACACTTCAAACGGCGTCGGCTCACCCGCGATTTATTCAACCGCGAACATTGCCGTTGAAAATGCCGTGTTGACTTCCACGCAATCCGAAGGCGTCTGTATCGAAGGTTTGAACTCCGTAGCTTTGACGAACTGCACGCTTAACGTCAACAACATCACCCGCAACGGTCAGGCGCAATTTTTGGACGGTGTGAACATTTATCAATCCATGTCGGGCGATTCGGCTTCGGGCACGTCAACTTTTTCGATGACGGGCGGCACGATTAACAACTACAGCGGGCACGCTTTCCACGTCACGAATACAAACGCCGTGATAAATCTTTCGGGCGTCACGATTAACAATTCGTCGGGAATTTTGCTGTCGGTCTGCGACGACGGCTGGTCGGGTGCCTCGAACGTTGCGACAATCAACGCGTCGAATCAAACTTTGTCGGGCGATATTCTTGTCGGAAGTGATTCGGGCTTGACGTTGAACTTGACGAACGGATCTGCTTTCGTAGGCAATATCGGCGGCACGATTTACGATGCAAGCGGCAACTTGATTTCGTCGACTGTCGGCGCGGTCAATCTCGTACTCGACGCGACAAGTTATCTGTCTTTGACGGGCGACACTTACTTGACGGGCTTCACGGGCGACGCGTCACACATCATAACCAACGGGCACAATCTTTACGTCAACAATCAACTTTACGGAGGTACAACCGAAATGTCTACAACTATTGCACAGGGTTTGAACTTGAGCGACGACGGCTTGACTTTGACTGTCGACAGCACTTACACCGCCACGGGCGTCAACTTGAACGACGCGCCGTCAGTCGTCAACGTCGACGCTTCAACCGCGGGAGATTTCTCAAGCGGCTTCACGCTTTACGGCAACGCGCAGAACAACAACCTGCAGGGCAGCTACAACACCTCGAACACCATTTGGGGCGGCACGGGCAACAACACCATGTCGGCGGGCGCGTTCCTCGACACGTTCATTTACACGGGCGGCGGCAATGACGTGGCTTATTTCACGCCGAACGCCGACCGAATTTATCTGCTCACGGACATTGTCGGCGTCGTTCACAACGGGACGAATTACGAACTTCGCACGCCGACGGGCAACACGCTCACTTTGGTGACGAACAGCAGCGGCGATTACGACCAAATTTTTTACACGGCCGACGGCAACTTGAAAACCGCGCAGATTGGCGACTCGGCTTCGACGGCGATTCCTTACATGGGTGCGGACTTGACGACAATGGCTCAACCGGGCACCTTGGTTGTCACGGGCAGCGCGGACGAAACTTTAGCGTTTGAAGACGGCTCGACTTACACATTTGAAGGCAGCAACTACGACATTCGACTTGACGGCTCAACGGGAAAAACTTACCTCAACGTTTACAATGTCGACGCTTCGACTTCGTTCGGCAACGATATAATTTTCGGCGACGCGAATTCCAACGTCATAATCGAAGGCGCGGGCAACAATACGCTTTGGGGCGGCACCGGCAACGCGGCGGATTATCTTTCCGGCGGCACGGGCACGGATGTTTTCTTCTACGGCAAGAACGACGGCAACGATATTATCGTCAACGCGTCACTGCCCGACAGCGTCAATCTTTACGACGTGACGTTGAGCGACATTGTTTCCGCTACGGAAAACGGCACGGGCACGATTTCCATTGCGCTCAACAACGGCAACACGCTTACGCTTCAAGGCACGGACTCCATGAGCGCGGCGATAAATCTTGCGGACGGTTCAAGTTGGCGTTATCATCGCGGCACGGGTTCTTGGCAGAGCGCGTGAACTGCAATTTGCAAATGAAATTTTCAGGCGCGTTAAGTTGTCAAAGACTTACACGTTCGGCAGATTTAATCAACGCGACGACGACGAAGGCGGCACCGGTTCGCTTGCACACGATTTAAAATCTGCGCGGCACGAAAAAATTTTTCTTCCGTCGAACAATCGGCGGATTTTTTTTTTGTAACGTGCTATAATCGCGAACGTATTAAATTTTACGGCTGACTTTCAGCGACGCCGATTACGGGAGAAACTAACTTGAAATGGATTAACCACCAAATTGTTACAGGCTTTATCGTGTGCACGGTCACGGACGACGCATTGTTTACGGCATCTTCAATCGTCGGCGCGGTCATTCCCGACAGAGTCGAAGGTTCGCCGCCGAAAGAAAGTTCAGCTTATTGGAAGTGGCGAAAACGTCACCGCACGTGGTCGCACTACCCGCCGATTTATCTTGCGTTAATCGGAGCCGCGCAGTTCGCAAAAAATTTTTACGCGGAGCCGACGATTGTTTTCGCGCTGAACTTGCTGACTTATGCGTTGGTCGGGGCACTGTTGCACATAGCCGAAGACGCGCTTTGCGGCAAAGTCCCGATATTCACGCCGCACGGCAAACACGGCTTGAAACTTTTCAAAGTCGGCACGTGGCAAGAATATTTTTTCGCCGCGCTGATAATCGCAATTTGTTTGTTCGTTCGTTTCGGCAACATTGATTCGCTGTCAAAAATTTTATCCGAGGTTATCCGATGAAAAATTCCTAATTACAAATTCCTAGGGGCTGTTGGCAAATTAATTAACGTCGAAAATCCGGCCGTCACGGATGACGGTCGCGCCCGCGTATTTCGCGTGATGCGAAATTTGCGGGCACAACAAACGCACGATTTCTCACACGCCGGTACAGCGAACGAGTAGCCGCTCCACGCGTAGGCGAAGGCGCGCTGGCAAGCGTTCGCATTTTCTTTGCTACTTTCTTTCATCGGTGGAAGAAAGTAGATTCTAAAAACCAAAATCGACGAACGTATTCAATCGCAGCGATAACGCTTGACAGTTTACCAACAACCCCTAAAAGCTGAAAGCTTTAAACTAATTACTAATTGCATTTCCGAGGTCGTCTCATGAAAAAAATTGCAACGTTCATAATTCTTGCCGCGCTGACGGGATTTTTCTCCGTGCTGATTCTGTTCATTGCCGAGAAAACCGACGTGCTCCAAATTAAAAATCGCCCGCTTGAAGTGACTTTCGCACAAGAGGGCGACGATATGTTGATGACGTGGCAACCGTTCCCGTACCCGTGCACGTACAACATCACGACGGTCAGTCGCACGACGGGGCTTGTCGACGGTTCGCCGCCGTATCACATCTTCAAAGAGGAAGATTCAAAATTCGCGAGCTATATCGTGCCGCGTGCACCGATTCAAACTTACTACTTCATTTCGGCACGCGGGCTTTTCGGAGACGAAATTTTCCGCAGTGACAAAGTTTACGCCAATCCGAATTTCCCGACGCCGCCGCATCCGGTGAGCATTTATCACTACGGCAAGGACAATCCCGCAAGTTTGATGCCGTTCCTCGTGTGGCACACCGTCCCGAACGCCGTTTGTTACGAGCTGGAAATTTTGGACGCGCCGCCCGACGTTGAAGGCGGTATCGCTCCTTCGGGAAATCATCAACTGTTTATCACGCAGAAAATTTACACAAACGGCTATCAAGCGGATTTACGGTCGTTCGCGAGTAAAAAAATTCTTTATTGGCGTGCACGGGCTTTGGGCTTGAAACATGAACCGATAGGTGAATTCTGCAAGGCGGAAAAAATTTTCGTCGACGAAACAAAAACCATGCCGAATTGTCCGCTGGTCAACAACTTCGATTTTATGGATTATTTGCCGCAACCGATTTATCACGTGTTCGATTGGATTCCGCTGAACAATGCCGCAAAATATGAAGTCGAACTTTTGACGCACCCGCCGGCGGTTGAAAATAATTCCGAGCCGACACCCGACGCGGCGTGGCGACAAATTTCCGAAGACACCGCAAGTTGTTACGACGAATACGGGCGACCGTATGCCGGACCGTACTGGTGGCGCGTTCGTGCTTTGGACGAGAACAATAAACCGATTGGCGTTTGGTCGAACAGCGAAAAATTTATCGTCGACGACTATACCAAGGGCGTCAACACGGCGGTTTTCGGTGACAGCATTTCGCACGGCGGCGGCGCGGTCAGCTACTCCCCGCGGGCGTTGCAGTACAGTTACGAAAGTTATATTGATTTTCCCGTCTTGAACATCAGCAAAAGCGGCGACACTTCACGCACGACGCTTGAACGTTTCGAGCAAGATGTTCTGCCGGTCAAACCGAAGAATTTAATTATTTCAACGGGCGCGAATTGTCTGCGGGCAACGAACATTTCGGCCGACGACGTTATCAACGACTTGACGAATATCAATCGCCTGTGCTTGCAAAACGAAATTCGCCCGATTTATTTGACGCTCATGCCGATTAATCCCGCGAACTTGCAAAACGCTTTCCACACACCGACGGATCCGAATTGGCACGCAAAACTTGTGGCGATTAACGAATACATCAAGCGGCAAAAATATCACATTGACCTTGAGCCGTATTTTTACGACGCGAGCGGGCAAATGGACGAAAAACTTTCGATTGACGGAATTCATCCCGACTTGCGCGGCAAAATGTTGATGGCGGAAATCATCAACAAGCACAAAAAACTTTTCAAGCAGTGACAAAAAAATTATCCCCTGCGAATTGCGGGGGATTTTTTTCGAGAAATTTTTTCGCGGTCAGTCGCGGTTCCAGTTTTTGCCCCATTTGGCGACAAGGATACTTTTAACTTCCCATTCGTCAACCCACGGAGCGACAAAGCCGATACGCTTCAGTTCCGCCACAATCAATTCGTCCAGCTTATCAGGGTTGGTCCACTCACATTCAATCAACGTTCCATTATCGGGGGTAAGAGTTATCACTCTGGGGGCGTTACTGCTTTTAATGGGGAATACAACAAGATTTCTTCCAGATGGGGCAATAAGATGTAACCCATTCTCCCAAATTCGATTCAGCTCGTAGCTATTCATCTGGTCAAAGTCAAGGACGATATCAACCGCGTATTCCCAAATGTCGGTCGACGCCATCCACGTCGCCCAGAGAACTTTTTCTTCTTTCGTCAATCGCAATCGCCTCCATTTTGTTCGGAAACCGTAACGCCGGAATTTTTTTGCGGACGTGACGGGTTATCCGTTCAACAAACTTTCAACAAAGTCGCGTGTCAAAATCCTGTTTTGTCCGCAGACGTTCAGCAACATTTCTTTGCAGGGAATGTCGCCGTCAAGAAATTTCTTAAAGAACTCGCGCATCTCGACGAACAAAACTTTCGCTTTGCCCGAATGAATGGCAGGCAGCCGGGCAATATCTGCGCGGGTGGCAAAAATTTCCAAAACTTTTTCGCCGCTCAAATTCTCCATGAAGCTGAATTCAAAATCGTCGGGACGAAAAGTTTTGCTGTTGGAATAAACGGGCACAATGACATAACCGCCCGACTTGACGCACGTGCTCAATGCCGCGACGAAGTTATTCCAACTTTTTTGTCCGTCAAGTTCATTGAACGAACCTGCAACCTCAATCGCCAAACGAGTATTTTCGAAAAGGTCGTCACCTCCCGCAGGATTTTTGTTCCACCACCATTCAATCGGGTCGTCAAGCGGAGTTTCGTCAGCAATTTTCATCCAATCCACGTGCTGTTTGTCGAGCGGACGATTTTTTACGCCGAGAGCACCGCAGTGCGCCAACGGAAAAAAATTTGACGTAAATTCCGCGTTCGCGCCGTATTGCAGAACAATCGGCGGGTGATTATCGAGGAAGTCATTATAACTTTTCGCGTCACCGTAAGCTTTATCGAATTTGTTGCCGGTCAACGCTTGGTAAACGCATTCGGAAGTTATTCGACCGAGGCACAGAATATTTTCCGGCTGAAGAATTTCGCACAGTTCGCGGAACAAATCGGCGTCGCGCTTCAGCAATTTTTTCGTCATGTCGCCCGAAGTTTTTCCGAGCCGATAACCGAGACAAAAATTCGTAAAGAAAACGTCGTCGCAAGTTTTGGTAACGTCGCGTTCGAGATTTTTAAACAGATCAATCAAATTTTTATCCGTCGGAGATTTCAGGCTGTACGGATAAAAAATTTTTTCGCCCGCGTTCATCTTCGCAATCGTCGATTTAAAACCGTCGTCATTAAAGAAATTTCCAAAATCCTGCGCGACAAGCAGATACTTAATCTTCGGAGTTTTTTTGGCGTAACCGAAGCCCTGCCAGTAAGTGTACAGGTTAATTTCTTCGCAGATATTCACACCGTTGACGGTCGGGGCAAAGAGAGCCAGCGCGTCATTCGGGTCGAAACCGCAAGCAATCGCCTTCGACAGAGCATTTTTCGCCCACATGTCGGTTGTGTTGTCGTTGGCGGTTTGTGTCCACGTGATACCTTTGGATTCAAGCGCGTCCCAAAATTTTTTTACGGTCGTCGAATTTGGCGGCAAAGTCCCGCGTGCGATCTTTATCGGCGTTGGAAGGTTTGACTTTCGGATTGTATTCGCCGTAACGACTTTTCGCCTTCGCAACAAGATTTTTGTAAGCTTGGGATTTTTCCGCAGAGAATTCGTCAGCCGAAGTTTCAATCGTCAAAGTTTCGTCTGTATCGTCAGGTTCGTCTAAGTCGTCGAGGGCGTCGAAGTCGCTCGACAATAATTCGTCAATCAGTTCAGGCAGCAAGTAAAAAACGTCGTCACTGCTCGGATTAATCGCAAGTCCCATGTTCGCGGGCGCGTCGGAGTCTTTAAGTTGGGCGTTGGTTTCCGCGCAGATTTCAAGCAAGTTTTTAATCGGCGTCGTCGTACATTTAAGTTCCAAAGCTTTTTCGCGGTTGGCTTTCTCGAACTCGTAAAAATTCGTGAACACCGACATAAACGTA
Source organism: Selenomonadaceae bacterium (assembly GCA_017470715.1). Taxonomy (GTDB): domain Bacteria; phylum Bacillota; class Negativicutes; order Selenomonadales; family Selenomonadaceae; genus Quinella. Next base: position 22,394 of record JAFUYE010000021.1, read on the forward strand.
ATATTCGCCTGCTCATGGTAAACGGTCAGCGGCTTGTAACCGTCCGCGTCGGAAACTTTTTCCAGCGGGACGACAACGCAACGATTGTCTTCGATTTGGCGGCAAAGATATTTGAACATATCCATGCCGAATATTTCATCTCGCGTTGCGTTAAACAATCTCATCGCGTCGGTAAGGTCTTCGTTCCCGTCAAGTTCCGTGCATTTTTTCTGCATACGGATAATTCGGTCGAATTCATCAAGCACGGCAAGCAATTCGGGCGTAAGTTTTTCGCGAACTTTATTTTTCAACTCGTCGGGCACACCGTAAAACGCTTCGGCGATTGAGCCGGCGATTGCGGCTTGAGTGTCGGCGTCACCGCCCAACGAAACGGCGTTACGAATTGCGTCCTCGAAATTTTTTGATTCAAGGAACGCGATAATCGCTTCGGGCACGGATTTTTCGGCAGCGACTTCAAAGCTGTAAGTCCGTCGAATTTCGTCAACCGTGCGCGACAAGTCGTAGCCGAATTCGCTTTCAAGGTAAGATTTAATTTCAGCTTTCGGGACGCCGTGTTGAGCAAGATTAATCGCGCTCGCGACGGCTTCGGCACTTTTTACGGCTTCGGGATGGTTGTGCGTGACTTCCGCAATCCAACGCGCCACGTTACGAACCAAATCGAAGTCATTGGAAATATAACCGATAAGCGCAATCGCCGAAACACGCATCGCCGCACCGTTTCCGAAACTTTTATACGGCTGCGGATTGTCGGTCGCCAACCAATTTTTAAATCGGTGACCGTAGCCCTTGTCCGGAAATTTGCGTCCCCAAAACTGCATGGCACCGGTGACGGCATTTTTAACGTCGTCTTCGTTAAAACCGGGGCAATTCAACAGCGCGTCGGCAACGGCAATCGTCATAACCGTATCGTCGGTGAAGTGCCCGCTGTGACGAATGAATTTGTAATCCTTCGTCTTGATTGGGTTGCGTTCGTAAGGCGAACCGGAAATGTCGCCGATAATCGCTCCGTAAAGCACGCCGGATTTAATGTCGCTCATAAATATTGCCTCCCGTCAGTTGTTTATGCCGTTGATTATATCGAAGTGAAAATTTTTTCGGTTACTTGCGAAGTTACATTTGCTCTGCGCCGTAAAAAAATTATCCCGTCGGTTGATTACGAACGGGATTTTATCACGGAAATTTTTCGTCAGTGTCACTTTCAAAGTAACTCAATTTGAGCCGATTAAATCAAGATTTTTTTCGCAAAGTTCGTCGTTGACCGCGTCCACGTCGAAAATTTTTTTGCGCAGGAAGTTGCCGACGGTTAAATCCGTTTCGTTACTGCTTGACAGAAAATATTCCGCACGAGCCAACAATTTCAGCGCGTCGACAATCGAAAGTTTCAGCGTAAGAATTATCGCAAACAAAATTTTTTTCTTCGGGCGGATATTTTTCTGCAGGTTAATCGCGTCATAGAAAACTTTTTTGTCGACGTTCGCCCGCGTGTAAAAAATTTTCTTGCTTATCTTGTTCGCGTAACAGAAATTATCGACGAGCTTAAAAAGTTCGACGTTGAAATTTTGTCCCCAAACGCTCAGCACTTCGCGCAGAATTTTTTCGTCGGTGTATTCGGCAAAGAAATTTTTCGGCAGAGTTATTTGTTGACGTTCTTCACGCGGCAAATTTTCCGGCCGGCGTCGACGTTCGGAATATTCGCGTTGCAAAATTTCCCGTTCGCTTTGTTCGTCGGTTACGCTTTCAATCCCGTCAAAAAAATCTGCCGCGAATTCAAAAGTTTTCTGCCCGAAAATGACAAGCGTAACGTCCATGTCGTTCGTCGCCAAAAATTTTTCAATCGTCGCAACCGCCGCAAGCAAAGATTTTTCTTTCGGAATGCGATTCGTGCCCGTGCCCAATAGCGGAAATGCGATACTGCGACAATTTTTTTCGCGGGCAAGTTCCAAAGATTTTCGGTAACAATCGCGCAGAATTTTCGTTTCGTCACCGTCGCCGCCCGACCAAACCGCACTGACCGCGTGAATCAAAATTTTTGCGGGCAAGTCGAAAGCTTCCGTCGCCGCAACTTCGCCGGGCTGAAGTTCGCCGATTTTCTGTCGCGCCGCAAGTAAACGTTCACGACCTGCCGCCTCGTAAATCGAAAGTTCCGTGCCGCCGCCGATTTCTGCGGGCGGATTCGCGGGAATGACAATCGCATCTGCTTTGACACGCGCCAAATCGTTTCGCACAACTTGAAACATTAAATCACCTTCCGAAATTTTTGAAACAATTATATCAGCACGCTTATCGCCGTTGCAACCGACCCGAAAAATTATATACTGTCGCAAAAGGAGGTTTGAGCATGAAAAAATTCGTGAACAACCGGCAAAACATTTCGGTACTCTTCGCGCTCGTCGCGGGCATTGCGGCTTTCGTCGCGGACGACATCATAACGAAATTGTTGCTCGCGTCGACAGCCGTGGATGGGAATGCGTGTGTTAATGGGCAGTCGCGAAAAAGATTCGACGAAGTGGAATTGCAACAACCTGAGTTCAATGTTCGGCAACCGGGGCTTTCTGGTGCTGATTTACCTCCTGCCGCTGATTCTGCCCGACGTGCGGTTTTTGTTGTTGGCGGCGATGATTTTTTCGTTGCTGGAGTTGCTGGCACATCTGATTGTTTTCAACGTGAAGCAAAAGTCGCTGTACAATCCCGGCTTAATCACGGGAGCTTTCATACTCGCGCCGATTTCAATTTACTACTTCGTCAACATCTTCGACAAAAATTTTTACGTGTGGAGCGATTACCCTGCGGCAATGGTGTGGTGCGTCGGCGTATTTTGGTTTTCGTTCCGTTCGCCGCTGTATTGGGGTCTCGGCAGTCTCAAAGGATACAAATTGTCGGCGCGGTCGGCTTACGGCGTTCGATACGCAACGGCTCACAATCTTTGAACGATATAATTTTTGACGGTTTGAACTTCGACGCAAGTCGGAGTTTTTTTATTGCGGTGACGTGCGAAAAGTTGTATACTGCCCGTCACAAAAGGAGGGCGATTGCTTTGCAGAAATTCGAGAAATGGCAAGGTTGCGGCAACGATTTCATTTTGATTGATCGCGGCGGCACACAGGTCGACGAACCCGAAAAAATTCGTTTCATGTGCGACAGACATTTCGGTATCGGCGCGGACGGCGTGATTTACGTTTTGAGTTCCACGAAAGCGGCTGTTCGCATGAGAATTTTTAACGCGGACGGCACCGAAGCGGAAATGTGCGGCAACGGCTTGCGTTGTTTCGCCAAATATCTTTTGAGCGGCTCGAAATTTTTTTCCGACGACGATTTAACTGTCGAGACGGGCGCGGGCGTTTTAACCGTGAACATGAAATACGGACTTGTCACCGTTGACATGGGCGAACCGATTTTTGCGGCGGACGAAATTCCCGTTGACGGTTTTGGCTCACAAAAACTTATCGGCGAACCGATTGTTGTCGACGGCGTCAAATACAAAATGACGTGCGTGTCGATGGGCAACCCGCATTGCGTGATTTTCGTCGACGACATTAACGCTGTCGATTTGGAAAATATCGGACGAAAATTCGAGACACATGAAATTTTCCCTCGCAAAACCAATACCGAATTCGTTCAGGTTATCGGCAAAGATAAATTGCGAATGCGTGTTTGGGAACGCGGCAGCGGAATTACTCTTGCTTGCGGAACCGGTGCTTGTGCCACGGCGGTCGCGGCGAAATTGAACGGTTTGGCGGGCAAAAAATCCACGGTCATTCTTGACGGCGGCGAACTTGAAATCGATTGGCGCGACAACAACCATATTTTCATGACGGGCGCGGCAGAAAAAGTTTATTCGGGCGAATTCAATTTCCCTGACGAACTTTTGACGACTTCGACGACTGTTGACGAAATTTCCGAACCTGCGATTGTCGAAACGCCGAAAAAATCAAATTCAACTTTCATGGACGGATTCTGATATGCGCGGACTGTTAATCGTAATTTCAGGCGCGAGCGGCACCGGTAAAGGCACCGTTTGCAAAAAAATTCTTGCCGACTTGCCGAAAATTTCTTATTCGATTTCCGCAACGACACGCAAGCCCCGTCAAGGCGAAGTCGACGGACGCGAATATTATTTTTTGAGCGTCGACGAATTCAAGCAGTGGATTGCCGACGAAAAATTTCTGGAGTTCGCCGAAGTGTACGGGAATTTTTACGGGACGCCGCTGAACAAAATCGAAGAGCAACTTAATCGCGGCGAAGATGTTTTGCTTGAAATTGACGTGCAAGGCGCGCTCAACGTCAAGAAAAAATGTCCCGACGGAATTTATATTTTTTTGTTGCCGCCGTCACTCGAAGAATTGAAACGTCGTATCGAAGGTCGCGGCACCGAAACGCCCGAAAGTTTAAATCGTCGACTGAAAAACGCCGTCGCTGAAATTCAAATCGGGCGCGAATACGATTATGCCGTCGTCAACGACACGATTGAAAATGCCGTCGCGCAGATTAAATCGATTCTTGTCGCCGAACGTTGCAAAGTCGCCCGTGCTGCCGACAAATTCAATTTCGATGGAGGTTTTTTAAATGAAACTCAATGCAACACCGCTGAGCATGGTCAATCCGTCGACTGACTCGATGCTTAAGCAAGTTCACAGCCGTTATGCACTGGTCGTTTTGGCGTCGAAACGTGCCCGCGAACTTTTGAGCGGCGCACCGTGTCGCGTCGAAAATCGCGCAAACAAATTCGTCACCAACGCAATGGAAGAAATCAACGAGGGCAAAATTTCTTACGAGATGAAAGGCTGAACGATGCTTGCCGACAAAAATATTTTAATCGGCGTGACGGGCGGCATTGCGGCTTACAAGGTCGTTGAGGTCGCAAGTCGCCTGAAAAAATCCGGCGCAAATGTCCGCGTGATGATGACCAAAAACGCAACCGAATTCGTGTCGCCCAGAACGTTTCAAGAAATTACGGGAAACGCCGTGTCCGTTGAAATGTTTGGCGACGCCGCGAATTTTCACGTTGCTCACATTGCGCTTGCCGATTTTGCCGACGCGATTTTGATTGCGCCCGCCACCGCGAATTTTTTGGCGAAAATGGCTCACGGAATTTGCGACGATTTGTTGACGACGACGGTTTTGGCTTGCGACAAAAAAATTATCGTTGCCCCGTCAATGAATACGAAAATGTTCGATAATCCCGCGACGCAATCGAATTTGCAAATTCTTCGTGAACGCGGCGTGAAAATTTTGGAACCTGCGACGGGCGAACTTGCTTGCGGGACGACCGGCAAAGGCAGACTTCCCGAACCCGTGGAAATCTGCGCGGCTGTCGAAAAAATTTTCACCGACAAAATTTTAAGCGGCAAAAAAATTCTCGTGACGGCGGGCGGAACCGTCGAGGCGATTGATCCCGTGCGATATATCGGAAATCGTTCGTCGGGACGCATGGGCTGTGAAATTGCCAAAACTGCCGCAGATTCGGGCGCACAAGTCACGTTAATTGCCGGTAAAATCGAAGTCGAGCCGCCGAAAAATTTGACGGTGATTCGCGTCGAGTCGGCAACTCAAATGCGCGAAGAAGTTTTAAAAATTTTCGATTCGGTCGACGCCGTGATTATGTCCGCCGCAGTCGCCGATTTCCGCGTAAAAAATCCCGCCGCGCAAAAAATCAAGAAGTCCGACGAAATGACGCTTGAACTTGTAAAAAATCCCGACATCCTGCGTGAACTGGGCACGCTCAAGCAAAATCAAATTTTAATCGGTTTCGCCGCCGAAACTCAAAACGTTTTGGAGTACGCGAAGAAAAAACTTGCCGAAAAAAATCTGGATTTCATTGTTGCCAACGACGTGACCGCCGAAGGTGCGGGCTTCAGCGTTCCGACTAATATTGCTTCGATTATTTGGCGCGACGGCACTGTCGAGAGCTTCCCGAAGATGAAAAAATCTGCGCTTGCCGAAAAAATTATCGAACGCGTTGCAAATTTGTCAGGCGACAGGAAAATTTCCACCGTCAACGACGCTTGAATCAAAATTTTAACGAAAATCGCTTGAACCGACGTTTGAGCGATTTTTTTGTCGAAATGACGTTTTCACGCGCTCAAAAAAGTCGCTCATAGAAATTTCATGAAATCATGTTAGACTTTGCCGCGAAAATCTTATTGGAGGTGAAGTTTATGCTTGATAGAGTGATGAAATTTTTCATTACGTTGACTTGCGCAATCATCGGCGCGGCAGGTTTTCATTTGGCAAGCCCGCTTTTCGTCACGTATCTCAATCTTGAATTCTTTCAAGCGGACACAGGGATTTTCGAGTTGACTTTGGCAAGTCTCGTGTGTATTTTGGCGGGCGCGGTGCTCGGTATCGTTATCGGGTTGCTTGTGTCGCCGTTTCTAATCGGCAGGCTCGGAAAATTTACGTCTTTTGTCGAAAAACAGCTCAGCAAAATGCCGATCAACGACGTTATTGCCGGCGCGTCGGGTTTGGCTATCGGACTTATAATCGCGAACTTATTGGGCAGTGCATTTGCCCGCATTCCGCTCGTCGGAGACTATATCCCCGTCATTTTCAGCATCGTGCTCGGCTATCTCGGAATTCGTATCACAATCAAAAAGCGCAAAGAAATTTCGGGCAGTTTCGCATTTATTCCGCACGTGTTGAAAGAAATTTTGCGAAGTCGCGAACATGATAAGCCCGAAAAAGAAATTCCCGCCGTTGACGCGGAAAAAATTCCCGAAACTCCGTCGCAGGAAGAAAATCCGCCCGTTGAACGCGCAAAAGTTAATCTCGTCAAACTTCAAGAGGATAAAGACAAAAATTACAAACTTCTCGACACGAACGTTATCATTGACGGGCGAATTGCCGACATTTGCAAAACCGGTTTTCTCGAAGGCACGCTTTTGATTCCCGTGTTCGTACTTGAAGAACTTCAACACATTGCCGATTCTTCCGACACACTTCGCAGAGTTCGCGGGCGTCGCGGGCTTGATGTGCTGAAAAAAATTCGTGACGAAAATTCCGGTCTCGAAGTCGAAATTATGAACGTCGATTTTGACGACATTAACGAAGTCGATTCAAAACTTGTGCGCCTTGCACAAAAACTCGGCGGAAAAATTATCACGAACGATTTCAATCTTAACAAAGTCGCTCAACTTCGCGGCGTCAGTGTTTTGAATATCAACGACTTGTCGAACGCGGTCAAACCCGTCGTTATTCCAGGCGAAACGATGCGCGTGCAGGTCGTCAAGGACGGCAAGGAACCCGGTCAGGGCGTCGCGTATCTCGACGATGGCACGATGATTGTTATCGAAAACGGTCACCGCTACTTGAGCCGCACGATTTCCGTCGAAGTCACTTCCGCGTTGCAAACGTCGGCGGGGCGCATGATTTTCGCAAAGCCGCGGTAAAAACAATTCGTAATGAAAAATTTTCGGAGCCGTTGATTCGTCGACGGCTTTTTTCGTTGGGAGATGGCGTTAATGAAAAAATCCGTGTTTGAAGTTTTAAAATCCGCGTCGGAAAAATTTTCGGCGGCTGAAATTGATTCGCCGCGCCTCGACGCAGAAATTTTGCTTGCTCACGTGCTGAATTGCCGCAGATTGGATTTATACGTCGATTCGCAACGAATTTTGCCGCTCGAAATGATTTTTCGATTCAATGAACTGATTAATCGGCGTTTAAACGGAATTCCCGTCGCATATTTGACGGGCACGAAAGATTTTTTCGGACTGTCATTCGCCGTGAACGAAAATGTTTTGATTCCGCGCCCCGAAACAGAAATTTTGGCTGAATTCGTCGGAGAATTTTTGCGTTCAATCGGTGGCGGATTTTTTGCGGACTTGGGAACCGGTAGCGGAGCGATTTGCGTTTCGATATTGAAATTCGTCAAAAATTCTCGTGCTTGTGCCGTCGATATTTCAAATGCCGCTTTGGACGTGGCGAAATTCAATGCGCAAAAGTTTCATGTCGACGACAGAGCCGAATTTTTTTGCGGAGACATGTTCGCGCCATTGACTGGCAAAATTTTTGACGCGATTGTCTCAAACCCGCCGTATATCCCGACGAACGACTTAAAAACTTTGCAAACTGAAGTTCAAACGGAACCGAAACTTGCACTTGACGGCGGAGATGACGGTTTGAATTTTTATCGACGAATAATTTCCGACGCACCAAAATTTTTACGTGCCGGCGGACTTTTGGCTGTCGAAATCGGAATAAATCAAGCTCAAGCCGTAAAAAATCTTTTTACCCGCGCAGGTTTCGTCGACGTTGAAATTTTGAACGATTTGGCTGGCATTGAACGCGTGATTTACGGACGAAACGTTGACAATCGGTTGAGCGTGTGATAAATTTGCATTGCCGAATTACAAGAGCAGGATAAGAATTGTAGTTCCATGAATATCACCAAAAACGAAAAACCCCCGCACAGAATGGGTCGCTGTACGGGGGCTTCGTTTTGCCTAACCGCCGGGTCTAGCGATTGTCATGGGCAATAAGTCAGTTGTTTCTGCCGCTTACTTCGATCTTTTGCGGATGTAGTCGAGAATCAGCCCGCCAATGACGGTACCGATTGCTCCGCCGACTGCAGTCACGCCGAGCAGGATAAGAATATCCATAAATATCACCTCCCTTCTCAAGCGTAAGCTTACCGCCGTAAAAGGGAGCGGCATTGGCGCGATTATATCAAAAAAATTTCAGTCACTCAACGAAAACACGGAGGAATTCAATTTGGAGACAAAAATATTGCAACCTACGCCCGAAAATTTAATTTTTGCGGCTGAACTCATCAAACGCGGCGAAATTGTTGCGTTCCCGACTGAAACTGTTTACGGATTGGGCGCGAACGGATTAAACGTCGACGCTTGCAGAAAAATTTTCATCGCTAAAGGTCGCCCGTCAGATAAACCGTTGAGTTTGCACGTCGCAAGCCTTGAAATGGTCGAACGCGTGGCAAAAATCGATTCAACGGCTGAAAAATTATTCAAAACGTTTTGCCCGGGTGCCTTGACGATAATTCTGCCAAAAGCTAAAATCGTGCCGGACTTCGTGACGGGCGGAAAATCAAGCGTCGGCATAAGATTTCCGGCAAACGATGTCGCGTTGTCGCTGATAAAACTTTCCGATTGCCCGATAGCCGCACCGAGCGCAAATTTATCCGGAAAAAATCCGCCTAAAAATGCGCAAGAAGTTTTCGACAACCTTTCGGGACGCGTCGAAATAATTTTGGACGGCGGGCAATGTCAATACGGAATTTCGTCGACGATAATCGATTTAACCTGCGCGGAGCCGAAAATTTTACGTCACGGAGCAATTCCCGACGAAAAAATTTTTGCCGCATTGAACTGACGGAGGTGATTGACTTGCAGCAAATTTTTCTTGACGAACTCGAAAAAATTTATTCGGACTATGTTGACGACTACAGAATCGGAGACGATACACCGAAAAATTTTGCGTTGCCGATGATAAATCTTTCAAAGTGTTTTCTTGACACCGAGCACGCATTTCCCGCAACGCAATACAAAATTTTTCGCGTCGTCGAAGATATGGGCTTGCGTCATCTCAAAATCGATGCTTTTGAAGGCGATTATCGTTCGTTCCGCGTCGAATATGATGGCGAAGAAAAAATTATTTCGTTGTCAACATCATCTTACAGCCGCAACAAAACAATTATCTGCTTTGCCGTCGACAAAGAAAATTACGCGCATCATGCCTTGCAACTTACCGTTGATAATCGTGATAAAAATGTCGAAGTCATTGGCGACACCGTAAGATTTTTCCACAGCGGGCGAATTGCTGTCGGGAAGTTCGGCAGTGGAAAAATTTCCGAGCTTCGTGAACTTGTCGAGGAAAAATATCCGCAAATCATCAGCGGCAAAAAATTTTTCTTGGGAACTTTGACGCACGACAGACTTTGGACGCTTGAGGACGAGCAAATTATTCGTTTCGTCGAAAATCTCATTTCATACGCCTTGATTCGCGATGACTACCGCGAAATTGTTATAAAGCGTTGCACTTCAAGCTAAAAAATTTTGGAGGTGTTACATTGAACAAAATCGAACGCAATAAACGGAACATGCAACGATTTATGACGTGCATCAACACGAACGACAAAATTCTTGCCGACGAGCTGATTGATTCGTCTGCGGAGTTCGCAAGTTTGATTTCCGACGAAAAACTTTACGGCGGCGCGGGCTATTTGAGCGTTGTCGACTTCATGCGCAAAAGTTTTTCCGATATTCGTTGGGAAATTGTCGACATGGTTGCCGAAGACGACAAAGTTGCCGTAAGTTGGACTTGTTCGGGCACGCACGACGGAAATTTTATGGGACTCGCACCGACCGGCAAAAAATTTTCGTTCTGCGCAATGAATTTTTATTACTTCAACGACGACGGCAAAATTATCAACGACATTGCGGCTCAAGGTCTGCTTGGGCTGTTTACGGCGTTGAATTTGGTTAAATTTTGATGGAGGTTTACAGCATGAATTTGAATGAAGGCTTGCAAAAGGACGCGGAACTGTTCGCGGCGGTTGAAAACGAATTGAATCGTCAGCGCAACAAACTTGAGCTGATTGCGTCGGAAAATATCGTGAGCAAGGCGGTTATGGAAGCGCAAGGCTCCGTTTTGACGAACAAATACGCCGAAGGTTATCCCGGCAAGCGTTATTACGGCGGTTGCGAATTCGTCGACGTTGCGGAACAGTTGGCGATTGACCGTGCCAAAAAACTTTTCGATTGCGAATATGCGAACGTTCAGCCGCATTCGGGCGCGCAGGCGAACACGGCGGTTTATTTTGCGTTGGCGAACCCCGGCGATGTGATTATGGGCATGAATTTGACGGACGGCGGACATTTGACGCACGGATCTCCCGTCAATTTGAGCGGAAAATATTTCAAAATCGTTCCTTACGGCGTGAGTCGCGAAACTGAGACGATTGACTACGACGAACTTGAAAAAATCGCGGAAGAATGTCACCCGAAAATTATTGTCGCGGGCGCGTCGGCATATTCGCGAATCATTGACTTTGAACGCCTTGCGAACACGGCGAAAAAAGTCGGAGCATATTTGATGGTCGATATGGCGCACATTGCCGGATTAATCGCGGCGGGATTGCATCCCAGTCCGTTGCCGTATGCGGACGTTGTGACTTCGACGACGCATAAAACTTTGCGCGGTCCTCGCGGCGGTTTGATTCTGTGCAAAGATGCGGAGTTCGGCAAGCAGTTCAACAAGGCGATTTTCCCCGGAATTCAAGGCGGTCCGTTGATGCACGTCATTGCGGCTAAAGCTGTCGCGTTTTACGAAGCGTTGCAACCCGAATTCAAAGATTATGCCGCGCAGATTATCAAGAACGCTAAAATTTTGGCGGACACGTTGACGGCTGACGGTTTCCGAATCGTTTCGGGCGGCACGGACAATCATCTGATGTTGGTTGACCTCACGAGCAAAAATATCACCGGCAAAGAAGCGCAAAACGTGCTTGACGAAGTCAATATCACCGCGAACAAAAATACAATTCCGTTTGAGCCGCGCAGTCCGTTCGTCACCAGCGGTTTGCGTTTGGGAAGTCCCGCTTTGACGACTCGCGGATTCAAAGAAGCCGACATGAAGGAAGTTGCCGACATTATCGCGTTGGTTTTGGACAATCCGACCGACGAAGACAAAAAAATTCAAGCTCGTGAACGTGTCGCCGCGCTGTGCAAAAAATATCCGCTGTACTGATTTTTCGAGGTTCCCGAAATGAACTTGACCAACGAAAATATTAACACTGTGGTTGAGGACATACGAAAATTTTTCAACGATGCCAAAGTCGCTCAGCAAGACGTGTTAAAAATTTGCATGGTCGTTGAAGAGGCGTTACTTCGGTATCAAGATCATTTCGGCGAAAGACAAAATTTTGATGTCTACATGAAAAAATGGTTCGGCTCACCGAAACTTACGATTCGCATTGTCGGTGAGCCGTTCAATCCGTTGAAAGACACGCCGAAAGACAGCTTGCCCAATGAAATTTTGCAGAACCTTTTGCATTTCAACGAAGCGAAAACGATTTACCGCTACGAAGACGGTTACAACGAATTAATTTCCTTTTCGACGAAGGAACGCAAGCCGTTTAAAATTCCGGGCGGGTCGATAACCGTTTCGATATTGTCGGCGATAGCGTGTTCGATGCTTTTTGATTTGTTGCCGCAAGAAAATCAAACGGCTTTAATGTCCACCGTTGCCGAGCCGATTTTGTCGACGCTGTTGAGTTTAATCGTCACGATTACGATTTTCACCGTGTTTTTCGCGATAGTGGCTGGCATTTGCGCGATAGAAAACGTCACAATGCTCAGCAATATCGGGTTCACGGTTATCAAGCGATTTTTCGTGATAGATTTCGTGATAATCGCTTTGATGATGTGTGCAAGTTCGACATTTTCGACCTCGGCGTTAGCTTTTGACTTAAACGCTTCAGTCAGTGGCGACAAATTTATAGAATTGTTCCTGTCGATTATCCCGACGAATGTTGTCGGGGCGTTTATGGACAAAAACATTTTGCAAGTCGCGGTAACGGCTTTCATGGTCGGCATTTGCATTACGACAATCGGAAACAAAATATCGAACGTAAAAGTTTGGTTTATCGAGTTCAACATTTTGGTTTTCGAAATAATGCAGAAGGTTTTTTCCGTAATTCCGCTCGTGATATTTCTTTGCGTGTTCAAAGCACTGGCGACAACAAATTTTGAGAATTTCTTATCGGTGTGGAAACTTATTGTCGCGGAAATGATTGTCTTCGCGGCGATAATTTTGGTCATGCTGATAAAAATTTCGCTGAAAGGCGTAAACCTACCTGATTTTTTGCGAAAAATTTTTCCCGCGTTTGTTGTGGCGTTCACGACGGGCAGCAGTGCCGCATCTTTGCCGGAAAGTTTCGTTGTCTCCAAAGAAAATCTGCGGATAGATGAAAAATTTTGCGACTTTTGGTTACCGTTGGCGTTGGTGTTGTTTTCGCCGTCGAAACTGATTCAGTTGACCGCCGCAGTTTTTTACGTAATGTCGGTTACGACAAATAATGAAGTTGTTTCGCCTCTGGAGCTGATAGTCGTGGCGTTGCTTGCAATACAGTTGAGTTTTTCAACGCCGAACGCGGCGGGCGGAATAGCTGCGTCGTTCAGCATTTTGCTCACTCAACTTGGTTTGCCGCTGGAATTTATCGGCTCGTTGATGATTGCGGACGTGTTGACGGGAAATTTATTCACCGCGTTGAACGTAATTGTTCGCGAAGGTGAATTGATGGACGTTTCACTGAAAATGGGTTTCGCGGACGAAAAAGGTGGTTGATTGAACATTTGTCAGATGATTGATTCGGAAATTCTTGAGCGCGCCGAAAATTATTTCAAACAAACGTTCGTCGAAGATTACCCGTTTGAAATGCCTTTGGGCGCAGAGCCGTCACCGATAACCGATGCCGAACGTGCCGAAACTTTGGAGACGCACAGAAGTTATTTTGCAAACAGTCTTTTCGCGCTCATGGAACAAAAAAATTTGTCGGAAGCCGAAGTTGCCGCCAAAATGCACGTCGGCACAGAAATTTTTTCGCGACTTCGCGACGACAGACGATTTATCCCGAAAGAGCGCACGGTTTGGACGTTGGTTGTCGCTTTGGGCTTGAATTTGGACGAAGCGAATAATTTAATGCACCGCTTGAAATATTATCTTGACGCCAAAGTTCGCGAAGAAGTTTTGTTGGCGTTTTGTCTCGAAAATCGCATTAACGACGTGGATTCGGTCAACGAAATTTTTGCGCATTACGAATTCGCGCCTTTGGAAGTTGACGAAATTTTTTCGACGTCAACCGTTAAAAATTTCAGCGACAAAAGTTTGATTGATCGCCTTGAACTGTATCTGGAGAAAAATTTTCACGAACCACCGATTGCAACGGGCGGAATAAAATTTTCGTACAGTGCATCGTCTCTCGGCGAACCTGCGGAAACGTCGAAAACTTTTGATGTTATCGTTCGCAAGCTGAAAGATGCCGTCGGGATTTCCGGAAATTTGTTTTCGGATTATCTGTTGACGCTCATCAAACGAAAAAATTTGTCGGAAGTCGAAGTTTACAAAGCCGCACATTTGGACAGACGTGTCTTTTCAAAAATCCGCAAAGAAAAAACTTACATGCCCGCGAAAAAAACCGTTTTGGCGATTGCGTTCGGCATGAAGTTGGATTTCAAGGAAACGAACACTTTGCTTGCCCGCGCAGGTTATTTTTTGAGTGACGCACGCAAAGAAGACGTTATCGCGGCGTATTTTATCGACAATCAAATTTACGACTTGTTTTTGATTAATGAAGTGCTCGATTATTATAATTGCCCGACAATCGGCGACTGAAGGAGGCGACGCATTTGGACACGGATTATTTGATTTTCCTGCAGGGAATTCGCGAAAGTTGGGGCGGCGAAAGTTTATTCACGCTCGTTTCTGCGATTCCGAAAAATCCGTTGACGGCGGCAATACCCGCGATACTTTTTTGGTGCATAAACAAACCTGCGGGAATTTTTTTGCTGTTCAACGCGACGTGCGGACGCGTGATAAACGAATTGATTAAAGGCACGCTGTGTGTTTATCGCCCGTGGTTCAAAGACACCGAACTTTTACCGTCGGCTGAGGCAATGGCTAAAGCTTCGGAGTATTCATTTCCAAGCGGGCACACGCAATTTACGACAGCGATTTACGGCGGTTTCGCGTTTTACTACCGAAAAATTTTGCCCAAACCGGCAATAATCGTTCTCGCGCTGATAATTTTGCTCGTCGCGTTCAGCAGAAACTTTTTGGGCGTGCACACCCCGCAAGATGTTTTGTTCGCGATAATTTATTCGGTCGGATTATTTTTCGTCGCGGAAAAAATTTTTGAGTGGATGGGCAAAGACCCTGCGCGGCGACAAACATTTTTCGTCGGCGGATTGGCGTCGGTGCTGCTTGTATTTGTGTGGCTGTACTTCAAACCGTACCCCGAAGATTTTTTGGACGGACAATTAATCGTCGACCCGATAAAAGCTCGTGCGGACGCCTTCGACGCGTTGGGATTCGGACTGGCGTTTTTCCTCGGCTGGTTTTTGGAGCAGAAATATATCAACTTCAAAACAAACGTGTCGCCGAAACGTCGTTTATGGCGAATTATAATCGGCTTCGGAGTTTTGGGCGTGATTGCAGTGATTTTCTATCCGTTGATGAAATATTTCTTGAGCGTCGAGGCGTACAAATTTTTCAAGGCGTTTTTGCCGTTCTTTTCGATACTGTTCGCGATACCGTGGCTGTTCACCAAAGCTGAAAAACATTTCAAGCTGTAAAAAAATTTTCTCATACAATCTGTGAGTTTGAACGCGGCGATAACGTTTGATTCGTGATGACGTTGCGGCGCGTCAGCTGTTTGTCAACTTTTTAAAAGTTGCCGTGGCTGTTCACCAAAGCCGAAAAAC
>JAFUYE010000022.1 GCA_017470715.1 Selenomonadaceae bacterium
AGCACGGAACGCACGCCGCAAGTATTTTGAGCAGTCAAAGCGGTTATCGCGCTCATGCCGTAAACGCCGTTCGCCAAAAAAGTTTTCAAGTCCGCTTGAATGCCCGCGCCGCCCGAAGAATCAGAGCCGGCGATTGTCAAAGCAGTTTTCATGAAATCAGTCCTCGTTTGAATTTGTCGGTTTAACAACCGCAACATTATAGCACCAATCATGCGGCTTTCAATGAAGTTGCGGACAAAAAAATTCCCGCCGATTTTTTTCGACGGGAAAATTTTTTTTATACGTGTCGAAAGTTTATGCGTTCTGCCAAGATTTTGTCGAGTGATTGTATCGCCACGACGAACCGTCCGAAAGATTTATCGCCGCGCTCAAAGTGTCCGTGCTTTGAATGTTGATGACGTTGCCCGTGTTGAATCCGATTGCAATACCGGTGTCGTTGCCGATCGTGCCGACAATGTCGCTCAAGCTTGCGTCAATCAAATTGACAACGTCAGTCGACGAGGCAGCGAAAATGTTATCGTTGCCTTGCGAACGTCCGCCGACAAAAATGTCCGCACCTGCGCCGCCGACGAGAGCATCCGCATCCGTGCCCGCGCCGCCCCACAAACTGGAGCCGCCGTCGCCCGCGAAGACAACATCCGTGCCTGCCGACGAACCTTCGATGATTTCAATTCCGCTGATTCCGCGTCCGTCGATAACGCCCGCTTGCGAAGGCGTATAAGCTTTGACGAAAACATTGCCGTCGCCGTCGCGCAGGTCGATAATTTTGTCCGCGACATTTTCAATCGTGAGCAATCCCGTCGTCGATTGAACAAGGAAGTTTCCGTTGTTGAACGCGGAAGCAACGAAAATGTCGTTGAAGTTAATCGCCTGCCCCGAATAATCGGAAATTGTTTTGTCGCCGCCGTTGTAATCGTTTTCGCGTTCCGTCGTGCCGACAATATTCAAAGTTTCCAAATCCGCCGCGCCCTGCAGAGTAAGTTTGCCGTCGCCGACAGTCAAAATCACGTTGTTGCCGCTCACCACGGAAGTGTAAGCCGTGCCCGAAATGTTGAGCGTCGAATTTGCGTTAAAGCCTTGAATCAAGTCGTTGCCGTCGCCCGCCTCGTAATCGATACGTGCCTGCGCGGAAGTCAGCGAAATGTTATCGTTGCCGTCGCCCGCGTTAATCGTCGTTGCGCCCGTGCCCGCGATAATCGTGTCGTTTTCGTCGGAACCGGTTATTTGCGTTCTGCCCGCGCCGCCGATAATCGAATGAACGTTATTGACCCAGAACTCCGGAGTTGCGCCATAGTCGGTGTTCAATGTCACGTTGATTGAGCGCGAAATGTTGCTGAAATCGATGCCGTGATTGTTCGTGGCAGACGTGCCGACAAAGTAAATGTCTTCATTGCTGTTGCGTGAAAAGTCGGAGTCGGTGACGGTGTACATGTCATCTTTCGCGATGAAGATGCCTTTATGCGTCCGATTGGTTGCCGAATAGTAGAGATAGACTTTCGCGGTATCGGTCACGTTGTGCAACGTCAAACTGTTACCGTTGTCTTCCTCGTAGAAAGTCAAGCCGCCTGTTTTGAAGTCAACGCCGGGGTCGCCCGTAATCAAAATCGAATCGGAACCGGAGCCAAAGCCCGTGGTAAATCCGTCAACGGTTGCTTTGCCTTCCAACACGACGAAGGAAGAATTTGCACCGCTGAGGCTGACATAGTTTGAACCGTCGCCGCCGTTGATTGTGGCATTCGTGCCGCTTGAGAAAATCGAATCGTTGCCCGCGTCGCCGAAAATCAAAACATTTGAGCCGTTGATTGTGACAATGTCGTTGCCGTCGCCGCCGAAAATCAAACCGTTCGCGCCGCTTGAGATGATTGAATCGTTGCCCGCCAAACCTTCAATCGTGGCACGTGAGCCCGTGTTGACGATTGTGTCGTTGGACGAAGTTCCCGAAACAAGCGTGTTGTTGTCGGAATTGCTGATAATCGAATCAGCCGCCTCGTCGTAACTTCCGATGATGTTGATGTTTTCCAAATTACTTGCTCCTTTCAAAGTCAACCTGCCGTCACCGACAAACAGAATCAAATCGTTTTTGTTGGTGACGGAAAAATATTTCGCGCCCGAAATGTTGAGCGTCGAATTTTCGTTAAAGCCCGTGATTAAATCGTTGCCGTCGCCCGAATTGTATTTGACGAGAGCTTTTGCGGAGCCGAGTGAAATTTTGTCGTCGCCCGCTGCCGCGTCAATCGTGACATTTTCGCCCGCGTTGTTAATCGTGTCGTTGTAAGCCGTGCCGGTAATCGACGTGTTGTCGACGGAATTGTCGATGACTTTGCCCGCAGGAGTTGTATTGTAAGTTCCGACAATGTGAGCGTTCGACAAATTCGCCGCGCCCGTCAAAGTAATTTTATCGTCGCCGACAGTCAGAATCAAATCGTCGCCGTTTTTGACGGAAGAATATTTCGCGCCCGAAATGTCAAGCGTCGAATTTGCGTTGAAGCCGTCAATTAAATCGTTGCCGTCGCCCGAAGCGTATTCAACCAGTGCCCGCGCAGATGTCAACGAAATGTAATCGTCGCCGCCGCGTGCGTCAATCGTCGTGTTGCCCGTGCCCCCGATAATCGTGTCGGACAAGGCGGAGCCTGTGATTGTCATGTTGCCCGCGCCGCCGCGAATCGAGTAGACGCCGTTAATCCAAATTGAATTGTTGGGAATTTCGTATTCAGTGTCCAGCGTGACGTTGAGATTTTCCGTGATGCCGCTGAAATCGACGCCGTGACCGGTGGCAGACGTGCCGACGAAGTAAACTTCTTCGCCGCTCTTAACCGACAAATCGCTGCTCTCGACGCTGTACCATTCGTTATTACCAATGAAGACGCCCTTATTGAGCATTGTTCTGCGCTCGTGGTAGATTTGGACTTTCGCAGTCGTCGAAACGTCGCTCAGAGTAAAGCTGTCGTTATCGCGGTAGAAAGTCAAGCCGTCCGTTCTGAAATCGACACCGGCAGGCGCGCCCTTGATATAAATCGTGTCGGAGCCGTCGCCGAAGCCCAAGCCGAAATTCTCAATGGTCGTGTTGCCGTCGAGAACGAGGATTTGACCTGTTTCGCCTTTTTCAACGTCCGTCACGCGAATCAGGTTGTTGCCCGCACCCGCGTCAATCGTCGCACCGATGCCGTTGGTAATGATTGTATCGTTGCCGTTGCCGCCGAAAATCGAGCTGTCGTTGGAATAACCGATATCCAAATAATCGTTGCCGTTGCCTGCGTAAATCGTCGCGTGTCCGCCCATGTGCCAATCGCCGCTGCCGCCCGTCAACGAACCGATAATTGAGTCGTCGCCGTTGCCCGCGTCAATGTAAGTCATGTGTCCGCGTGAAACGACGATTGAATCATTACCGTCGCCGCCGATAAGAGTCGGATTGTAGCTGTGGTAACTGTAAATCGTATCGTTACCGTTGCCCGCGTCGAAGAAGTTGCCGAGGCTTGCGGTTGTGACGGAGCTGTCAACGTCATTGACAAGGTAATCGTCGCCGCCGAGTGCTTGAATGATGACGTGTGTGCCGCTGTTGGTAATGGTGTCGTTGTAAGAGGTGCCGCGCAGTGAAATGTTGTCGTAAATGTTTTCGGTTGCCCAGCCTTCTTCGTTTGCTTCGGCAAGGAAACGGAACACGGTATTTGAGTAACCGACGGGGTCATACAAACCGGCAACGCCGTGAGTTGCGCCGTCGACAATGAATTTTTCTTTCACGTCTGCGCCCGAAGCGTCATAAAGAGCCGTGAGTGCTGACACGGGAACAACGGCGTCTTCGGTGCCCGTGATGAAAAGTGACGGCATTTTCGCGGCGGAAATTGAATCGAGCGGTGCGGCGTCGGAGAGATTGTAGCCGGTAAAAACGCTTGCAACGGTATCGAGCACGGGAAGATCTTGCGCCGACAACAAACTTTGCATGGCGGGAATATTGGAATGAAGCAGGCGTACAACGTCCATCATGTTCGTGTAGCCGCAATCTTCGACAAGGGATGTGACGTTTTTAATGTCGGAACGAGCCGCCGCAAGCATTGCCGTAGCCGAGCCCATCGACACGCCGAAAAGAGTTATCTTCGCGTCGGAATTTCGGCGTGCAATTTCCTGCGTCCAAAGAGCAATGTCTTGACTTTCAGCCGCGCCCATGGTGAGCCATTCGCCTTCGGATTCACCGGCGGCGCGTTGGTCAACCATCAAGACGTTGTAACCGTTTGCCAAGTAAAAACCTGCGAAAGGATACATGTGCTTATGATTGTGCCCGTAGCCGTGAATGATGACAACCCATTTATCATTGGAGTTTTCGGGCGTGTAGTGAATGCCTTCGAGTTTCAAGCCGTCGTTCGAGGTGATTTCCCACGTTTCTTTTGACACGTAGTTGGTCGGTTCGTCGCCGTGATATTCTTCGGGGTGGAACGCCATCCCCGCAATCACGGGGTAACCTGCTTCCGTGCGGTGAAGTATCATGTTGGCAACCACCGCCGCTTTAATCGTGTCTGCAAGTGTCGTGTCGCCTGAATTTGTGTCGCCTGCAGTTGTGTCGCCGACGATGTTAAGATTGTCCAAAGTTGCCGCCTCCGATAAAGTGATTTTGCCATTACCGACGGTCAAGACGACGTCATTGCCGTTCGTGACGGAAGAATATTCCGCGCCCGTGATTGACAGAGTGTCGTCGCCGTCAAAGCCGTAGATAATATCGTTGCCGTCACCGGATTTATATTCAATCAACGTGTTTCGTGCGGCAACGGACAAGCTGATTCGGTCGGAACCTGCGCCGCCGTTCATTGTCACGAAAGCGGCATTGGTTTCCATATAATCGTTACCCGCGCCGCCGCTGATTGAAACTTTTTCGCCCCAGTTGTTGCTGATTGAATCGTTGCCCGCGCCGCCGCTCATGGTGATGTTGTTGCCGCCTTTGACCCAATTCGTGCCGTTGTTCAAAATGTCGTTGCCCGCGCCGCCGCTCATCGAAATGTTGTTGCCGTCGCTTTGCAAGGTGTCGTTGCCCGCGCCGCCCGAAATTGTAACGTTGTCGCCTTCGTTGTTTTCGAGGAAATCGTTGCCCGCAAGACCTTGAATTGTAACCTGCGCACCAAAATTGTTAATCGAGTCGTTGTAAGCCGTGCCGGTAACCGAGGTGTTGCTCGCGAAATTGTCTATGTTGACAGCCATGTCCGCAGGTATTGTTTCTGCGGGTGTCGTATCCGCAGGTATCGTGTCGACGCTGTCAGGCGTGCCGATAATGTTTAACGTGTCCAAAGTTGCCGCGCCCGTCAACGAAATTTTCCCGTCGCCGACAGTCAAGACAACGTCGTTGCCGCTTGCAACGGAAGAATAATTCGCGCCCGTGATTGACAGCGTCGACGTGGCGTTAAAGCCTTGAATCAAGTCGTTGCCGTCGCCCGACGTGTATTCAATCAAAGCGTTCTGTGCCCCGGTCGTCAAACTGATTGAGTCGGCTCCCGCACCGGCATTGATTGAAACGTTGTCGCCGCCGGTGGTGATTATGTCTGCGGAATCCGTGCCGGTAACCGAGGTATTGTTACTTGAATTGTTGATAACGTTATCCGCAGGTGTAGTATCGCTGCCATCAAGTGTGCCGACGATATTTAACGACGACAAAGTTGCCGCGTCAGACAAGGTAACTTTTCCGTTGCCGACAGTCAAGACAACGTCCGAGCCGCTGATGACGGAAGAATAATTTCCGCCGCCGATTGACAACGTGGAATTTTCGTCGAAACTCCAAACCACGTCGTTACCGTCGCCCGCGCTGTATTGAATCAAAACTTTGTCGCCGACGCTTAATGAATCGTCACCCGCGCCACCCGATACCGTACCGTTTGCGATAAAAATCGTGTCGGAACCTGCGCCGCCGTTGATTGAAACGTTCGAGCCGGCGTAGCTTGAAAGTTCGTCATTGCCTGCGCCGCCGTCGATTGTAACTTTGTCGGTGCTGTTGGTGACGGTATCATTGCCCGCGCCCGAAGTGATGATGACGTTTTCTTGTTTGGAAGTTTCTGCGTGTTCGTAATCGTAATAATTGTTGATGAAGTCGTTGCCGCTGCCGGTGTTGATTGTGACGTTTGAGCCGCCGCCCGAACCATACGCGCCGTTGACTACGGTGTTGTTGCCGTCGCCCGCCGTGATTAAAGCGTTGTTGGCACGATTGGTGATTGAATCCGCGCCCGCGCCCGAATTGATTGTGAAGCCCGCAGAAGTTGTATCGTTGATGTTTGAAGTTTCGATGACGTTTGCACCGTCGCCCGCGTCGATTGAAAAATTTTTCCCGTCGTGGATTGTGATTGTGTCGTTGCCGCCTTGAGCTTGAATTGTGACGCCGTTGCCGTATTGGCTGACGATTGAGTTGTCGCCCGCGCCCGCGTTGATTAAAAGTTTTTCGTTTGTGTTGTCGGCGGAAATTGTATCTGAACCGCTGCCCGCATTAATCGTCGAATTATTGCTGTAGCTTATGCGGAAATAATTGTCGCCGTCCGTGTCGTCGAGCAAAATTTTTGAGTCGACGCTGTCATTGTAGCCGTCGCCGCTGAGTTCGTCGTTGCCCGCGCCGCCGCGAATGGTGAGGTTGTTGCCATAGCCGTAAACTGAATCGTCGCCCGCGCCCGCGTCAATCGTCGAGTTGTCTCCGACGTGTGAAATGGTATCGTTACCGTTGCCGCTTGAGATTGTCGCCAAGTTGCCGTCGGAATAAATGTTGTCGTTACCGTTGCCGCTTGTGATTGTCGCGTGGTTGCCGTAGCTGTCAACGGTATTGTTGCCGTCGCCCGCGCTGATTACCGCGTTGTCACCGTAATTTTCGATTCGGTCGTTGCCCGCGCCACCGTCGATTGTCGTGTTGCTGACGTAGTAAAGGACTCCGCCGTTGGAAATGCTGTCGTTGCCCGCGCCGCCGTCAAGCAAGACATTTGTAAATTCGCCGTTGTTGACGAGGGTATCATCGCCGCCGAAACCTCTTGCGCCGCTGCTGTAAAGAGTTGTCCTGTCTTGTAAGTTTTCTTCGTCCCATTCGTAAACGGAAGTGCCGAGATCGTCGTCGCTGCTTGTGCCGTTATTAAAGCCGGCTGTAATGGTTACGGGATCTGCCATAGGAAATCAATCCTCCCTTAAATTTGATGCATTGCCGGGGTTGAAGGGTTTATCGCCGCGAATTCTATCACGCTGAAAAAAAGTTGTAAAGAAACGCTTTTTGACCGCCGCGACAAATTCTGCTACAATCGCCGCAGAAATAAGCTTTAAGCTTTGAGCTGTGAGCTTTAAGGAGAAATCATCTTCCCTAAGGGTTGTCGGTAAAGTGTCGAAGTTTGTTGCTTCGATTCGGCGCGTTCGTAACTTTGAGTTTTTGAATGTTACTTTCTTTGCTTGTCCAAAGAAAGTAACCAAAGAAAAGACCCCTCGCGGGGCGTTGCTCATTCGCAACCGAAATGTTGTCGCTACGGTTGGGCGCGTGTTGCCTGCGATGATACATCCTGTATCATTGCGCAGGCTGCGGCCGACGTCCTGTCGGCCGGATTTTCGCCGTTAAAAAATTTACCAACAACTCCTAAAAGCTAAAAGCTGTAAACTAAAAGCTTTGAAAGGAGTTTTTACGATGGAGATAAAAAAATTTCCCGACGGCGCGAATTTGACTGTCGCTCTGGTCGGCAGGCTTGATGCGACAACCGCACTTGAACTTGACAAAAATTTGAACGCGTCACTCGACGGCATCACGGACTTGACGGTTGACCTTGCCGAGTTGGAATATATTTCTTCGGCAGGATTGCGAACGCTTTTGAAACTGCAAAAACGCATGGACAGACAGGGCGCAATGAGACTTCGCAACCTGCGCGAAAACGTGCGTGAAGTTTTCGACATGACGGGCTTCACGGATTTTTTGACGATTGACGAAGACCGCAAAACGAAATTTTCCGTGAGCTTTTGACGGAGGCGGTACCACATGATTAAAAATCTTAACTTCGACAAAATTTATTTGCGCTCGAAAGTTCCGATTCCGTTCGTGGAAGACAATTCGTTTTTGCCGGAAAAAGTTTTCGTCGACGGAATTTTTCCTGCGGGCACGATTTTTAAATTCCTTGAGCCGATTTGCAGTAAAAAAGTCAACGCGTTCGGCGACCAAGTCAACGACTATTCGCACGCGGCGTCACTGCTGTACAGCAACAAATTCAACGGCGCGGCTGCCGGCGAAGACGAATACACGATTATTTTTCACGTCGACTTGAGTGCGCTGTTTCTGCTGTGTGATCCGTTCGACGAACACGGCAAAAGAATTCAACTTTGACAAAAAAATTTTCCCCGTTCGTGTGAGCGGGGATTTTTTGTTGCCGTAACTTGTTTGCTTCGATTGAATTTTTTAGATGTTACTTTCTTTGCTTGTCCAAAGAAAGTAACCAAAGAAAAGACCCCTCGCAGGGGCGTTGCTCGTTCGCAGTTCGGAGTAATCGGCTACGGTTAAGTCAACGTGCCCGCAAATTTCACATCACGTGAAATACGCGGGCGGAGGCCGTCATCCGTGACGGCCTCAAAGTTACGCATTGCGATTTTGTACGCTTGATTTCAGTTTGGCAATTTCGGTCATGATTTCCTGCGCGAAGTCAGCCATAGCGTCTTTGTCTTTGGTTGAGCCGGAAAATTTCATCGGCTTGCCGTAAACTGCGGCGAGACGCGGAAACTTTTCGTCGCGGGAAAAAATTTTCTCTGTGTTGACGATTGCGGCGGGAATAATCGGAACTTTTGTCATTGCGGCAATTAAACTTATGCCCGATTCTGCTTTGCCGATCTTGCCGGTTTTCGAGCGCGTGCCTTCGGGAAAAATTCCGAAACATTTTCCGTCGCGTAAAATTTTCACGGCAGTTTTAATCGCGGTTTTATCGGCGGCTCCGCGCTTGACGGGGAAAACGTGCAGATGTCGACAAATCCACGCCATCACGGGATTTTTAAAAAGTTCTTCCTTGCCCATGTAACAAACTTCGCGGTCAATGAACGTGCCCAGAAACGGCGGGTCGAAATTGCTGACGTGATTCGCCGCCAAAATAAACGCGCCGTCCGCAGGAATATTTTCCGTGCCGATAACGTCCGTGTGCAAAATTTTTCCGAACCAAAGGCGACACAGCACCTTGAAGATTTTGTAAAACATTATGAGGCAAGCTCCAAAATTTTCGCGACGACTTCATCAATCGTCAAGTTCGTCGTATCCAAAAGTATCGCGTCATCTGCCTGTTTGAGCGGGGCAATTTCACGTTGCGAATCCTGCTTGTCGCGCAAAATTATTTCGTTGCGAATCGTGTCGAAATCGGTTACGTGACCTTTGGCTTTGAGTTCCTCGAAACGTCGCCGCGCCCGTTCGTCAACGGAAGCCGTCAAAAAAATTTTCAAATCGGCGTTCGGCAAAACACAAGTTCCGATGTCGCGCCCGTCCATAACGACTGAGCCTTGAGTTGCCATTTCGCGTTGAAGCTGTGTCAATTTTGTGCGCACGAAACCGATTTTCGCAACGTCGGAAGCAGCCTTGCCGACTTCTGGCGTGCGAATTTTTTGCGTAACGTCGTCACCGTCAAGAAAAACTTTTCCCGCCGCGTCAAGTTTAATGTCAACGTCCCGCGCCGTGTCGACAATAAAATTTTCGTCGAAGTTGCCGCCGCGATTTAAAACTTTCAAGCCGACAGCGCGATACATTGCGCCCGTGTCAATGTAGGTGTAGGAAAGTTTTTTCGCGACGATTTTGCTGACGGTACTTTTGCCCGCGCCCGCAGGTCCGTCGACCGCGATAATTTTTTTCATTCAGTTCAGCTCCTCGAAGAAGTTCGGGTAAGAAATATCAACGCAAGTTTCGTCGTCGATTGAAACGCCTTGAGCCGCCGCGCCGAAAATCGCAAGTGACATTGCCATTCGGTGATCTGCGCGGGTTTGGCATTCGGCGAAAAATTTTTCACGTCCGCCCTTGATTATCAAGCTGTCATCCGTTGCGGTGAAAGTTTCGGGCGAAATTTTGTTAAACTCGTCGACAATCGCCGCGAGTCTGTCGGTTTCCTTGACGCGCAATTCGGCAACGTCGCGAATAATCGTCGTGCCGGTTGCAAAGGCAGCCGCAACAGCCAACGCGGGAATTTCGTCAATCAATCGCGGAATCATTTCGCCGCCGAATTCCACGCCATAAAGTTTTGACGAAACAACATGCACGTCCGCAAGTTTTTCGCCGCTCGACGTTCGTTGATTGATAAGTTCAATCGATGCGCCCATTTGTTGCAACACGTCAATAATTCCCGTGCGCGTTTCGTTGACGCCGACACTTTCAATCGTCACGTCCGAATCATCAAGAAGCGACGCAAGAACAATCCAATAAGCCGCAGAACTTATGTCGCCCGCGACGAAAATTCTTTCGGGAGCCGTCAAATTTTCAGCGGGGAAAATTCTTATCGCGTTACCGCGATGTTCAATTCGTGCCCCGAAAGCTGTCAACATTTTTTCGGTATGGTCACGGCTCGGCGAAGGCTCAATAACCGTCGTCGGCGTTTCGGCAAAAAGTCCCGACAACAAAATCGCCGATTTGACTTGTGCGCTTGCTACGGGCATTTTATAAAAAATTCCGCGCAGATTTTTTTCGGCAGGCAAAATCGTTATCGGCAAGCTTTGATTGTCGTTACGTCCGAAAATTTTCGCGCCCGTCATTGTCAGCGGTTTAATCACGCGTGCCATGGGTCTTCGACGTAAAGAATTGTCGCCCGTGAACGTCGTCAAAAATTTTTGCGGCGCGCAAAGTCCCATGAGCAATCGCAGAGTTGTTCCGGAATTGCCCGCGTCCAAAACGTTTTCGGGTTCGCGCAGTCCGTGAAGTCCGTTGCCCGTAACTAAAATGTTTTCGCCCGTTCGCACAATTTTTGCGCCTAAAGATTTCATGCATTCGACGGTTGACAGGCAGTCCGCGCCCGACAAAAAATTTTCGATTTCGACGGGCGTCGTTGCCAAACTCGACAGAATTACACTGCGGTGCGAAATTGACTTGTCGCCGGGAATTTTAATTGTCCCGCGCAATCCGTGATTAAGCGGCAAAATTTTTTTCATGAAACATTCTCCGTAATGCGTAATTGGGAAGCCTTGGTTCCTCGTTTTCAAGAATTTACCAAGATTCTTAGAGGCTGTTGGTAAAGTGTCAAAGTTTGTTGTTTCGATTTGGCTGATTCGTGAGATTTAGTTTGTAGAATCTACTTTCTTTCAGAAGAAATTAGCAAAGAAGTTGTGAACGCTCACCAGTTCGCCTACGCGTGGGGCGGCTACTCGTTCGCAATTCAAGTGTTATCGCTAATCCGTGCTTGGAGTTGCCGTTAATTAATTTGCCAACAGCCCCTAGTAAGCCGTTTGTTGCGGTGCGTAAAATTCTTCAAGTGCCCTTTTCAACATTTTTGCAAATTCACGTGCGCCCGTCAAATTGGGGTGAACACCGTCGGGAAACCATTCGGGATGCTCAATCGCCAGCGAATACCAATCTATAACCTTGATGTTCGGGCGCGTCTTGGAAAGTTCCCAAATAAACGCGTTGTTCATATTCATCCACTGCGAATACGAGCAATAGGTCGTGACCCAGAAAATTTGCCTGTCCGTGCCGAGAAGTTGCAGGATATTTTGCGTGCCGCTTGCATACGGTTCATGATTGAGCAATGGACCGTTTGTACCCAATTCGACAATGACCACGTCGCTAAGCGTGCCTTGTTGTTCAAGACGCCGTGCCGCCTCGAAGCCGCCGCAAATGTCGCGTGACCCTTTGGCATCTATGAGCGCGTCGGGCAACTGTTCAAGAATAACGTCTCTGTTGCCGTTCATGATGGAATCGCCAATCATGGTGACGCCTTCGCCGGTCAAATATTTGGACACGTCTTGCGCCTGAACGGGTGTCGGTTTTTCTGTAACTTGTGTCGGTTGTTCGGAAAAAGGTGCCGTTTCTTCTGTAATGGGCTCCGATTTTTCTCGAACTTTATCAACTGTTTCTTTCAAAGTCGGCGGTTTTTCCGAAGACTGCGCCGATACCGTCACAAAGCACGTCATCAGCAAAAATGTCACGAAATACACCAAAAATTTACGCATGTTGTCAATCTCTCCTTAAAAATCTAAATGTCCTTGTGCAGACAAACTTTGAGCCAGGGTATCATGTATAAGCTTGGCATATTGTTCGGCTCCTTCCATGTTGGGATGAGTACCGTCGGAATAAAGCCAATCCGGATTATTCAACGCCAGCGGATACCAATCTATCAAATGGAAATTCGAACGCGTTTGCGCCAATTCGGCAAGATACCGATTGTTCATGTCCATCCACTCCGAATATACGCAATAGACAGTAACCCAGTAAATTTGCTTTTGCGTGCCGAGAACTTCCAAAAGTTTTTGCATACCGCTTGCATACGGTTCATGTTCAAGCAACGGACCGTTTGTACCAAGCGCAATTACAACTATATCATTGAGCTTGCCGGTCTGCTGAAGTTGTTGAGCAGCGTCGGCACCTCCGCACACGTCACGCGAAACCATGGCGTCGATATGAGCATCGGGCATTATTTCGGAAATTGCGGAACTGGAACCGAGCATAATTGAATCGCCAATCATTGTAATTCCCGCGCCGCGCAGTGTAGCAGCCAATTTTTCTTGAGCAGTCCGCTTTTTTTCCGCTTCCTGTGCCAAACGCGCTTCACGTTCCGCCTGAGCTTTTTCAAGTTCCGCCTGTTTACGTTCAAGCTCCAGTTTCATTTTATATCCGGGCGGATGATTCGGGTCGAAATCCGAGGCAAGCACGTCCCGCGCACCGAAATACATAACCACAAAGCTGAAAAGTGTTACCGAAACAAAAGCGTATCGCGACAAACGCCGTTTCAAATCTTCACCGGCAAACGGTAACTTAAATTTGACGACGAAATCCGTCATTGCTTTGAGCAAAGCGGACAAAATCAAAATCAGAACAATCTCCAAAGCGGGACCATACGCCAAAGTATGCCAGCCCTTGCGTTGAAACAAAACCAAAATCGGATATTGCCAAAGAAAAATTTCGTAACTGTGACCGCCGATCCATTTAAAGACGGGATTTTCCAGCCAACTGCTTGACTGCGAATTATCTGCCACGATAAATAACATTGTACAGAAAATCAAAGTCAAAACCAGCATTGCGCCTTCGTACACCAACGGATATTGACCGCGCAACAAAAAAGTCGCTATTGACACGGGGATTAGCAGAATGACAAACAAAATATCGTTCCAAGCGAATAAAACTTTGTTGTCGTTGCTTTTGGCAAACCACAACCCCATTGCTCCGCCGAACAAGCAGGCAAAAAGTCTGGTATCTGTGCCGTAGTAAAGTCTGCTTATTTCAACGCCTTGAAGTGACATAACTGTCATTGCGCCCGCCGAAATTATGCCCAACAAACAGAGCAAATGAATCCCAAAGCGTTTCAGCAATATGCACAGCCCGAACAAAATTGGCCACAGCACGACAAATTCCAACTCAACGCCCAAAAACCACATGTGCGTAAACGGTGATGCGTTAATTATGCGCGCAAAGTAATCCGAGCTGACGGACAGTTGCCACCAGTTATTGAAACCAAACAGAATGGAACAAATCTCCTTGCCAACGTCTTCCAATGCGCCCGGTAAAAGGAAGTGATATACTCCGACCGTTATGAAAATGACAAGTATCAACGGCGGATACAGTCTTTTCAGCCGCTTCCAAAAATAGCGAATAACACTGAAGTTTTCCGACATATGGTCACATGCACTGCCATAAGCCAACAGAAAACCCGTGAGCACGAGAAACAAACATACGCCCATATAGCCGCCCATAAAAATGTTAGGGAAAATGTGAAAGAGCGTTATAAGAGTTATTGCCAACGTTCGCAGGGCATCCAGACCGTTTATGT
Source organism: Selenomonadaceae bacterium (assembly GCA_017470715.1). Taxonomy (GTDB): domain Bacteria; phylum Bacillota; class Negativicutes; order Selenomonadales; family Selenomonadaceae; genus Quinella. Next base: position 13,917 of record JAFUYE010000022.1, read on the forward strand.
GTCTGCGTCCTTGTTTTTTCTCGATCAATGTGAAACCTCCTAATTTATTTCAGCTGAATCATCGGACACATGCTTTAGATTGGTAGCAAAATCATTTCGCGTTCGGTTAAAATATCATCACCTTTCGAGAAAGAAGGCAGATTACTTTAAAATCAACGGAACTGTTGACGTATCTCTTGATTATTCAATCATTATTGTCGCCTTCAAAAGATAGCATACGTTCAGAAACTTTTCAAGAAAAATTTTCCCGTCAAATGTGGCGGGATTTTTTTGTCGACGCGTCACGGCGCGGCAATAGCGTTTGATTCGCGATAACGTTGTAGCGCGTCAACTGTTCCGTCGCTTTTAAAGCGACCGCGTCAGCTGTTTGGGCACTTTTTAAAAGTAACTTTTTGTTGCGCACGAAACTTTTTGCACGTATAATAGCGCAGTTTTATTGACGAAGAAAATTTTGGGAGGCAAATACATGGGAATAAATTCCGAACGCAGAAACATTGCAATTATCGCGCACGTTGATCACGGCAAAACCACGCTGGTTGACGCAATGTTGAAGCAAAGTCATATTTTCCGCAAGAACGAACAAGTTGCCGAACGCGTCATGGATTCCGGCGATTTGGAACGCGAACGCGGCATAACGATTTTGTCGAAGAACACGGCGATTTTTTATCGCGGCGTGAAAATTAATATCGTCGACACGCCAGGCCACGCGGATTTCGGCGGCGAAGTCGAACGCGTTTTAAACATGGTCGACGGCGTTTTACTTTTGGTCGATGCTTTTGAAGGTCCAATGCCTCAAACGAAATATGTTTTGCGAAAAGCTTTGGAGCACAAACTCAAGCCGATTGTCGTCATAAATAAAATTGACCGCCCCGAAGCTCGCGTCGACGAAGTTTACGACGAAGTTTTGGAATTGTTCATGGAGTTGGACGCGGACGACGAACAACTTGATTTCCCCGTCATCTACACCGCCGCGAAAAAAGGTATCGCGAAAAAAAATATCGACGACGACAGCCAAGATTTGCAACCGCTTATGGAAACGATTTTAAAAGAAATTCCCGCGCCCGAAGGTGAACTCGACGCTCCGTTACAACTTGTCGTCACAACTTTGGAAGCAGATGAGTACGTTGGCAAAATCGCTATCGGTCGTGTTCAACGCGGCAAAATTCATTCCGGCGAAACGATTGCTTTGATGAGCGAAAGCGGCATTAAAAAAGCCAAAGTCGGCAAAGTTTTCACTTACGACGGATTGAACCGCGTCGAAACGGACGTTGCCGAAATGGGCGAAATTGTTGCGCTCACCGGTTTGAGCGAAGTTTCAATCGGCGACACGGTTGCGGACGCGGAAAATCCCGAAGCGTTGCCGTCAATTCGCGTCGACGAACCGACATTGAGCGTGACTTTCGGCGTCAACACAAGTCCTTTCGCGGGCAAGGAAGGGCAATTCGTCACCAGCCGCCACATTCGCGACAGACTTTTCAAAGAAGCTCAAACGAACGTTGCCTTGCGCGTCGAAGAAACCGATTCGGCGGACGTGTTCAAAGTCAGCGGGCGCGGCGAACTTCACCTGTCGATTTTGATTGAAACGATGCGTCGCGAAGGTTACGAAATGCAAATCGGCAAGCCCGAAGTTGTCTACAAACTTATCGACGGCAAAAAATTTGAGCCGATTGAAAATTTGACTGTCGAAGTGTCGCAAGATTTTATGGGCACCGTCATGGAAAGTCTCGGTCGCCGCAAAGCCGAATTGAAAAACATGCAAAACGTCGCGGGCTATATGCGCTTGAACTTTTTGATTCCTGCACGCGGATTAATCGGTTTTCGTTCGGAACTTTTGACTTCGACACGCGGCAACGGAATTATGAATCACGTTTTCCACGGCTACGAACCGTACAAGGGCGACATCCCCGGCCGCAGTCGCGGAAGTTTGGTTGCATTTGAGCAAGGCGAAACTACGGGCTACGGAATTTTCAACCTGCAAGACAGAGGCGTCATGTTCATTGAACCCGGTCAAAAAGTTTACGAAGGCATGATTGTCGGCGAAAATTCCCGCGAAATGGACATTGACATTAACCCTTGCAAGCAGAAACATCAGACGAACATTCGCGCCAGCAATTCCGACGAAGCGATTCGACTTGTCCCGCCGCGAATCATGAGCCTTGAACAGGCAATGGAATATATCAACGACGACGAACTTGTCGAAGTCACGCCGATTTCAATTCGCCTGCGCAAAAGTGTTCTTGACCGTGTGGCACGTGGACGCGCCGCAAAAAATGCACGTAAGTGATCTAGCAACTAAAAATATTTTCTTGACTGAACGCCGTGAGCTTGAAGGATTTAGCCCCGCCGTATAGAAAACAAAAAAAAATTTCTGATAACGGATAAGGAGCAAGGTTATTCGATTCAAATTCCTAACTCCTAATTCCTAAGTCCTAATTCCTAATTCCTAATTCCTAATTGAAAAGGCGGTGTCGGTCATGACGGAAAAAATTAACGCAATCGAAGCGGAGGACATTGAAATTTATCTGGAGGAAGTCAAGCGAATACCGCTGCTTTCCGCGCAGGAATTTCACACGCTCCTTATTCGTTCGGCTCAAGGCGACGAGGACGCCCAAACGGAATTGGTCAATGCAAATTTGCGGCTGGTTGTCGAAGTCGCGAAAAATTACGTCGAGCACGGCACGGCGTTTTCGGACTTGATTCAGGAAGGCAACGTCGGACTCATCAAGGCGGTCAAAAAGTTCAGCACCAAAAGTTCCGCGACGTTCACCGAATACGCCGAAGACTGTATCGAAGCTGCAATCGCCGGCAGTCTTCGCGAAACGGAGCAAGATCCGCAAGTTTCTTTGGACACGCCCGTCGACGAACGTGCTTACGTTGCCCGCGACAAATTTGCTCAGGAAGGCGATTTCGTTGACGGTTTGACGCTTGCCGATTTCATTGAGGACGATAAGCCCACGCATTTTGAACGCTTGAGTTTTTCGCAACTTCGTGAGATTTTGGGCGAGGCACTGAAAAGTTTGTCCGCGCACGAGAAAAAAATTTTGGCACTTCGATTCGGTTTGGAAGACGGGCGAACTCATTCGATTGACGAGGTTGCAAAAATTTTCAAAGTCGACAACGAACACATTCGTCAAGCCGAGACCAAAGCTCTCAAGAAACTTCGTCAGCACGAACGCACAACCAAGCTCAGAGAGTTTTATTGACGGCGTGGCAATCTGAATTTTTTTTGAAAGTCCCCTTTGCAATTTGCAATTCACTATGTTAAAATGTGCACGCCTTCAATAAGGCAGCAATTCATTCACCGGAAGGGCGATACTATGAAATTTATGGAGTACATAAAGAAGCTCACGGATATAATTATGCCGTATGAGAATCCTGTATCCGACGACGACGAGGAAGAAGTTAAGGATACAAAAAAAGCCGAGGTCAAAACTTCCGAACCGCAACCCGCGCAGGTATCGCCACTTCAGCAACCCGCGCAACCCGCAAATCAAACTTTTCAGGCGGAAAGACAAGCTGCGGCAATGGGGAGCGGTATGACGCAAAATTTTGGCACGATGAATTTCACACGCAACGGCGGAATGGTTTCCACGGCAGAAAACGGCGTCACTTCAATGGGCGGCTATCGTTACGAAGCTTATTCTTCCGACAATGCGTCCGTGCGTCCGAGTTTGGCGGTCGTCAAAACTCCGTCGATTAACGTAAAAATTTACGCGCCGACGAAATACGACGAACAAGTCAAAAGTATCGGCTCAGATCTTATGCAACGCAATGCGCTTGTCGTCAATTATGAAAACGTCGAAGAATCAATCCAACAGCGAATCGGCGATTTTATTCTCGGCGTCGTCTACGCGAACAACGGCAAAGTCGAAATGATTTCCAGCCGAATCATGCTGTACGTTCCCGACGGTTTCGACGTTGACAGCGCGCCGACTCCCGCAATTCGGCGTTATTGATTGCGAGGCGGAACAAATATCGAGGACTCATAAAATAAAAAATCGGGCAGTCGCGAAACTGCTCGTTTTTTTGTGCGTTGACTTCGATTAGGCGCGTTCGTAACTTTGATTTTGTTGTTATCAACTTTTCTTTGCTTGCCCAAAGAAAAGTTGCAAAAGAAAGGGCACCTCGCGGGGCGTTACGTTGTCGCAGTAAAAACGTTTCGGCAAAGCGTGCTTGGTGTTGCCCGCAAATTTCGCATCACGCGAAATGCGCGGGCGGCGACCGTCATCCTTGACGGTCGGATTTTCGTCAACGTTTAAAATTTTTTTACACAAGCTGATTTTATTGACGCGGCGAAATGAACTTGCTAAACTTTCGCTGAAATTTTTTGGGAGTTGATGATTTTTGCGCGACGATTATTTGACTCAAGACCGCGCTCCGATACTTGAAGCGTTGACGAAAATGAAAGCGACACGATTGGTGCCTTTCGACGTGCCGGGACACAAACGCGGACGCGGCAACCGTGAACTTGCGGATTTTTTGGGGCAAGCTTGCCTTGATGTCGACGTTAATTCAATGAAGCCGCTGGATAATCTGTGTCACCCCGTCAGCGTGATTCGCGACGCGGAAATTTTGGCGGCTCAAGCTTTCGGCGCGGCACACAGTTTTTTGATGGTTGGCGGAACGACTTCGGCGGTGCAAGCGATGATTTTGGCGACGTGCAAACCGAACGATAAAATTATTTTGCCGCGAAATGTTCACCGCTCGGCGATTAACGCGCTGATTTTGTGCGGAGCGATTCCCGTTTACGTCAACCCGCAAGTCGACGACAGACTTGGAATTTCGCTCGGCATGAAGGTCGAGGAAGTCATTGCCGCGATTGAAAAAAATCCCGACGCAAAAGCCGTACTCGTCAACAATCCGACTTATTACGGAATTTGTTCGGACATTGCCACGATAACGCGGGTAGCTCATGAACACGGCATGAAACTTCTTGCGGACGAAGCTCACGGCACGCATTTTTATTTCAGCGAAAAACTTCCGCCGTCGGCAATGTCTGTCGGCGCGGATATGGCGGCAGTTTCCATGCACAAATCGGGCGGCTCGCTCACGCAAAGTTCACTGCTGTTGACGGGCGAAAATATCAACGCGGGCTACGTTCACCAAATAATAAATTTGACGCAGTCGACAAGCGGCTCATATTTGCTAATGTCGAGTTTGGACATTTCGCGGCGAAATTTGGCGTTGCGCGGCGCGGAAATTTTCGACAAAGTCATTGAGCTGGTCGAGTATGCTCGCGACGAAATTAATTCGCTCGGCGGCTGGTACGCTTACGGCAAAGAGCTGACGGACGGCAATTCGGTTTTCGATTTCGACGTAACGAAGCTGTCGATTTTCACGCGTTCAGTCGGACTTGCGGGCGTCGAAGTTTATGACATTCTGCGCGACGAATACGACATTCAGCTTGAGTTTGGTGACATTGCGAACGTTTTAGCTTATGTTTCCGTCGGTGACCGCGTCAAGGACATTGAGCGTTTGGTTAGCGCGTTGGCGGACATTAAACGCATTTACCGAAAAGATCCGTCGCGATTGATGAAAGTCGAATACATTGATCCGATTGTCGACGCCGCGCCGAAAGATGCTTTTTACGCCGAAAAAATTTCGTTGCCGCTTGCCGAAACCGTCGGGAAAACTGCCGCAGAATTTTTGATGTGCTATCCGCCGGGCATTCCGATTCTTGCGCCGGGTGAACGAATCACGAAAGAAATTTTGGATTATGTCCGTTACGCCAAACGCAAGGGTTGCCAAATTACCGGCCCCGAAGATATGTCGATTAAACGGTTGCAGGTTATGGCTTAATTTGTCACTAAGACGATAAACAGCACAATCATTGCGAACATTGCGGCGGGAAATGCGATTGCAAGCATCATTGACAACGACGGGAAATTTCGCGAATCCGAACGTCTGTTGCGATTCAATTCGTGAATCAGTTCGTATTGCAAACCTTCAATCGTGCGCTTGATTTCGTAGACTTCGCGGCGAATTTCCTGCGTGTCCGAATTGAGCCGTTCAAGCCGATACGACAGCAGGTCGAGTTCCCCGCTGAGCTTGTAATTCGCCGAATAAATTTGCTGCATGTCCGAATTGATTTCGCGCAGGTCGCCTTTGAGCTGTTGATTCGTCGCGGTCAACGCCTGCAATTCGTTGCGAATCATTTCCGTGCCGTCGGAAGATTTTTTTAAGTCAACCATGTCAATCGCTCCTTTCGCGCAGATTTTAATCATAGTCGATAAACGGCAGGCAAACGCTGACATTATTGTCAACCAAATCTATTCGTTGCTTTGAGCCGGTTGCCTTCAATAACGCGTCCAAATCTTTTTGCGCGTCGCCGTATTGCCGCGTAAAAAATTCGTACAGATAAGCCACTGCAGATTCATACTCGCCCCGAAGTTTATGAAGGTCAATTTCTTCGTCCTTGCAGGGATTGTTCAAACACTTTTCGCAAATCGCCAGATACTGCGCCGCCAAATTATTTTCGGGCTCAAGTTCCAAAGCTTTGTTAAAGTTTTCAATCGCCATTTCGTAATTGTTGCCCCAATGCACAATGGCAATTCCGTTATAAAGGTAAGCTTCCGCACAATTCGGGTCAATGGCGATAACGTCTTCAAAATAATCGCACGCGGCAATGCTGTCGTTTAAATCCCACTCGGTTGACAGTTTGCCCGTTTCCAAAGTAATTTTGCCCATGAGCAACTTAATTTCTTTGGCGTTGTCGGGATTCAAACGCAGTGCCGTTTGACAATATGCCATGGCGTTACGATATTTTTCTGCCGCAAAATTTTTTCGCGCCGCTTCGAGTTTCTGATTCGACAAATCAACGTCTTCCGGCGGTACACGTGAAGTTTTTTTCGCATCAATCATAAATATCACCTCTGCGGAAAAAATTAACATTTCGATGCGACAAAGTCAACGGCGAAAAATTTCTGCAAGCCAAATCTTCGGGCGTCGAAGTCAACAAATTGATTTTATGAATTTGACGGAGGTTTTTTAATGGAACTTTGGTTTACCGAGCAACACACGCCGAACGTTCGATTTTCGCTCAAGGTTGACGGGCAACTTTTCGGCGAGACAAGCGAATTTCAGCGCGTGGATATTTTTGATTCGACGGAGTTCGGACGAATTTTGGTTTTGGACGGGCGAATCATGCTGACCGAGCGCGACGAATTTATTTATCACGAAATGATTACTCACGTGCCCTTGTGCGTCAATCCCGATGTCCGAAAAGTTTTGCTTGTCGGCGGCGGCGACGGCGGCTCTGCGCGGGAACTTTTGAAGTACGACACGATTGAAAAGATTGACTTAGTCGAGATTGATGAAACCGTCGTGCGTGCCTGCCAAAAATTTATTCCGCAAACCGCTGCTTGCTTGGACAATCCGCGTGTCGAAATTTTTTTCGCTGACGGTTTAAAATTCGTGCGCCGAAAATCCGACGAGTACGATTTGATTATCGTCGATTACACAGACCCGTTCGGCGTGGGAGAAGGACTTTTCACCAAAGAATTTTACGGCAACTGTTTCAACGCGCTCAAAGCCGGCGGAATCATGGTTAATCAGCACGAGAATCCGTTTTACTCACGCGACGCCGCCGCAATGCAACGCGCTCACAAACGTTTGGCAACGTCTTTTCCGATTGTCCGCGTTTATCAAATTCACATTCCGACATATCCGGCGGGGCAATGGCTTTTCGGTTTGGCGTCGAAAAAATTTCACCCGACGAACGACGTAAATTTTTCCCGCTGGAATTCGCTTAACCTGCAGACGAAATATTACAACACAAATATTCACGTCGGAGCGTTCTCGTTGCCGACTTACGTCATCAAAGCTTTGCGCGCCGCAGAATAATTAAATTAGGAATTAGGAATTAGGAGTTAGGAATTAATTGCCGTTCCATTACCAATAAAAAAAAACGCCCGATTTTTTGTCGAGGCAATAGCTTTTCGGTTTGGCGTCGAAAAAATTTCACCCGACGAACGACGTAAATTTTTCCCGCTGGAATTCGCTTAACCTGCAGACGAAA
>JAFUYE010000023.1 GCA_017470715.1 Selenomonadaceae bacterium
GACTGCTCAAAATACTTGCGGCGTGCGTTCCGTGCTGAATTCGACGGCGGAATTTTTGGGCGACCAACTCGACGTGATTTTTCAGGATATTTTTCCGGACGCCGTGAAAATCGGCATGGTTTCTTCCGCGACGCTGATTGAAGTCATTGCCGCGAAGTTGAAAAGTTACAACGCGAAAAATATCGTCGTCGATCCCGTCATGGTTGCCACATCGGGAGCGCGTTTGATTGACGAAAACGCCGTTCAAACTTTGCAGGAAAAACTTTTCCCGCTTGCAAAAATTATCACGCCGAACTTGCCCGAACTTGAAGTTATCAGCCGCGAAAAAATTTCTTCACCGCAGGACGCCGAACTTGCCGCACAAAAAATTTTCAATCGCTACGGTTGCGCGGTTTTGGCGAAAGGCGGGCACGGTCTCAACGACGCCAACGATTATTTGTTCGACGGAAGCGGCACTTGGTTTCACGGACGACGAATCGACACGGACAACACGCACGGCACTGGTTGCACGCTCAGTTCGGCGATTGCCGCCAATCTCGCCAAAGGTCACGACTTGAAAACTTCCGTCGGACGAGCGAAAAATTATTTGACGGGCGCGCTGTCGACGGGCTTGAATCTCGGCAAAGGCAGCGGACCACTTGACCACGGATTTAATCTGCGCGATTGTGATTTTAATGACTGAAAAATTTTTCCGAATAAAAATTCCTCGACCAAACGTCGGGGATTTTTTGGTTGAAGGATTTATTTTGACGGCGAAGAATCAATCACAGAACCGATTAACGGAAATTTAATGCAAGTTATGATTTTATACCTGTGAGGTGAAATTATGTACTCGTACAAATATGATTTGCTCAGATTGCTCGACGAACGCGAAGTCCGCGAAAAAATTTTTGAACTCATCGACAAACGCTTAAAAAATTTTTCGTCCGAATCCGTGTCGCCGCAAAAATCTCTGCCGGAAAATCTTTATCGGCGCGAAGAATTTTCAACGCCCGTCGACAACAACGCATTGAAAAATTCTTCCGAAGACGCCGACCGTCAAGCGGAAAATTATCGTCAACAACTCGGCGACGCGCAGTCAAAAATTTCTCGGCTTGAAAATTCTTTGTCGCAATCCCAACGTCAAGCGGAAATTTATCGTCAGCAACTCGACGACGCGCAGTCAAAAATTTCTCGGCTCGAAAGTTCTTTGTCGGAATCGCGTCAAAGCTCGAACAGCCTGCAAAGAAAATTTTCGGAGTGGCAACAAACTTTCAACCGTGAGCAGAGCCGCGCCCAAAATTTACAACGCGAACTTGACGACGCCCAAGAAAAAATTTCTCAACTCGAAGAGCAACTTAAAAACAGTTTCGCTCGCGGGCAGGAACTTTTCCAAAAATATCGGCAAGTCGGTGCCCATGCGCGTCAAATTTTGGGCACAAGCGTTTTCGTTCGCGATGACTTCACGTCGTTTATCTGCGGCGGCGCACAATCCGATTCGCTCGAAAAAATTTGGGACGTTCTGAAAACTTGCGTCATGGACGGCAACCAACGCGACGCCGAAATTCTTGGTGAAATTTTTGATTACTGCCTTGAACTCGTCAACGCGTCGAAGTCGGGCAAAGGTTTTTCGATTTTGTCCGTCAACGTCGGCGACCGTTTCGACTCGAACATTCACAGCGAAGTTTCCGCCGGTCTCGCGCAAGGGAAAATTTCCGTCGTCTGCTTGCCCGGCTTCCGAAACGATTACAACGGACGCATCATCAAAAAATCTATCGTTCAAGTCGGTTAATCGAAAGGAGTTTTGTTTATGGAAAATGCTTTGCCGAAAAATCATCCGTCACGCTGTACCGCCGTGCATGTCAGCCGTCTGCAATTCGACCACATCTTCGCCGATGCCGCCGTTGCCAAAGCTGAACAAATCGCCCGCGACCTCGCCAAGCTCAAAGACTACATTGCGCCCGCCTGCGATACACGCTTTGTGCTGTTCAAGAATAAATTTCTGTGGTTCGACCGCGACGTTGCCGGTCTCTTCCCGCGCATGGAGAAAAAAGACTTGCCCGTTTACCGATGCGACCAAGGAACTGCCGCCCGTGCTTACTCCGAAACACGAGAGGGCTTTAAGTTCGTCCCCATGACTTACAAGGAATGCTCGAAAACTTTTGCCAAAAACAACGGCAATCCTTACGTAGTTCCTGATGGTGCTATGCGATTGAGATATTATAGCAATGTCACTTACTATTGCGAAGTAATTATTGGCGACAGCAACGAATCATGCGGTAATTGTTATTGGTGGAGAATGTATGAAAACAATAAGATAAGCTATTGCGGCGACAGATCTTGTTTTTACACGGCGACTCTCGTGCCGATTCACAGACTGCGCGGGAAAAACGCGGCGGCAATGACTTATCCCGAAGCGTTGCTCGCATGGATTGCAAACGGCTTGATTCCCGAAGGTTTGAGCGACAAGCAGGAAAAATTTTTTCAAACGTTCATGACCGATTATCCGAAACTTGAAGATTACATTTCGGGCGACGCGAAAAATATCGTCTTCGACAGCGACCGTTTCAAAGCGGACGTGCTTGCGGGGCGATTCACGGAAAAAGTTTTCGATTACGACTTCGATATTCGCGGGACACTTGAAGGCGTGATGAACGGTCAACGCAAATACACCGGCTCCGTTGCCGCGCTGAAAACCGAATTGCTGGAGTGCGACCACAAACGCGCCGACATTGAGCCTTACGACGAGCGACAACTCACGGACGTTAATCGCGGTCACTGGGAACTTTTCGAGGACGCAGCGAGCGACACGGCAGAAGTTCAGTTGCCCGCCGACGAAATGATTGTTGCCCGTCCGCCGCAAATGGACGTTCGACTTAACGGAATCTGCGCGATTGACTTCGGCACGAAAAGCACGATTGTCGTTTGCCGCGACGGTGAAGCGCGAATGTTGCGCGTCGGCAAAGGCGATTATTCCAAAGCCCCGACAATGAAAGATTTCGAGAACCCGACGGTAATTCATCTGCGCGACCTGCAAAAATTTTTGTCGGCATATCGGGCACGCGGCGGGCGACCGTTCACGGAATGGAATCAAGTTACCGTTTCGCATCAGGCGGCGGACGCGATTTTTCAAAGCGATGTCACCAGTTCCGTTTACAATTCGGTTTTCAGCGAACTCAAGCAGTGGGCGAAAGACGAGCAAAGTTATCCCGTGCTGAAAGATTTGCAGGGCTTCACGCAGGAAATGAATCCGTTTCTTGAGACGAAAGAAATTGACGCGGGCGACTTCGATCCGATTGAACTTTACGCGTATTATCTCGGACTGTACATAAACAACATGCACCGCCAAATTTATTTGGATTATATTTTGTCGTTCCCCGTCAACTATCGGAAAGATATTCGCGAACGAATTCGCAAAAGTTTCGAGTGCGGAATCAAAAAGTCACTGCCGCCCGCGATTCTTCGTGACGGCGAACTTATGAAACGTTTCCGCGTGTATTTGGGTGCCAGCGAACCTGCCGCGTATGCGATAAGCGCGCTTGAAGTTTTCGGCTTGGAACCGAAAAATTTCGGCGAAAAAGTTGCTTACGGCGTGTTTGACTTCGGCGGCGGCACGACTGATTTTGATTTCGGAATTGAGACCGTGCCGGAAAATCGTCGACGCAATTTCATAATCGAGCAATTCGGCTTCAATGGCGACGTGACACTCGGCGGCGAAAATATTTTGGAACTGATTGCCTACGAAGTTTACAAAGACAATCTTTCCGTCATGCGTGCAAATAAAATTCCGTTCGCGTTGCCGGCGGGCTGTGAAATTATTCCGGGTACAGAAACGTTAATCAGCACAACCAAAGGCGCGGCGGCTCACATGAACACGCGGATTTTGGCGGAAAAACTTCGTCCGATTTGGGAGCACACCGAAGAACGCGACAAGTTGACCGAAAATCAAATGAGCGTAACTTTATTTTCGAGCGAACAACAGGCGGAAGGCAAATACAGTTTGGCTGTAAATTTGGATATTCACGCGGACAAGTTGGACAAATGCATCGAAGACCGAATCCGCGTCGGCGTCGAAAATTTTTTCCAATCGCTTTACAGCGCGTTCAGAGGTCGCGAAGTTTATCCGATACACATTTTCCTTGCGGGCAACTCGTGTCGTTCGGCTGTCGTAAAAAAACTTTTCGACGAATTCATCAAGCGCGAAGAGGACAAGCTTGCTCAACATATCAAACAGACGACGGGTCAAGACAAAGACGCGAGCGGAACTTTCGTTTTGCACATGCCGCTTGGCTTTGAAAAAAATTCTGCAGACGAAAAAACGCCGTTCAAGTTTGAGAACGGTAAAGTTACTGTGAACGAAAATTCTGCGGACAATACGTCGGACGAAAACGCGCAAGAATTTGACGGCGAACTTGACAAACAGCGCACGGGCAAAACCGGCGTTGCGTTCGGACTGTTGCGTTGCAGACGCGGCGGCAAAGATATTCAAATCAAAAATGAAAACGTCGACGATAGCGGCGAAATGATTTTCCCGTACTTTTTGGGCGACGCGGGCACCGACGGCAATACTTTCACCGTGCGAATCGGGCGCGACGTGAACTATGGCGAATGGGTTTACTTCACCGTTGCCGACGAGCCGGAATTTGAACTTTATTACACTTCGGCTCCGCGTGCTTTGCAAGGTAAAATGTCCGCCGATAAAGTTTCAATGGTGCATTGCATGATTGACGATGACGAAACGGTTGACGACGAAAATTACGGAATTTATATCCGAAAAGTTTCGCCGAACGAAATTGAATATGCTGTCGGCTGTGCTGAAGATTTTTCGGGCGAATTCGGCGGGAAAATTTATCGGCAAAAGTTGTAAAGGAATTTCACAATGGACGACAAAACTTTTGAAGAAAAATTGCAACGCGGTCGCAACGCGCTGGAGTATCTTAACAACCGTTACAGACGGCGACTTATCGGTCGCGGCAACAAGTGGGTCGACAAAAGTTCGCCGATTGAACTCAACGAATTTTATCTGTTCCAAATTCACGAAGTTACTTTCGAGGAAAAAGCTCCACGCAAAGAGGCGATTGAAAATATTTTGGGCACCCTGCGCGGCATGGAAGGAATAAGTTTCATTTATCTGATTTTGGGCGACGCGACGGGCGTGAAATTTTATTTCGGAGCGGCTCTCGACAAAAGTTACAAGAAAGATTTGCCGTTCAGCGTTCACGATTTGGAGCAAGACATTTTGACGCCGAGCATGAAGGGCAATTTTCGCGGCTCAAAAATTTCGGAAGTCAATCGCGACGATAAAAAAAATATCCTTGACAAAATGCAACGCGCAAAAAGTTTCGGCATATTGGAAGGCGTGCCGAGTGTCGACGAAAAGAACGAAAATTTTCAAGGTACCGACAGATTGATTGACGTGATGCAGGGCGACGAATTCGGTTTCGCGGTTATCGCCAAGCCGTACACTGACGCGGAGATCAACGACCTCGAACGGCGACTTTGCGAATTGAGCGACTTGCTTGCTCCCGTTGCGCGCCACACAATTCAACGTTCAAGTTCAAGCGGCACGAATCGAAACGACGGCAAAAATTTTTCCTACGCGAAACAAGCCGGCGACTCTTCGCAACACAGCAAATCCGACGCTTATTCGACAAACGACACGACCAATCAAGACGAACGCCGCGACAATTCAAATCAAATTCAATCGACGGCGGGCAACTCGACGAACGAACAAACAACCGTCAGCAAAAGTTACGGCAAACGCACGGGCGACAAGGATTCCGAATCCGCAGACAACGGCAGAAACGAAAGTTCTTCCGTGCAAAGCCAAACCGGTCGAAATTTTTCCGTGAGCGCGACACAAGGAAAATCAACGTCAAATTCTTTCAGCGAGAGTAAATCTTTTCACGACGACGTAACCGAAACTTACTCGAAAAATTTTTCCAAAAACTTGACGCGGGCGCACAACGTCACGGAGAGCGAAAATTTTTCAATCAGCGAACAATCGGAGAGCGAATCGAAATCCGCCGTCGATTGGCTGAACTATATCGACAAAGTTTTGATGCCCAGACTTGATCGGGGACGCGGCAAAGGAATTTTTTTGTGCTGTTCGTATCTGTTTGCGGAAAAACGCACGTCGCTTTACCGATTGGCGAACACGGCAATTTCACTTTACAGCGGCGCGACCGGCAACAAATCGGCGTTATTTTTTTGCGACTTGACGGACAGAAATGACGACACGGCTTGTTCCGACGCGCTGAAAAATTTACAAATTCCCGCTGTCCTGCGTGTCAAAACGGATGAAATTTTTGCGACGGGCTTGTCGCGTCACGAAATTTTGAAATATTCCTATTGCGGCAGTTGGCTTTCGGCGAACGAACTCGGACTTTTGGCGGGACTTCCGCAGAAAGAAGTTATCGGACTTCGACTGCGCGAGGAAGTTGAATTCGGCTTGAACGTCAAGCGCGTCCCGAAAGAATTTGCCGTGGAGCTTGGTCATCTGGTTCAAAGCGGCGAAGTCAAAGAAAATATTCCCGTCTGTCTGGACAAGCGCGACTTCGACAAGCACGCGTTCATTTCGGGCGTGACGGGCAGCGGCAAGACGACGACTTGTCAAAACATTTTGGTTGGCTGGAACGGTGCATTTCTTGTCATCGAGCCGGCGAAAACCGAATATCGTTCGCTGAAAAAAAATTTTTCCGACTTGCTGTTTTTCACACCGGGACTGCCCGATGTCGCGCCGTTCTTTTTGAATCCGTTTGAACTTTTTATCGGCGAAAAAATTTCGTCACGTGCCGACATGCTCAAGGCAACTTTCGAGGCGTCGTTTGCAATGGAAGCGGCAATTCCGCAAATTTTGGAAGCGGCGATTTATCGTGCTTACGAAAAAAAAGGCTGGCACATTGCAACGAATTCTTGGCGCGGCGGAAATCCTTTCGCGGACGGAGTTTATGCCTTCCCGACGCTTTCGGATTTTGTCAAGGCAACGCAGGAAATTACCGACGAACAAGGCTTTGACGAACGCTTGAAAAACGATTATCGCGGTTCGATTAATGCGCGGCTTGAAGGTTTGCTTGTCGGTGCGAAAGGTCAAATGTTCAATACGTCGCGTTCGATAAATTTTTTGAATCTGGTCAATCGGCGCGTCGTCATTGAGCTTGAAGAAATCCGAAGCAGTTCGGAAAAATCTTTGCTCATGGGTTTCATCTTGACAAATCTTTTGCAGGCGGTTAAATACTGTCATGCGCAAGACAAAAATTTTCGCCACATTACGCTTGTCGAAGAGGCGCACAGACTTTTGAGCCGCTACGTGCCCGGCGACAACCTTAACAAAAAACAGGGCGTCGAAGTTTTTACGGACATGCTTGCCGAAGTGCGCAAGTACGGCGAATCGCTGATTATCGTCGACCAAATTCCCGACAAGATGACGCCCGAAGTTTTGAAGAATACCAACACGAAAATTATCCACAAACTTTTCGCGCAGGACGACAAAGACGCGGTCGGCAACACGATGGCTTTGAACGACGAACAAAAATCTTTCCTGTCGAACTTGACGCCCGGGCGCGCCGTAATGTTTTCGCAAGGTTGGACTAAAGCAATTCAACTGCAGGTTGAAGAAAAAATTTCCGCCGAACGTGAAGAAATCGACGTGTCGGAAATTCGGCAATCGGCGTTGAAATATTATCTTGAGCCTGAAAATTGTCGTCGCGGAATTTTGCGCGGACTTGAACGTTTGAGCGAAGTCGACGAAAAAATTTTGACGAATTGGCTTGAACTCATGCAACACGGCGATTTATTCCTAAAAATTTATCTGAAATATCTGCGCGACGGCTCGGCGGGCGAAACTTCCAAAGCCGACGACGTGAACAGATTTAATGATTTCGCGAAGGCAATTCGTGATGCCGTGAAAAAATTCGGCGTTGAATCGGTCACGGCGTATCTTTGTGCAAATGCTTATTCGGACGCGGACGACGTTCGCGATAAAACTTTGTGCGACGTGATTCAAAAAATTATTGACGACGAAAATGTTTCGATGAGCGTCATAACCAATAACATTACGCGCTTGCAGTGAGGAGGAATTTTTATGGGCTGGTTCAGTTCTGCTTGCAGTTTTATCGGCAGTGCGATAAGCGGTGCTTGTAGTGCCGTTTGTTCCGTGGCAAGCAGTGTCGTTCGCGGTGTCGGCAGTGCGCTTTCGACTTTCGCAAGCAAGGCTGTCGGGCTCGTCGCGGGCATTGCGTCAAAAGCGGCATCGTTTGTCGGTTTGGTCGCAACTTTGCCGCTCGGTCCGCTCGGTCCCGTTGTCGGCGCGATTATCCAGCAAGTTGTCATTTACGCCGTGTCGAAGGCGGTTGAATATCTTGCGAAAAAACTCGGCATTATCGGCGACAAAGACAAAGCGGAAGAAGTCGGCTACCGCGTCGAAGAAGCGCAGGAACACGACGATTGGAAGCGGCAGGAAGATTTCAAGACGTTTGAAGAATATTACGCTTACTTGAAAGAACAAATTCCCGACGAAAAAATCGACAGAGCCAAACTTGCCGCAAACCGCGAACGTTATACAATTCTCGGCGCAATGGAATTGACCGCAGGACTTGAACAGCAAATGGAAATCAAGTTGCCCGAAGATTTTCTGTTTGAAATCGGGCGCAGTCGCATGGAGCCGAATGAAATTCTTGCGATTGTCGACGCGTTCAAATTCCTCGGAAGCGACACGGTTTATATCAGCGATTACCTCAAGGGAAAATTGTCCCGCGACGAAAATATCAAAATCGAAGATGCCCTGCTTGTTGCGTTGAGAAAATATTATCCGAACAAGGACGACGACGCTTTATATGAACGGCTCGGCGTCATGCGCATGGCAAGCCGAAACGATGAAAAATTGGCGGACGTTTACGCGGACAAGCTCACTGAAGAAAATTTCAAACGCATTGAACGCGAAAACAGAATTCCCGAAGATTTGTAAGCGGGTGACTTCATGAACGAAAATTTTATCGACGAAAAAATTTCATTGCTCACCGCGAAGCAAAATTCTATCCGCGCAGATTATCGCAACTTAAGCCGCCCGAATTCCACGCGTGACGTTTTGGATTCGATTTTGCGACGCGGGAACGAATACAAGTCCGCGATTGAAAATGTTAAAAGCGAGTCAAAGCGTATTGAACGCGGCGGAATTTTGCGCGAAGTTTCGAGACCGAAAAATTTCCCGACGGAAACAGATTTCATGCATAAAGTTTCGCGGCAACAATCGGAGCGTGAAAATTTTTTGTCGGACAAACGTGCGGAGACGGAAAATCTTCGTCAACAAGTCAAGCGCGAAACATCTGCGACGGAACGCGACATAAAAATTTTTTGCGACAAGCTGAAAGGTGAGCTGCGGTGCACAAATACATAATCGAGTTTGACGGCGACAAAATTTTTTCTTACGCGATGAAACGCGGCGGAAATTGGTTTAATTGGCAGATTTTGCGACCGCACGGCGACTTATATTATTCGGCAGAAAAATTTTCGACGTATTGGAATTGGTTTGACGACGAAATTGCGGACGACGAAATTGCAATTTGTTTCGTCTGTCCCGTCGAAGAAATTTCATTCGCCGAAAAAATTATTGATGCCGCCCCGAAATTTAATTGCGCGCAAGATTCGACGTGGAAACTTTCGGAGCTGAAAAAATTTTTCTTGACGTGTCATCTTGACCCGACGGCAAAAAATTTTACTTATGACGAAACGTCGAGCGAAATAATTTTTGACTGCGGGCAAAATTTTCGACTGCGCGGCACGGGAAATTTTTCTTTGACTGACGACATAAAGCCGCCCGAAAAAATTCCTGCGCCGAAGAAATTCACGGTGACAGTTTATTCGCCCGTCGAACGTAAAAAAATTTCCGAAACCGTCACGCAACCGATTAACGAGCCCGAAAAAATTTCCGCAAACGATATTCCGCCGCCCGTCGACGCGAAAGAAAAAGTCACCGCCGAAGAATTGCGCGATTATCTCACGGAGCAGACGAACGGTCAATGCAACACGGTTTCTTTCAAACAATAAAAAATCCCTCGACACGTTGTCGGGGGAAAATTTTTTCACTTGATGAAGTTCAGGTAGATTATCAGCAGAATCAAACCGGGCACGCCCAGCACGCCGACAATCAGCGCGTGAACGAAAGTTATTTTTATCGCGACAAGCCCCGTCAAGTTCACGACGTAAAGAATCGCCGCGCCGATTAAACTGTTCCAAACGATTTTGAACGGCAACTCAATCATGAATTTCAGCGCAAGAATTATCACAACGCCGATAATCAGACCGCCCGCGATTTTAACAAGTTCAATGTCCATCAAAAAAACCTCCCGAAAAATTTTCAGCGCACGGAAATTGTCAGCGTGTTGTAAGTTATCGACTGCAACGACAAATCGACCGTCATCAAAGCTTGCAATTCGTTAAACAGCGTTTGCGGTGAGCCGCCGTATTGCACGCTGAAAACTGCGCGACCGTTTTCGTAAGTCGACAGATTGACATTTTTAACACGATTGACTTGACCGAGCGCGCTTTGGACGAGATTAATTTTGCTGAAGTCCGCCGCGTAAACGACGACTTCAACATTTTGTTGCGAAGTGTACATGCCGGTTATCTGCTCAACAAAATATTCGCCCATCTGTTGTCCCGCCGCCGCCAAAGCTTTTTTCGACGCAACTGCCTGCGAATTGTCGTAAGTACTGCCGTATTTGCCGTCAGCCGCGATAATTTGTCCCGTGCGCACGATAAACATTTTCGCTTCGACGCGGGCACGACAAGCCTGCATGTTCGTTGATTGTTTACCGGGCAACCATTGAGCGGGGTCGCCGACGCCTTCGGAAAAAGCTTCGCCGACAATCATAATATCCGCGCCGAATTGTTGAGCTGCTTGGCTCATCTGCGCGGCGGACATTTTCAGCGGATTGGGCACGTTCAATCTTGCGCCGACTTCCGTGACGTTTGAAAAGCCCGCATTAATCAGTGCTTTGACGATAGCCGTTTCGCCTGCGGGGTCGGGCACGCGATATTGAATGTGACTTTCGGGGACGTAAACGGCGATTTTCGGGTTGCGCAACTGAACGTTGATAATTCCCAGCCGCGTCAATTCGTTCATGAGTTTGGAATTCGGTTGATCGTCGACAGTCGCGTTAATCGTCACGCGCCAACTGCCCGCAACTTGTTCGCGATTGACGACGCTGTAATCGGTGACGAATCCGCGTGACTGCGTATAAATTTGGTCGCGAATCAGCATGGAATTTTGCACGAGCGTTTCCGAATCAACCAGCACGCCCAAAGTATTTTCGACAGCCAATCGGAGCGCGTCATTTTCCGCGTCCGAAGGCGTCATGCCGGTACCCGTGACGGTGACATTTTTAGCAAAAGCCGTCGCCGAAAAAATTATCAGCAACGAAAAAATTATTGCCGCGAATCGTTTCATGTCGTCAGCTCCTTTTACCAACAACTCCATTGGTAATCGAAAATTTTTTTGTAAAAAGCGTAGTCGCCGATGTCGTCCGAATATTTGCGCACGTTCTTTGCGGCAAGTCTTCGCAAATATTTGTTGTGATACGACCAAAATCGATAATAGCCTTTCTCTTCGTCAAACTCGCAAAATGACAGCGTCGGATTGAGCGATTTTTTTTTGCACTTGCGCAGATACGGCAACGTTAAACCTCGTCCACGCCCGCGTCTGCGAAAAATTTTTTGTGTGCCGTATTTTTTATGATTCGACTTGATTGATTCGGTTGCGCTAAGGAATTCCGATAAAATTGACTCGAAATTTTTCATGTCGTCAGCCCCGTTTGACAACGTCGCCTTTGTGAATTTCGCTGGATTCTTTTTTGCAAACGGCGTAATCGGAATTGACTTCGATAACTTTGATTTTCCCGACGACGGTTTGTTTCACGGCGACGACTTTACCGTTGACGACAATAGGCGCACCTTCGCGGGCAACGACCAAAGTTTCGCCTTTACGAAGTCCGTCTTGCGAGCCTCGGTCAATGTAAACGTCTTCGCCCGAAACTTCGGCAATGCGTGCGCGGAACGGGTTAATGGTGTCAAGTTCCCGCAAGAAATTTTCGGCTGCATCTTTACACGCCGCGTTCAACGCTTCGGCTTGAGTGGCACCGCTTTTGTTGCCTTCGATTGTTTTGGCAATGACAACTTCACCCGTCTTGCTGTCGACGAAACGAATTTCCAACTTAACTTTGCTTTTGAATTGATTGACGAATTTTCCCGCCGCAGTTTCAAGATTATTAAGTTTCAGCGCGCGGGTAATTGTCGAAACGGCTTTTGCCGCAGTATTTTGCTCAACGACAGTCATTGTGACTTTGCCGACAAGAGTATATTCCGCGCCGGAAAGTTTGCCCGATTCGGCGGATTTGTTCGGGTCGCCCGCAATGTTTTGAAAACCTTGTTCTTTAATTACGGTACCCATTTGAGCACGTTCGACAACGGTATAATTTCCGCTTGAATGAATTGCAACGAGTAATTGCTCCGTCATAATTTCGGCAATGCGTTGATCGCTGTAGCCCGAAACATTTTCCAACGGCATAACCGCAATGGTTTTCTTCGCCGCCTCACAAAAGTTCAGCGAACAAAAAATCACCGTCGCCAACGTTGCAAAAAAAATTTTACCGATAAATTTCCCAAACATGACAATCGCCTCCCGAAACCTTTACAAAAAATTTTTCTGCAACATAGCAGACGCGGTTTAAATTCCGATAAAAAATTCGACGGCAATTCAGTCCGCCGAAATAATTTTTACGTTCAATTTTTCTGCCGCCCGCGTGAGTTCGTCGGAAAGTTTTGAGTCCGTGATAATGCCGCTGACTTTTTCGAGCGTCGCGAAACGATACGTGCTCTCCACGCCAAATTTCCGCGATTCGGCAATGATGTAATTCGTCTTGCAAAGTTCCAAAACTTTCGCCTTGTGCACACCGGCCGTCGTGTCCCGCGAAGTCAACGAGTTGCGCAAAATATTCACGCCGCTCAAGCCGATAAACGAAACGTCGGGGCGAAAACTTGACATAAATTCCACGTTCAGCGCGTCGACAAAACCGTCGCGGCTGTGATTTATCTGCCCGCCCGCGAAAAATAAATTTATCTTCGGGTTGCGTGCGAGCGTGACAACCACGTCAATCATGTTCGTCAAAATTTTGTACGGCGTTTCGGTTCGCTCCAAAAGTTGCGCGATTGCGATGCTGATTGTCGACACGTCAAGGAAAATCAAATCTTGTTGTCGCATGAGTTTGACGGCTTCGGCGGCGATTCTGCGTTTTGCTTCCACGTCGGAAATTCTGCGCTTGTGTGCTTCGGTCATCTGCAATTTTTCTGCAAGCGAAACCGCGCCACCGTAAGTGCGTTTTAATTTCCCGTCGAGTTCCAGCGAGCTTAAATCTTTGCGGATTGAATCTTCCGTGACGCCGAAAATTTCGGCCAGTTCTTTGACTAAAACTTTTCCGTCGCGGTTGAGCATTTCCAAAATTTTCGCCTGTCGTTCTTCCAAAAACATGTCGGTCACCCTTGCTTGAAATAATAGCTTGAATTATAGAAAGTATATCATGTTTTACAATCTGTTCAAAGATTTTTTTGCCCGAAAAAAATTTTTGGTGTAAGATATTCTCATTTGGAAGGAGGCGAGCGCGTTGCCGATTTACAATGCACGGATTACCGAAGTCGACGCGGCGGAAACTCGTCGATACGCGGGCTTGCGCAAAGCTCAAAATTTTGGCGAAAAAAATATCCGTGACGCCTGCGCGGAGGCTTTGATTTTGTCGGACGTGCGCGGCGTGTGGGAAATTTACGATTACGACGACGCGAATCAAACCGTTGCAAGTGAGCCGCCCTTTACAATCGCGGGCAATTCGATTATAAAACACCTTGCCGGTTGCGAAAAAGTTATTTGCATGGCGGCGACCGTCGGCGAAGAAATTGAGCGCGAAGTTACGAAAAAATTCGAGCACGGCGATTATCTTGCGTCGGTTTTGTTGGATGCGGCGGCAACTGCGGCTGTCGAACAGGCGGCGGACTTGATGGAAAAACATTTCGCGTTGACGTTTGCAAAAGACGGCTTTAATTTGCGTTGGCGATTCAGCCCCGGTTACGGCGATTGGAATTTGACGGAGCAACCGAAACTTTTTGCGGCGGCTAATGCAAGTCAAATCGGTTTGAATTTAAGTTCGGCGTTCATGTTGGAGCCGAGAAAATCCGTCACCGCAATTATCGGATTGGAACGCGCCACGTTGAAAAGTTCACGGTCGACAAAAAAATCTTGTGCAACCTGCGATAAAATTGACTGTGCCTTAAGGAATCAATCATGCTGAAATTTTTCAAGGAGATGTTGCGAAATATGAAACGAAACGACCCGTGCTGGTGCGGCAGCGGCAAGAAGTACAAAAAATGTCACGAGGATTTTGACGCACGAATTGACGAGATGAAATTTATCAAAGCGCGAAATCAAGTTCGTCCCCCGAAAAGATTAATCAACAACGCGGCGGACATTGAAGGCATCAAACGTGCAGCAGTCATTAACACGGGCGCACTTGACTTGATGAGTGAACTTATCAAGGAAGGCGTCGACACTTTGACGCTCAACGACGCGGCGCACGAATACATTACAAGTCACGGAGCGCACCCCAGTTGCCTGAACTTCGAAGGTTTCCCGAAAAGCATTTGCATTTCCGTCAACAACGTCGTCTGTCACGGAATTCCGTCGCGAAATGAAATTCTCAAGGCGGGTGACATTTTGAACGTCGACATTACAACGGATTTGGACGGATATTTTGCGGACGCGTCGCGCATGTTTACCGTCGGCGAAGTTTCTGCGGAAGCTCAACGGTTAATCGACGTGACGCGGGAAATTATGGAAGTCGGTATCGCGGCGGCTCAACCGTGGCATTTTGTCGGCGACATTGGTGCGGCTTGCGGCAAGATGGCTCACGAAAACGGCTATTCGGTCGTCACGGATTTGGGCGGACACGGCGTCGGGAAAAAATTTCATCTTGAACCGTTTGTAAGTCACGATTGTCGGGCGGAAACAGGTATGTTGCTTGTTCCCGGCATTGTGTTGACGGTTGAGCCGATGATTAATGCGGGGCGCAAAGAAGTTACCGTCGACGAAAAAGACGATTGGACTGTTCGCACGGCTGACGGATCACTTTCGGCGCAATGGGAAAAAACGATTTTAATCACGGAGACCGGCACCGAAGTTCTTGCAAGCTGAAATTTTGAATGTTACTTTTCTTTTGCTTGCTTGAATTGTCAAACGAAGTGCAACGGGGTAGAAAACCACACTTCCCACGGTGATTTGTAACCCAAACATTTTCGCGGTCTCTGATTTAACTGCTCAACCACTGCCTGCAAATCCGTCTCGCTCA
>JAFUYE010000024.1 GCA_017470715.1 Selenomonadaceae bacterium
GAAATGTTTGTCGACGAAGGAATTGAGTTACTGAAAAAAGCGACGGCGGACGAATTCGACGTAACGTTGACGGTTTATCGCGGAATGTCGCACGATTTCGCGTTGCTGATTCCGGAACTCGACGACAGCATAAAATCTTTTGCCGAGATAAAAAATTTCGTAAATCTGCATTTGGCGCGCTGAGCAATGAAAAGTTTCATGTATAAAATTTTTTTACTGCCGTCGATTTTTTTGACGATGATTTTTTTGAGCGGTTGCGGCGTCGAATACAAGCAGATAAATTCCGTCGACGACTTGCAAGATGCGCGAATCGGTATATGGCCGGAAAGTGCCTATCATCAGCTGGCGAGAAAAAAATTTCCGAACGCGCATTTTGTTACTTTGGAACTGTTGGGCGACCTGATGCAAAATTTGTCGCAACACAAAATCGACGCGTTTGTTATCGGAAAAATTTATGCGGAAAATCTTAATCGCGAAGGCAACAACGTAAAATATCTGCCCGACTCTTTGGGCGACGTGCCGTTGAGTTACATTTTCCCGAAAAATGAACGCGGGCAAAAACTTCGCAACCAAATGAACGAATTTTTGTCGACGGCTGAAGCAAACGGCGAACTTGACGCGCTCCGGCAAAAATGGCTGTTCGGCGACGAATCTCAACGAACTTTTACGAAGTCGAAACTCACGGGCGAAAACGGCACGTTGAAAATCGGCACGGATTCCGATTCGATGCCGTTCGTTTATCTGCGCGACAGAGAAGTTGTCGGCTATGAAGTTGAACTGCTCGATAAATTCTGCGCGTCTTACGGCTACGATTACGAATTTAAAATCGACGTGTTTGAAACCATGCTTGTCAACGTGACGACTGGCAAACTTGACCTCGGTTTGAACGCACTGGAAATTTTGCCCGAACGTCAACAAAATATGCTGTTCGCCAAACCTACTTACGTCGAACATGCCGTTGCCGTGGTGAGCGTCGAAGGTTCCGACGAAAATTTTTTGGCACAAGTCACGCGGCGAATAAAATTTTCTCTCGTCGACGAAAACCGTTGGCAAATGCTTGTTGAAGGCGCGGCACTGACGATTTTTATAACGTTGCTGTCGATAATTTTCGGGACGGCTCTCGGTTTCGGCGTCTACATGATTTATCGCGAAGGCAATAAATTCGTCAACAAAATAATCGACGGAATTTATCGGGCGTTGCAGGGCGTGCCGACTTTGGTCATGCTGATGTTTTTCTATTACTTCGTGTTCGGTTACGTCGACATTCCCGCAAGTTTGGTGGCGGTCGTGGTATTTTCAATCGTGCTGAGCATTACGGTTTTCATTTTGCTCAAGAACGGCGCGGACGCAATTCCTCGCGGACAAACGGAAGCGGCGTTGTCGTTGGGATTTTCGGAACGTCGGGCGTTCGTGAAATTCATCTTGCCGCAAGTCGTGCGAAATATGTTTTCGTCGTATCAGCTGGCGTTGAACGTCACGTTGCTTGAAACGGCTGTCGTCGGTTACATTTCGGTACAAGATTTGACGAAGATGAGCGACATGATTCGTGCGCGAACTTACGACGCGTTCGTCCCGATAATCGCCGTTGCGGTGATTTATTTTTTGATGTCGCGATTGTTGCTGTTCGTCACCGACAAAATTGCAAAAAAAATTGACCCGAAAAATCGCAGTCACGAAAAAATTTTGGACGGTGTGAAGTTATGAGCGAAATTATTTTGCACGTGGAAAATCTGCGTAAAGAATTCGGCAACGTTGTCCCGCTGAAAAATATCAATCTTGAAGTCAAGCGCGGAGAAATTATTGCGATTATCGGCGGTTCCGGCACGGGCAAATCGACTTTCCTGCGCATGTTAAATCTTTTGGAGCGACCGACGGCTGGAAAAATTTTTTTCGACGGCGAAGACATTTCGACGAAACCGATTGAACTTTTGCGTCAACGCGTCGGCATGATTTTTCAATCGTTTAATTTGTTCGCGGGCTTGACGTTACTTGAAAACGCAATCGCCGCGCCAATCGAATTGAAAAAATTATCGCGACAAGATGCTTGCACGCGGGCGAAAAAATTTTTCGAGAGCGTCGGACTTGACGAAAAAATTTTCAACTATCCGGACGAACTTTCGGGCGGACAGCAACAGCGTGCGGCAATCGTGCGGGCGTTGATGATGGAGCCTGAAATTTTGTTGCTGGACGAACCGACAAGCGCGTTAGATCCGACAATGGTCGGCGAAGTTTTGGCAGTCATCCGCATGTTGGCGAAAAAAAATCTGACAATGTTAATCGTCACGCACGAAATGAATTTTGCCCGCGAAGTCGCCACACGAGTTTTATTTTTCGCAGACGGTGAAATTTACGAACAGGGCACGCCCGCAGAAATTTTCGACACGCCGCAGTTGCCCAAAACAATCGCGTTCATTCGCCGACAAAAATATTTCAACTACGAAATTTCCGAACGAAACTTTGACTTGCCCGCCATGCAGGGAAAAATTTTGTCGTTCGCCGAACGTTACGGCTTGTCGTGGAAATTCGCGCTACGGTTGCAGTTGTGTTGCGAAGAAATTATTTTCGCGACGATTGAAGGCTGTTATTTCGCCGACGAAAAAATTTCCCTAACGATTGATATTGTTTACGTCGAGGCAGAAAAAACTTTGGAGCTGACGTTGACGAGCGGCGGGCGCGCTTACAATCTTTTCGACGACGACGAAAATTTATCCGTGAAAATTCTGCGCGGTTGCGGAAAAAATTTTCGGTATGTTCGCGTTGACGGGCTGAATAAATTTTCAATGGAAGTTGTCGCCCCGTAGATAAGCTTTAAGGTTATGAGCTTTAAGCTTTAAGGAAAAATTTTTCATCTTAAAAGCTCAAAGCTCAAAGCTTAAAGCTCAAAGCTAAATTTTGACAAACCTGCGCGGCATAAATATAATTGACACGCAAAACTTTTTCGCGGCACAAAGACTCAATAATTTTGCAAAGGGGTTGACGGCAATGGATTTTGAAATGACTTCTGCAGGTGAAAAATGCGGCGTGTTCGGCATGTATGATTTGAGCGGCGGGGACGTGGCACAGGCGATTTATTACGGGCTTTACGCTTTGCAACATCGCGGGCAGGAGAGCGCGGGCATTGCCGTAACCGACACAAGTACCGTGTTCGACAAAGTTCTTTGCCAAAAAGATTTGGGACGCGTCAACGAAGTTTTCAACGCGGAAAATATTTCCCAACTCAAAGGCAACTTGGGCGTCGGGCACGTGCGATATTCGACGGCGGGCGCATCCACTCGCGAAAATTCTCAGCCGCTGGTTTTGGCGTATATCAAGGGAACTTTGATGCTTGCGCACAACGGCAACTTGGTCAACGCCCCGAAACTTCGTCGCGAACTTGCAATGGGCGGCGCGATTTTTCAAACAACAACCGATACCGAAACGATTGCTTATCACATTGCTCGCGAACGTGTTAAATCTCGTTCCGTACAGGAAGCGACCGTGCGCGCCTTGCAGAAAGTTCAAGGCTCGTATTCGCTCGTCGTTGCCAGTCCGCGAAAATTAATCGGTGCCCGCGACCCGTGGGGTTTTCGCCCGCTGGTTATCGGCAAACTTGATAACGCTTACATAATTACCTCGGAGACTTGCGCGCTTGAGACAATCGACGCGGAATTTATTCGCGACGTTTTGCCCGGCGAAGTCGTCACGATTTTTCACAACGGCAGAATTGAATCAAACATGGATCTTGCAATTCCTGCCGAAAAAGCCGCGCGCTGTGTCTTCGAGTATATTTATTTTTGCAGACCCGATACAACTTTTGACGGCATGAGCGTCACGGCGTCGCGAATTATCGCGGGCAGACTTTTGGCGAAACATCATCCCGTTGAAGCGGATTTGGTTGTCGGCGTCCCCGAAAGCGGCAACATGGCGGCCGTCGGTTATTCGATGGAGTCGGGCATTCCTTACGGCATTGCGTTCACGAAAAATACTTACGTCGGGCGAACTTTCATCAAGCCGCAACAGTCAAGTCGAATTCAATCCGTCAAAGTCAAGCTCAATGTTTTGCGCGACGTGGTCAAAGGCAAGCGACTTATCATGATTGACGATTCGATTGTTCGCGGCACGACCAGCAACCGAATTGTCAACATGCTCAAAGAAGCGGGCGCGGCTGAAGTTCACATGCGCGTTTCGAGTCCGCCGTTTTGTCATCCGTGTTATTTTGGTGTCGACATTCCCGACCGCGACCAGTTGATTGCGCACAATCGTTCAGTCGAAGAAATTTGCAAAATTATCGGCGCGGATTCGTTGGGCTATTTGCCGTTCGAGTGCTTGAGCGAAATGGTTGGCGGTTTGCCGATTTGCACGGCGTGTTTCAGCGGCGATTATCCGGTACCGCCACCGACTGAAGATATTCGCGGTGAGTATTTGCGATAATTTTGTTGTCGCGTGAAATTGCGGCGCGTTCGTTGAATTGATTTTTTGAATCTACTTTTTCTTTGCTTGTCCAAAGACCCGCTTTAAAAGCGGGGGAACAGTTAGGTCAGCTTGTTCGCCGCAAATTTCGCATCACGCGAAATAAGCGGGCGCGGTCGTCATCCGTGACGGTCTCTGAATTTCGGCAACCGTTAAAATTTTTTCAACAAGCCACGGGAATTAATAACTAAGAATTAATTTCTGCTTGTAAATTTTCTAATCGACAGAAGGGAGAATTCATCATGAGTTTCTTGGATTTGGCACAGGCGCGTTATTCCTGCCGACAGCTGACGGATAAAGCCGTTGAGCCGGAAAAAATTCAACGCATTTTGCAAGCGACGATTGCGGCACCGACAGCGAAAAATCTTCAGCCGTACACGATTTGGCAAATTCAATCCGCCGAAGCAATGGCGAAACTCAAACAGACGACAAAATTCACGTTCGGCGCACCGGTTGCGTTTGTCATCGGCGCGAAAAAAGATGGAGCTTTTGTCCGCCCGTTTGACAACAAAAATTTTGCGGACATTGACGCGGCTATCGTTGCGACACATTTGATGCTTGCCGTTGCCGACGAAGGACTTGGCACGACGTGGGTCGGTTGGTTCGACGCGCCGAAACTGCAGGAACTTTTCCCCGAAATGCAAGACTACGAATTGATTGCGATTTTCCCCGTCGGTTATCCTGCAGAATCCGCGAAACCTGCCGTCATGCATGAAAAACGCCGTGAAATTTCCGAAGCTGTTGTCGAGTTATGACGCGTCAAAAAAATTTGGGCAACTTTGGCGAAGACTGCGCGGCGAAATTTCTTGAGGAGCAAGGTTACACAATCGTCGCCAGAAATTTTCGCATTCGGTCGGCGGAAATTGACATCATCGCGCAGATCGACGGCACGATTGTTTTCGTCGAAGTCAAAGCGCGTTCAAACATTCGTCACGGTCTGCCGAGCGAAGCCGTCACTATCCGCAAGCAGAAAAAAATTATCGAGGCGACAGGCGTTTTCTTGCAGGACGAAAATTTTTGCGACTGCGCCTGTCGCTTTGACGTGATAGAAATTTTTTTGGACGGACAGCGCGTCGTGGAAATTAACCACATTGAAAACGCATTTGAGGTTGTGCAAGAAATTTAATTCCTAATTGTCTTTAACGGAGGTTTGAACTTTGTACGCCAGAACTTTTGGTGCGGCGACACAGGGCGTTGACGGGCTGATTATTTCCGTCGAAGTCGACAGCGCAAACGGTATGCCCGCATTTGACATTGTCGGCTTGCCTTCAACAGCCGTGCGCGAATCGAAAGAACGCGTGCGAACCGCGATAAAAAATTCGGGACTGCGTTTGCGTTCCGAAAAAATTACAATCAATCTTGCGCCCGCTGACGTGAAAAAAGACAGCGCGGGACTTGACTTGCCGATAGCCGTCGGGTTGCTTGCCTCACAAGGTCGCCTTCGTCCGAGTGTCTGCGAAGAATTTCTGTTTGTCGCGGAATTGTCGCTTGAAGGTGTCTTGCGTTCCGTCAAGGGTGTTTTGCCGATTGCTCTGACTGCGCGGGCGAAAGATTTCAAAAAAATTATCGTCGCACCCGAAAACGTCAACGAAGCTTTGTTGGTGGACGGATTGGAAGTTTACGCGCCGAAAAGTTTGATTGAGCTTGTGGATTTTCTTGACGGCGAAACTGAACTTGAACCTGCAAAGCCCGTGCCCGTCGACGAGCCCGAAGGTTTCGTGGAACTTGTCGACGATTTCGCGGACGTGCAGGGACAATTCATGGCGAAACGTGCTTTGGAAATTGCGGCGGCGGGCGGTCACAACGTTTTGATGGTCGGCGTGCCCGGTTCCGGCAAAACAATGCTTGCCAAACGCATGAGTTCAATTTTGCCCGAATTGACACGCGAAGAAGCTTTGGAAGTCACGAAAATTTATTCCGTCGCGGGCAAACTTCCTCAAGGCAGCGGACTTGTGACGAAACGCCCGTTTCAAAATCCGAATCATGACGCATCAACTGCGGCGATAATCGGCGGCGGAACAATTCCCGTGCCCGGTCAAGTCACGCTTGCACATCACGGCGTTTTGTTTCTGGACGAGTTGCCGGAATTCAAAAAGAACGCGCTTGAGGCACTTCGCGAACCGTTGGAAGAACGACAAATTACAATCAGCCGCGTGAACGGGACTTTAACTTTCCCGTCGAGCATGATTTTAATTTGCGCAATGAATCCGTGCCCGTGCGGTTGGTACGGCGACAACGATCACACTTGCCGCTGTTCGGACATGGAAATTAAACGTTACATGCGGCGACTGTCGGGACCGTTGCTTGACCGAATCGACATTCACATTCGCGTTCCCCGTGTCAAATACGACGAACTCAGTTCCAAACGCCGCAATGAATCTTCCGCCGTGATTCGCCAAAGAGTTTCCGACGCCCGACAAATTCAGACGCGCCGATTGGAAAAATATCACATGTTTTGCAACGCGCAGATGACGCACGCGCTGATTCAGAAACTCTGCGTTTTGGAACCCGAAGCCGAAGATTTGCTCAAAGCTGTTTTCGAGACGAAAAAACTTTCCGCACGTTCCTACGACAGAATTATCAAAGTCGGGCGCACGATTGCGGATTTGGCGGGCGGCAGCGAATTTATTTCGGCGGAACACGTTGCCGAGGCGGTCAAACTTCGCAGCGATTTCGAGATTGAAAACTAGGGGCTGTTGTTAAATTGTCGAATTTCGTTGCGTTGATTTCGATTCGGAGCATTCGGCAAGTTCGAGTTTGTGAATGTTACTTTTCTTTTGGCGCAAAAGAAAAGTAACCAAAAGAAAACAGCCCGCTTATTTCGCATCACGCGAAATGCGACGGGCGGCCGCACGTCCTGTGCGGCCTCTGATTCCATCAGTCGGTAAAAATTTTTTTCAACACACCCCGAATGGGAGGCGACCAAAAATGTTCCGAGTATTGATTTTCTTCGCGGTGATGATTTTGTTTGTCGGACAGGCATACTCAAAAACTTTGCCCGTCGAACCGAAAACGCCCGAAAAAGTCGAAAAGCCCGTCGAAACGCCGTTTCAGTTGACGCACAAACATACTGCGGATTGCGAAAAAACTTCAGCCGAACCCGTGCAAATAATTTGCATACTTGACCGCTCCGGCTCAATGAGCAATTTGGCGGCGGACACAATCGGCGGCTACAATTCGTTTATCGAGCAACAAAAATCGAAATCGGGCACGGCTCAAGTCACAACGGTTTTGTTCGACGACCGATACGAAAAAATTTCCGACGCCGTTGACTTGCAACAAGTTCCCGAATTGACTTCGGCGCAATATTTTGCACGCGGCACGACGGCTTTGCTTGACGCTGTCGGCATGACGCTTACCGAAACTTTGGCGAACATGGAACGTGAAAAAATTTGTCCCGCGAAAAGACGCGTGCTTGTCCTGATTATGACTGACGGGCACGAAAACGCCAGCAAGGAATTCACCAAAGCCAAAGTTAAATCTTTGGTCGAGGCGACACAGAAACAATACGATTGGAATTTCGTTTTCATCGGTGCGAATATCGACGCGGCGGCCGAAGCGGGCGGAATCGGTATTGACCAAAGACACGCGGCACAGTACGCTCCGACACGCAACGGCGTTTATGAATCTTTTGCACGAATGGGCGAGGCTGCCGACAAAGTTCGCGAACGCGGCACGCTTGACAAATAATTTCCCGACGACAAATCAAAAACTCCTCAACCGAATCAGTCGAGGAGTTTTATTTTTGACTTGAGTTCAAATTGCACGTTGGACTTTGCCCGAACGAAGGCAACGGGTGCAGACGTTGACGCGTTTGACTTCGCCGTCGACAAGCGCACGCACGCGCTGAATGTTGGGTTTCCATTTGCGTTTCGTTTTCAAGTGCGAGTGGCTGACGTTCATGCCGGACATCACGCCCTTTTGACAAATTTCGCAGTAAGCAGACATGGGAATTCACCTCTTTTCACGAAAAACCACGCGCATTGTAGCACAGTTGACTTTTCGGCGCAAGGCTTTTTGCAATTAGGAGTTAGGAATTAGGAGTTAGGAATTAGGAGTTAGGAATTATTTTGCGTCAGCTATTTCCCGATTGATTTTCAACTGACGGTGACTGCGTTGATTGTTCCGAGCTTTTGAATGTCGGAATCTTTTCTGTCGCCGTGAATTATGATTTTCGACAGCGCGGCTTCAAGTTCGGCAAGTTCGTCGACGCTCAAAACAACTTCCGCCGAGCCGAAATTTTCTTTCAAGCGTTCGTCGCGGCGCATACCGGGAATCGGGACGACGAAATCATTTTTGCACATCATCCACGCAAGCGAAATCTGCGCGGGTGTGGAATTTTTATCGGCCGCGAATTTTTTCAGCAGGTCAAGCAAAGCTTGGTTGGCATCCATATTTTTCGGGTCAAAGCGCGTGATAACTCTGCGAACGTCGTCGCCTTCAAATTTCGTCTGCGAAGTGTATTTGCCGCTCAAGAAACCGCCTGCCATCGGTGAAAACGCGACAAAGCCGATATTCAGTTCGTGACACAGCGGAATAACGTCGCGTTCGTATTTGCGCTCCATGATTGAATATTCGCTTTGAACGGCGGTGAGCGGCGTGACGGAATGAGCGCGGCGAATTTGTTCGGGAGTAGCTTCGGACACGCCCCACGCAAGAATTTTGCCTTCGCGGATAAGTTCGCCCATCCACTCGGCAACTTCGGCCACGTCGCGATTGGGCGGCACGCGGTGTTCGTAATACAAATCGATATGATCTGTCTGCAAACGTTTCAGCGAATTTTCTACGGCGTTGCGAAGTCCGCGACGGGAAGTTTTACCTTCGGGAATTTCTTGCCCAGGCAAAAAAATTTCGGGCATAAATTTTGTGCAAAGAATAATTTTGTCGCGAATCGGTTTCAAAGCTTTGCCGACGAGAATTTCATTTTCGTAAGCTCCGTAAACTTCCGCCGTGTCGAAAAACGTACAGCCGTAATCTTCATAAGCTGAACGCATCAAACGAATCGATTCACTTTCGGGCGGGCACGCGCCGTAACCGTGACTAAATCCCATGCAACCCATGCCGACAGCCGAAACGGTCAAGTCGCGCAATTTTCGTGTCTTCATGTCAAACACCTCCGCAATTATTTTAGCAAACGGTTTGCACTTCAAGTCAAGGAAATTTTTCCCGTCTGACGTTTAAGCCCCGCTTTTAAAGTGCGAATTGCCAACTCTGTCGTCAATTTATTGTCAGACAGAGTTGCAGAGCGTAGAAATTTCGTTGCATTTGGAGATGCTGGCTTTGGAAACAAAGCTCCCGATTGTTCGTCCTTCTTGAAGGCGTACCATTTTTTGTTTGAATTCTTCGTCATAAATCTGTGCCATTTTTTCTCCGTTCTCTTTAGTCACTTTTGTTACAACTTTACTTTACCACAACACTCGTCACGCGTGCCGGCACCAATGCCTTATTGAGCAGTTTGTTAAAATTCATCTGAAATTTCTTTTCACTGACGGTGCCCCCGTGAGCAACGGCAAATTCGTAAAGGTCGTGCACCGCCGCCGAAAGTTCCTTGTAGCCGCGTTTGGTCTCCGAACGAATTTCTTGCCACCGCACATTTTGACGTTGCAACAGAATTTCGCGCATCTTATAGAATCGGTCGACGAGTTCGCTCTTGAAGTCCAACATGATTTCATTGTTGCGCAAAAGCGTGATGAGGAACGTCGCTGGTCGTTCGTTGCTTTTAGCAACCGTTTCGATTGACATTGATTTGGTTACCGAAGCCGCTTTGGTTGTTGCCGTAAAGGACGACCGAATCGCCGCCTGCGGTATTTTTTTGCCCGCGTTAAAGACGTCCTCGACGACAAAATTGAGTTCGCCGCAATTCGCTTGATAAGTTCGCACGCCGAAAGCCGTTTGCTTATACGATTTGTTCGTGCTATAATTCAAAAAAATTTTTGGTGATTGCAATGATAGCGATATACAAAATAACGAATCGACTTAATAACAAGCCGTATGTCGGGCAAACGCGTCAGCGTGTCGAAAAACGATTTATGCAACACTTGAACGACAACACGCCGCTCGATGACGACATGCGCGATTGCAAGCCCGAAAACTTCACGATTGAAGTTATCGAAACGTGCGAAACGCAAGCACAAGCCAACGACCGCGAACGTTTTTGGATTAAAGTTTTGGACTGCAAAGCTCCCAAAGGCTACAATCAACGCGACGGCGGTGGTGGTATCCATAAACCAAAAGCAAATAATATGTGCGGCATAGAAGAAGGTTGTATCGCAATGTTGGAACTGTACAAACGAATCCGCGACCGCCGTGAAGAATTGCACCTGTCGCAGGACGAGCTATCCAAAAAAGTCGGCTACAAGTCACGCACATCCATTCACAAAATTGAAATGGGCAGGACTGACTTTTTGACGCGGCGCATAACCGAAGACGAAGCTGAACTTGTCGACGGCTATCGTAAGTTGAATTTCGAGAAAAAACAGCTGGTCAAAAGCATCGTTTTCCAATTCGGCGACGACAAGCCAAAAAAAATCACCGCAAACGTCAGCGCGAAGGTAATCAACGGCAACGTGCAAAACAGTGGCGGCACGAACATTGTCAGCGTCGGCAGTGGCAGTTTCAATTCGCCCATCATGTCGCAATAAAAAAAGCCCTCCGCTTTCGGGAGGGACGAAATTTTTGCGATTATTCGGCGGCGGCTTGAATTTCTTTGACGACAAGGCGTTCAAGCCACGGTACAGGTTGGCGCGTGCCGTTAAACCAATTTTGAACCGTGCGGTACGGTGCGCCCAAATGATGGCGCAGGTACGAACCCGCAAACGCGGCAAGACTTTCAGCTATATTTTCGAGACGGGCAAAACTCTGCCGACGGCAAACACAAAGTCGTCGAAAAAGGCGGTTTCGCAACCAAAGTCCCGCACAACTTATTCAATCGAATCCCGCCGCTTATATCGAAATTCCAAAAAACGCGCCGCGTAATGTTATCAAACGTCATATCGTCACGCCCGAACAATTTGCCGCGCTCCTTGAAAAATATCCGTTCGGAACGCCGTTGTATATCCCGCTGTTGCTGTTGTATCATACAGGTATGCGCCTCGGTGAAGTTTTAGGTTTGTCGTGGCAGGATATTGATTTTGACGCGAAGAAAATTACGTTGCGGCGGCAGGTTGTCTATATCAATAAACGTGGCTATTTCTTCACGACGCTCAAAACCGAATCAAGCAACCGTTATGTGCTTATCGACGATTTTTTACTCGGCGAACTCAAACGTTGGCAACTTCAACAAATCGAAAACGAAAAATTACATTGCGGCGGCAATTACGTCTATGTTTATTGCGAAGAAACCGAGCATATCGAAGACGCTCGAAAAGTTTGCCCGTGCCCGACGGCAAAAAAGTTTTGCCGGTCTGTACTCGCGATGATGGGCGATTGATGTTGCATAACGCTATCGCAGTCGCATCAAGAACCGAAGGTTTAAACGCACATTCTTTTCGGCATACACACGCAAAAATTACAAAAAGAAACAGC